>NZ_JBSXMZ010000070.1:0-3150 GCF_054073265.1 Kribbella sp. CWNU-51
CCTATTAGTACCAGTCAGCTCCACATCTTGCGATGCTTCCACTTCTGGCCTATCAACCCAGTGGTCTACTGGGGGCCTTACCCGGTTAACCCGGTGGGAGACCTCATCTTGAAGCGTGCTTCCCGCTTAGATGCTTTCAGCGGTTATCACTCCCGAACGTAGCCAACCAGCCGTGCTCCTGGCGGAACAACTGGCACACCAGAGGTTCGTCCACCCCGGTCCTCTCGTACTAGGGGCAGCCCTTCTCAAGTCTCCTGCGCGCGCAGCGGATAGGGACCGAACTGTCTCACGACGTTCTAAACCCAGCTCGCGTGCCGCTTTAATGGGCGAACAGCCCAACCCTTGGGACCTACTCCAGCCCCAGGATGCGACGAGCCGACATCGAGGTGCCAAACCATCCCGTCGATATGGACTCTTGGGGAAGATCAGCCTGTTATCCCCGGGGTACCTTTTATCCGTTGAGCGACGGTGCTCCCACATGCCACCGCCGGATCACTAGTTCCGACTTTCGTCCCTGCTCGACATGTCTGTCTCACAGTCAAGCTCCCTTGTGCACTTACACTCGACACCTGATTGCCAACCAGGCTGAGGGAACCTTTGAGCGCCTCCGTTACCTTTTAGGAGGCGACCGCCCCAGTCAAACTACCCACCAGGCACTGTCCCTGATCCGGATAACGGACCAAAGTTAGACAGCCAGAACAACCAGAGTGGTATTTCAACGATGACTCCACCCGAACTGGCGTCCGAGCTTCACAGTCTCCCACCTATCCTACACAAGTTGTACCGACCACCAATACCAAGTTGTAGTAAAGGTCCCGGGGTCTTTCCGTCCTGCTGCGCGTAACGAGCATCTTTACTCGTAATGCAATTTCGCCGAGTCCACGGTTGAGACAGCGCCCAAGTCGTTACGCCATTCGTGCAGGTCGGAACTTACCCGACAAGGAATTTCGCTACCTTAGGATGGTTATAGTTACCACCGCCGTTTACTGGCGCTTAAGTTCAAAGCTTCGCCGGCCCTAAAGCCGACTAACCTGTCCCCTTAACGTTCCAGCACCGGGCAGGCGTCAGTCCGTATACATCGAATTACTTCTTCGCACGGACCTGTGTTTTTAGTAAACAGTCGCTTGGGCCTGGTCTCTGCGGCCATCACCGCGTCGGTGAGCAAGTCACCTAACGGTTCCGGCCCCCCTTCTCCCGAAGTTACGGGGGCATTTTGCCGAGTTCCTTAACCATGGTTCACTCGATCGCCTTGGTATTCTCTACCTGATCACCTGTGTCGGTTTGGGGTACGGGCGGCTCTAACACTCACTGCGAAGTTTTTCTCGGCAGCATGGGATCATCCACTTCCCCTAAACGGGTCCGCCTCGGCTCTCAGGCTCAATGAGACACGGATTTGCCTATGCCTCGCCCTACCACCTTGCCCGCGGATCAGCTTGCGCCTACCATCGCCGCGGTTGGACTACCCTCCTGCGTCACTCCTCAATGCACCTACTACCACCTCGGGCCACCAACGCCACCAATCCGTCCGAAGACATCAAGGCCTTGTTGGCTTAGCATCAGCGGGTTCGGTCGGGTCGTGTTAATGCCGGTACGGGAATATCAACCCGTTGTCCATCGACTACGCCTGTCGGCCTCGCCTTAGGTCCCGACTTACCCAGGGCAGATTAGCTTGACCCTGGAACCCTTGATCATCCGGCGGACGGGTTTCTCACCCGTCATTCGCTACTCATGCCTGCATTCTCACTCGTGCAGCATCCACAACTCCATCACTAGGCTGCTTCACACGCTGCACGACGCTCCCCTACCCATCCACACACCTGGACCAACCCCGAAGGGCCGGCCTGGTACGAGTGTGAATGCCACAGCTTCGGCGGATTGCTTGAGCCCCGCTACATTGTCGGCGCGGAATCACTTGACCAGTGAGCTATTACGCACTCTTTCAAGGGTGGCTGCTTCTAAGCCAACCTCCTGGTTGTCTGGGCAACTCCACATCCTTTTCCACTTAGCAATCGCTTAGGGGCCTTAGCTGGTGATCTGGGCTGTTTCCCTCTCGACTACGGAGCTTATCCCCCGCAGTCTCACTGCCGCGCTCTCACTTACCGGCATTCGGAGTTTGGCTGATTTCGGTAAGCCGGTAAGCCCCCTAGACCATCCAGTGCTCTACCTCCGGTAAGAAACACGCGACGCTGCACCTATATGCATTTCGGGGAGAACCAGCTATCACGGAGTTTGATTGGCCTTTCACCCCTATCCACAGGTCATCCCCCAGGTTTTCAACCCTGGTGGGTTCGGTCCTCCACGCGGTCTTACCCACGCTTCAACCTGCCCATGGATAGATCACTCCGCTTCGGGTCTAGAGCATGCGACTAAAGCGCCCTATTCAGACTCGCTTTCGCTACGGCTACCCCACACGGGTTAACCTCGCCACACACCACTAACTCGCAGGCTCATTCTTCAAAAGGCACGCCGTCACACCCCACAAGTGAGGAGCTCCGACGGATTGTAGGCAACCGGTTTCAGGTACTATTTCACTCCCCTCCCGGGGTACTTTTCATCTTTCCCTCACGGTACTAGTCCGCTATCGGTCACCAAGAAGTATTTAGGCTTAGCGGGTGGTCCCGCCAGATTCACACGGGATTTCAAGAGTCCCGTGCTACTTGGGAAAACACTCAAGAGTCACTGTCTTACGCCTACAGGGCTATAACCCACTACGGCTCAACATTCCAGAAGATTCGACTTCAACAGCGATTTATAACTCTCTGGTCTCACGGCATTAAGACCCGAATGCTCCCACAACCCCATATACGCAACGCACGCCGGCTATCACACGCACATGGTTTAGCCTCATCCGCTTTCGCTCGCCACTACTCACGGAATCACTATTGTTTTCTCTTCCTGCGGGTACTGAGATGTTTCACTTCCCCGCGTTCCCTCCAGAACCCTATGTGTTCAGGCACTGGTAACTGGCTTTAGAATGCCAGCTGGGTTTCCCCATTCGGACACCCCCGGATCACAGCTCGGTTGCCAACTCCCCGGGGCTTATCGCAGGCTCCAACGTCCTTCATCGGCTCTTGGTACCAAGACATCCACCGATTGCCCTTAGTAGCTTGTCACAAAAACAAACAACAAAAGACAAAATTACGCTACAAA
>NZ_JBSXMZ010000071.1:0-834 GCF_054073265.1 Kribbella sp. CWNU-51
CCGACCGAGTACGACAGGCGCTGGCCGACGATCCAGTCGAGGAACTCGTGGGTGCAGCCGGCCGCGTCGGTGCGGATCAGCACCTTGCGCCCGGGCCTGGTCCCCACCCGGTGTGAGGGGAGTTGTTTGAGCGCGTCGCGGACCACGGTGATGTGGTCAGCGGCGGTGTTCGAGCCGGCGTTCCCGGGCCGCAACATCACCGCCAGCGGCTCACCGGACCCGTCGGGTCCATGGTCGACGAACGCGCACAACGGGTGGAATCCGTAGCCCCGCTTGAAGGTTGGCGCCGCACCCTGCTTGTCCGAATGTGCACCCACCAAGGTGGCGTCGAGGTCGATGATCAGTGGATCGTCGACATCGCGACCGGCGTCCGGCGCGTACCGGCCGGCCAACGCCCACACCCGCGCACGCGCTGCGGCCCGAGCGACGTTGATCGCCTTCAGCACCGCCTCGACGTCGCCGGCGAGTGCGTCGATCGTGCGTGACACCGTCGGATCTGAGGCGACCGGGCCGAACAGGCCCGGCTCGCCGCGCAGCACCGCGATGTCGGCCAGACAGTCCCCACCCAGCCCGAGCGCGATCGCGAGATCGGTGACGATCTTGGCCGGATCGTGCCTCGCCAACGGCTTGCGCCACGGCGCCAACAGCCGCGACAACTCCGCGGCCACGCCGCTGGCCCGGACCGCGCCGGTGAGTAACAGGCCACCGGCCTGCGACACCACCCCCGACCCGGCCGCGTCAAACCGGACACACGGATACAACCCGGTAGTCTTCACCTCGAAGGTGCTCCTCGATTCCGCACGACATGGTCCTAGACAAACCACATCGTCGCTG
>NZ_JBSXMZ010000072.1:0-2735 GCF_054073265.1 Kribbella sp. CWNU-51
TGGTGTCCCGGGCGGTCTGCTGCTCGGCCTCGGCGTTGATCTCGGCTCCGAGCAGTACGGCGTACGCGGTGAGCCACAGCCACAACATCAGGACCACCACCGCGGCCAGACTGCCGTAGGTCTTGGCGTAGTTGCCGAACGTCTCGACATAGATCGAGAAGCCGATCGATGCGATCAGCCAGATGACGGTCGCGACGATGGCTCCCGCGGACACCCAGCGGATGCGTGGGGCGTCCCGATCCGGCCCGAGCCGGTAGGTGACGGCGAGCGCCACAGTGATCAGTACGACGGCCAGCACCAGCCGTACCGCCTCGAGCAGGATCCGGACCGGCGCGGCCACATCGTTCCCGATCGCCGCGCCGGCCGTGAACAGGGCGATCGCGAGCAGGACGAAGACGATCGCGCCCAGCGTCATGCTCAGTGCCAGGAGCTTGCGGCGGACGAACCCGCGCGTCTCGTCCTCGTCGTAGGCGAGGTTGACAGCGGTCAGGAGGTACCCCGCACCTCCTGACGCGCTCCACAGCGCGACCACTACGGCGATCGCGACGCCGATCCCCAGTCCCTGCCGTGGCGCCGAGGTCAGAGCGTCGAGCTGCTGGAGCAGCAGATCGCGCCCTGACGCCGGCATGGCCGCGGCCAGATCCTTGACCTGGTTGCGGATCTGAGTCGGATCCGCAACCAGCCCATAGGCCAGCACCCCGGCGACGACGGCAGGAAACAGCGAGAGGAAACCGAAGAACGCGACGCCGGCCGCGAGCAGGGGAACTTGGTCGGCCTTGGCCTCAGCCCAAGCTCGCCGGATCACCTGCCACCAGCCGGTCGCCGGAATCTCGGTCGGCTTCTCCGCATCCAGTCCCGGAACTTCCCGCCGTTCGCCGCTCATCAGCTCGAGGAACCGGCCTGCCGGACGTTGTCCGCCGAGTCCTTGGCATCGTCGGCGACCTGGTGAGCCGCCGAGCGGCTCTCGTCGGCCACGTCGGTCGCCGCCTGGGATGCGGACTGCTTGACGTTCTCGACAGCCTGCTGCGCCGGCTCCTGGAGGTTGTCCTTCACCTCGTGGGCCATCTGGGCGGCCTGCTCCTTCACCGGACCGGCAGCCTCCATCGCCTTGTCCTTGGTGTCCTGGGCCAGGTCGCGTTCCCGCGTCGACGCCGGGAGCGCGGCGGCCGCCACCCATCCGGCCGCGAAGGCGATCAGGCCGGCGGCCAGCGGCGTACCGCGAGTCCGCGCCCGGGCCATGTCCGGTGCAGAACTGACAGCGTCACCAACCTTGCTGCCCGCGTCCTGCACGGTCGACACGGCCGAACCGGCGGTATCGCTCACGGATCCGCCCACGGACTCCGCCGAGCCCATCACGTGCTCCTTCAGCCGATGGACCCCGCCGCGAGCCCGGTCGACCCGCCGGCCGACGACGCGACCAGGGCTGACCTTCTCCGTCAGGGCGTCCACGTCGCGGCCCACGTTGCGCCGCGTCTGCTCGATGTCGCGCTTCAGCTCTTCCGGGTCTTCAGCCATTTCGCGTCCTCCTTGAGTGATTCGACCGTCTGGTCGGGTTTCGGATTGACTTCCTGGAGCTCCTTGCGTCCCGTCGTCGCCAGTACGGCGGCCACGACCGCCCAGATGGCGGCGACGATGAGCGCTGCCCAGATGAGATCCATGGCCTCGTCGAGAGCCCACATCACCGTCAGGGAGAGGAAGAGGGCGACCATCCAGCCGGCGAACGCCGCGCCGCCGAGCATGCCTGCGCCCTTGCCGGCCTTCTTCGCCTCCGCCTGGAGTTCGGCCTTGGCCAGCGCCAGTTCCTGGCGCGTGAGTTGCCCCAGGTCGGTGGTCAGCTGGGAGACCAGCTGACCAACCGACTCATCCATCGACAGCCGGGCCGGACTGCTGCCGGGCGGTGATCCGTCGACAGTCATGTCACAGCCCCGGTCCCGGTGTGAACTTGGACTGGACCGGCGCTCCGGCATCCTGGTTGGGCGCAACCGGCGGCGGGACGAGATAGTCGTCGACATCCGCGCCACCGACCTGCTGCCCCGGCATGCCGTTGCCGCTCACCGATCCATTGCCGTACGGCGTACCGCTGCTGCCCGACGCATTGGTGCCGCCTGCTGCCAAGGCACGCGTGAGGCGGCCGGCCACTACACCGGCGGCCGCGGCCACCAGCAGGAACGTGCCCGGCTTGCGCCGCGCGAACCCGCGGACCTCGTCCAGCAAATCGCCAGGCTCGTGCTGCTGCAGGAAGTCCGCAGCCTGATCCGCGAAGCCCGCACCGTGCCGTGCCAGCTGAGCACCCAGGCCGGACTGACCGTGCTCGGCCATCCCGCGCAGCTCGTCGCTCACCGAACGGAGTCCGTTGGTGGCCCGGTCCTTCTGCTGGCTCGCCTGCCCGACCAGCTCGTTCCGCGTCTGATCGGCCAGCCGCCGGGTCTGCTCCCGGACATCCGACGTCACGTCGGATGCCTTGTCCTTGACGGTCCCCGCAACCTGACGAGCGGCCTCGGCCGACGTCTCCTTCAGCTGCCCGGCCTCGTCCCGGGCTGTCCCGGCGACACCTTCTGTGGGCGGACTGTCCGAGTCCATCCGATGGTTCGTTGTATGCGTCATGTGACGGCTCCTTCCAGGAGCATTGATTGACGTCATGGATCAGCCCGCGTCTGATCCGCCGTACGAGAAGCACGGCAACACAGGGCTGAGGAGGGTGGCCTACCTAGGCCAGAGGGCGCAGCATCTCTGCC
>NZ_JBSXMZ010000073.1:0-989 GCF_054073265.1 Kribbella sp. CWNU-51
ACCCGCATCCCGGCCGGCCATTTCGACAAGTTGAGCAGGGCGGTGACGTCGGCGACCCAGGCGCCGTCGCGGACCCGGCCATCGGCGTCGATCGCCGGTGTCCAGGCCTGCTTCGGGATCCGCGACAGGGCCTGGGCGAAGTCGTCGGGCAGGGTGAACCCGACCGAGTACGACAACCGCTGGCCGACGATCCAGTCGAGGAACTCGTGGGTGCAGCCAGCCGCGTCGGTACGGATCAAGACCTTGCGTCCAGGCCGGGTCCCCGACCGGTGCCCGGGGATCTGTTTGAGCGCGTCGCGGACCACGGTGATGTGGTCGGCGGCGGTGTTCGAGCCGGCGTTCCCGGGTCGCAACATGACCGCCAGTGGCTCACCGGACCCGTCGGGTCCGTGGTCGACGAACGCGCACAACGGGTGGAACCCGTAGCCCCGCTTGAAGGTTGGCGCCGCGCCCTGCTTGTCCGAATGCGAACCCACCAAGGTCGCGTCGGTATCGATGATCAGCGGGGCGTCGGCATCGCGACCGGCGTCCGGCGCGTGCTCGCCGGCCAACGCCCACACCCGCGCACGCGCTGCGGCCCGGGCGACGTTGATCGCCTTGAGCACCGCCTCGACGTCGCCGGCAAGCGCGTCGACCGTGCGTGACACCGTCGGATCCGACGCGACCGAACCGAACAGGCCCGGCTCGGCACGCAGCACCGCGATATCGGCCAGGCAGTCCCCACCTAGCCCGAGCGCGACGGCCAGATCGATGACGATCTTGGCCGGGTCATGCCGGGCCAACGGCTTGCGCCACGCCGCCAACACCCTCGACAGCTCCGCGTCCAGGCCACTGGCTCGGACCGTCTCGGTGAGCAACAGGCCACCAGCCTGCGACACCACACCCGAACCGGCCGCATCAACCCGAACACACGGATACAACCCGGTACTCTTCACCTCGAAGGTGCTCCTCGATTGCGCACGACATGGTCCTAGACAAACCACATCGTC
>NZ_JBSXMZ010000074.1:0-814 GCF_054073265.1 Kribbella sp. CWNU-51
CGACGTCCGCGGATTCGCGGTGAAGTTCTACACCGACGAAGGCAATTTCGATCTGGTCGGCAACAACATGCCGGTCTTCTTCATCCAGGACGGGATCAAGTTCCCGGACATCATCCACGCCGGCAAGCCACACCCGGACCGCGAGATCCCGCAGGCGCAGACCGCGCACGATACCTTCTGGGACTTCGTCTCGCTGCACACCGAGGCGACTCACCACGTGCTGTGGGCGATGTCGGATCGCGGCATCCCCCGCTCGTACCGCACGATGGAGGGCTTCGGCGTCCACACCTTCCGGCTCGTGAACGCCAACGACGAGACCTGTCTGGTCAAGTTCCACTGGAAGCCGGTGGCAGGCATCCACTCGCTGGTCTGGGAAGAGGCCCAGCTGGCCGCCGGAGCCGATCCCGACTTCCACCGGCGCGACCTCGCCGACGGCATCAACGCCGGCGCACCACTGGAGTTCGAGCTCGGCCTGCAGATCATGCCCGACTCCGACGACCAGACCTTCGAGGGCATCGACCTGCTCGATCCGACCAAGATCGTGCCCGAGGAACTCTGCGAGGTACAGCTGGTCGGCAAGCTCACCCTGGACCGGAACCCGACGAACTACTTCGCCGAGACCGAGCAGGTCGCGTTCCACACCGGGAACCTGGTGTCCGGGATCGAGGTGACCGACGACCCGTTGATGCAGGCCCGTCTGTTCTCCTACCTCGACACCCAGCTGACCCGGCTCGGCGGACCCAACTTCACCCAGTTGCCGATCAACTGTCCGCACGCCGCGGTGAACGACAACCTCCGCGACGGGATGCACCAG
>NZ_JBSXMZ010000008.1:0-134771 GCF_054073265.1 Kribbella sp. CWNU-51
GCTACCACACCCCCCGCGAAATGTTCGCTACCCTCCTCATCGACGACCTACACCGCGTTGCGACCACCCCCTGATCTCGCCGGGTAAAACCCTCCCCGGTCCAGAGGAACCAGGGACGACAGCAGACGCGACCTTCAGGTGCGCATCGCCGACGGCTGGAGGGCCGCGCGCGGGGTATCCCCGGATGGCACGAGGTCGGCTGGGATCACGTTGAGCGGATGCGCGTGGAGTTCCCGGCCCTGACCCATGAACACCTGACCGTGGACGCGCTGGATCCGGTCGAGAACAACCTGCGGTTGGTGCGCGCGTACATCCGGCGTACGTAAGAGGCGGGAGACGGACGTGGGTAAGAGCCGGGGGAACCAGTAATGTGCTCCCGTGCCTCAGCTTCGGGTAGCTCTTGCTCAGCTCAATGTGACCGTGGGTGACATTGACGGGAACGCGGACAAGATCGTCGCGTGGACCCGTAATGCTGTCGAGCGCGGTGCCCACGTCGTGGCCTTCCCGGAGCTCGGGCTGACCGGTTACCCGGTGGAGGACCTGGCGCTGCGGGCGTCGTTCGTGGACGCGTCGCAGGCGCGGATCCACGACCTCGCCCGGCGGCTGGCCGACGAAGGGCTCGGCGACATCGTGGTGGTCTGCGGCTACCTCGACCGCGCCGGCGGTACGGCGATGGGCATCGACCGGCTCGGCCGCCCCAAGGGCTCCCCGACGAACTCGGCCGCGGTGATCCATCAGGGCCGGGTCGTCACCAGTGCGGTCAAGCACCACCTGCCGAACTACGGCGTCTTCGACGAGTTCCGGCACTTCGTCCCCGGCAACACCCTGCAGGTGATCCGGATCCACGGCATCGACGTCGCCCTGGTCATCTGCGAGGACCTCTGGCAGGACGGCGGCCCGGTCGCCGTCACCAAGGCCGCCGGCGCCGGTCTGCTGCTCGTCGTCAACAGCTCGCCGTACGAGGCGAACAAGGACGACGTCCGCGGTGACCTGGTCCGCCGCCGCGCCCGCGAGGCCGGCTGCTCGCTCGCCTACGTCAACCTGGTCGGCGGCCAGGACGAGCTCGTCTTCGACGGCGACTCGCTGATCGCCGACGCCGAGGGCAAGGTCTTCGCCCGCGCCCCGCAGTTCGAGCAGGGCAGCATGGTCGTCGACCTCGACCTCCCGGCCGCATCAGGTACGCCGTCCGGCACCCACGAAGGCATCGAGATCGTCCACACCGTCCTGCACGAGGACGCCCTCGAGCCGTACGAGCCGATGGACTCGGCCGTCGCGCCGCGGCTGTCCGACGAGGCCGAGATGTACGGCGCGATCGTCACCGGCCTGCGCGACTACGTCCAGAAGAACGGTTTCAAGTCCGTCCTGCTCGGACTCTCGGGCGGCATCGACTCGTCGCTGGTCGCGGCGATCGCCTGTGACGCGGTCGGCCCCGAGCACGTGTTCGGCATCTCCAACCCGAGCGTCTACTCCAGCGACCACTCCAAGGACGACGCCGCCGATCTGGCGGCCCGCACCGGCCTCAACTACCGCGTCGTACCGATCCAGCCGATGGTGCAGCCGTTCCTCGACACGCTCGGCCTGACCGGGCTGGCCGAGGAGAACCTGCAGGCCCGGGTCCGGGCGGTCGTCTGGATGGGCCTGTCGAACGCCGACGGCCACCTGGTGCTTGCCTGCGGCAACAAATCCGAGCTGTCCGTCGGCTACTCGACCATCTACGGCGACGCGGTCGGCGGCTACGCACCGCTCAAGGACGTCCCGAAGACGCTGGTCTGGCGGCTGGCCAAGTGGCGGAACCAGGACGCGATAGACCGCGGCCGGCAGCCGCCGATCCCGGCGAACTCGATCGCCAAGCCGCCCTCGGCCGAGTTGCGCCCGGGACAGCAGGACACCGACTCACTGCCGCCGTACGATCTGCTCGACGACATGCTGGACGACTACGTCGAGCAGGACCGCGGCAGTGCCGAGCTGGTCGCCGCCGGGTTCGACACCGAGCTGGTCACGAAGGTGATCCAGCTGGTCGACCGGGCGGAGTACAAGCGCCGGCAGTACCCGCCGGGCCCGAAGATCACCCACAAGGCTTTCGGCCGGGACCGGCGACTGCCGATCACGAATGCATGGCGTGAGGACGCACGGAAGGCAGCCGAGCACTGAGCGACTCCTGGCGGTACCGCCCATCCACCGACACCCCGTGGGGCACCCCTGAGGAGCCCACCGGCCGTTCCGGCCTGCCTGCTGACGACCGCGGCGGTCGGGCAGGGAAGGAATTCAACGATGTGAGCGATCGCTCACCCACAGGCGGTGGCGCTCACCCTCCGCAACGGTGGGACGATGAAGGCATGGTTGACAACTTCCTGTCGGCCGGTACCCCGGGTGACGACGAGGAGCTGCCGTCGCCGTACGGGACCGGACCGAAGAACCGGACAACCGAGGAGCACCGCCGCTCGGACTACGACAACGACACCTGGCGGGACCGGCCCAACGGGCTCGGCCTCGACCCGTCACCGTCCCTGCCGAACGCACCACGGTCGTACGAGCGCGGCCCGGTGCCGCAGCAGCCGTACGTCCCCAAGCCGCCGTACTTGCCCGCCGCACCGCCACCGTCGCAGCAACCCCAGCAGCGGCAGTACGGCGAGCACCCGCCGAGCCGGCCGTACGGCGACCAGCCGCAGAGCCGACCGCAGGCTGACCACCCGCACCGGCCGGAGTACTACTCCGAGCGTGAGCAGTCGGCTGCTGACGAGCCGACGTACGGACAGCCGGCGTACCCGGAGCAGAACCCGTTCCGGCCGCAGCAGCCGCCGGCCCAGCCGACGCCGCCGCCATCACAGGGCCGACCGAGTCCGTTCGGACCGGGCAGCAACGGCACGCCGCCGAGCCGCCAGCCGCAGCCGCCGGCCGGACCGCCGGCGCAGCAGCGTCCGCCGGCACCGCCGCAGTCGAGTAATGGTGTGACGCAGCGGCCCGCTGCACCGCACAGCTCGAACGGCAGCACCAACTGGAGCAGTCCGGCCCCGACGCCGAGTCCTGCTCCGCCACAGACCCCTGCCCAAAGCAACGGACACGCCAATGGGCCGAGCAGCAACGGGGTGACCCCGCAGCAGCCGTCGAACCCGGCGCCGCAGCCGCAGACACCACCACCTGCGCCGGCTCAGAACCAGGCGCCGCAGCCGCAGCCGCCGCAACCACGACCTGCGTCGCCCGCCACTCCCCCGCCGAACTACCCGGTGGACACTCCGACGATCACGGCGTACATGCCGGAGGCGATCGAGTCCTACCAGCAGGAGCCGGGGCAGAAGCAGGACAACGGCTACCTGTCGGATCCGAGCGCGGAGTACGAGAGCAACGCGCCGGTCAGCGAGGAGCCCAAGCGGCTCGGCGCTCGGCGGCGTGCGGACGTCCAGCAGGACGCTCCGAGCCAGGTCGCCAACGAGCCCGGCGCATCACACCGCGCGGCGCGTCGGGCCCAGGCGACGGCGAGCAGTGCGCCGTCCGAGCTCGGCGGTTCCCCCGCGTTCGGCGGTTCGCCCGCGCTCGGCGGTTCGCCCGCATCGGCGGAGAACAGGCCGGCCGGCGGCAATGGTCCGGGTGAGGGCAGCAAGCGGCCGCGGCGCTACCGCGTCCACCACCTGCGCGACATGAAGAACCATGGCGAGAAGTGGGCCATGTTGACGGCGTACGACCAGTACACCGCCGAGATCTTCGACCAGGCAGGCATTCCGGTGCTGCTGGTCGGTGACTCCGCCGCGAACAACGTCTTCGGGTACGACACCACGCTGCGCGTCACCGTCGACGAGTTGATCCCGCTGGCGCGGGCCGTCGCGGGTGCGGTCGAGCGGGCGCTCGTCGTCGCCGACCTGCCGTTCGGTTCGTACCAGGCGTCACCCGAGCAGGCCTTCCACACCGCCGTCCGGTTCATGAAGGAAGCCGGCGTGCATGCGGTGAAGCTCGAAGGCGGCCGGAACATGGTGCCGATGGTGGAGAAGCTGACGCAGTCCGGCATCCCCGTGATGGCGCACATCGGCTTCACGCCGCAGAGCGAGCACAGCATCGGCGGCTACCGGGTCCAGGGTCGTGGCGACCAGGCGGCCGGGCTGATCGACGACGCGGTCGCGCTGGCCGAGGCGGGCGCGTTCTCCGTCGTACTGGAGATGGTGCCGGGCGATGTCGCCGCGGAGATCACCAAGCGCGTCTCGATCCCGACCATCGGCATCGGCGCCGGCCGCGACACCGACGCCCAGGTCCTGGTCTGGCAGGACATGGCCGGCCTCCGCTCAGGCACGATGCCCCGCTTCGTCAAGCGGTACGCCGACTTACGCGGCATCCTCACCTCCGCAGCCGCCACCTACGCCGCCGAAGTAGCCTCCGGCACCTTCCCCGCCGACGAACACACCTTCTAGCCGAGGCAGCAGACGCGCACGCTGACCTCCTTAGCGGGCCAGGCCGAGGGCTTTGAGGGCGGCGCGGGCCTGTTCCTTTGCTCGAGGGCGGGAGGGGGCGGGGTCGAGGCCGAGCAGGCGGCGGCGGTGCGGTTCGCCGAGCAGTAGACCGAAGAGGTGCTCGGCCGTGACCGCATCACCGTCGAGCAGTTCCGTGAGTACGTCGAGGTAGCGGCGCGGGCCGTTCGCGTAGAACGCCGACGCGAGTTCGGGGAACTGCCGGGCCTCCGCGATCACCAGTCGGTGCAGGTCGATCGCTTCGTCCGAGTGCAGCGTCGTCACCAGCCGGACCGCGACCTGCTCGAGACTGTCCGGTTCCTCCGACGGCAGGACCTGGGTGTTCAACCTGGCCACCACCGCGGCGAAGACCTCCGCCTTGTCACCGACATAGGTGTAGATGGTGCGCTTGGTCACCTGGGCTTCGGCGGCCAAGCGATCCAACGGCACCCCGCCGTACCCGTGTGCGAGGAACAGCCGGACCGCGGCGTCGAGGATGTCCTCGCGCCGCCGCTCCCGCTCCGCACCCGTCGGCCGGCCGAGCTTGCGCCGTTCCTGCTGGCTCACGTGATCTCTCACCTCATAAGAATGATACTATCCAGTGTCATTATCCGTCGTTCCGCCTAAGGACAGACGATGTCCCCTGACGTTGCCACATCCCGGAGTCGCTCCCGGCGCCGCACCACGCCGCCGGATCTCCTGCTCGAGTACTACCGGGAGATGTTGTTCATCCGCCGCTTCGAGGAGCGCGCCGCCCGCGCGTACACCGAGGCCGAGATCGGCGGCTACTGCCATCTCAACCTGGGCGAGGAGGCGACCGTCGTCGGGCTGATGCGCGCGCTCGCCCCGGACGACTACCTGTTCACCAACTACCGCGAGCACGGCTACGCGCTGGCCCGCGGGATCGAGCCCGGCCGGGTGATGGCCGAGCTCTACGGCCGCAGCGACGGCGTCTCCAAGGGCTGGGGCGGGTCGATGCACCTGTTCGACCTGGAGACGCGATTGCTCGGCGGCTACGGCATCGTCGGCGGCCAGTTGCCGCTCGCCACCGGCGCCGCGCTCGCGATCACGTACCGCGGCGGCTCGGAAGTGGTCCTGTGCCAGATGGGAGACGGTACGACGAACATCGGGGCCTTCCACGAGTCACTCAATCTCGCGGCCCTGTGGCAGCTGCCGATCGTCTACGTGGTCGTGAACAACCAGCTCGGGATGGGTACGACGGTGGAGAAGTCGTCGGGCGAACCCGAGCTGTACAAGCGCGGGTCGTCGTACCGGATCAAGGGCGAGCGGGTCGACGGCAACGACGTGGTCGCGGTCCGGGCCGCGGCCGAGCGGGCGATCGCGGCGGCTCGGAAGGGGCGGCCGATGCTGCTCGAGACGGTCAGCTCGCGGTTGCGCGGTCACTCGGTGGTGGACCCGGCGGCGTACCGGACGAAGGAGGAGACAGCTGCTCTCCGGGCGGCGGATCCACTGTTCGCGCTGGCGGACGATCTGCGGGCGTCCGGCGTACTGACGGAGGTCCTGGCCAAGGAGATCGAGGCGGACACGGTGGCCCGGGTGGCGGCTGCCGTCCGGTTCGCGGAGGCGAGTCCGCCGCCGGACATCGGGACGTTGTTCGACTACAACTACGCGACGCCGGTCGCCAACGACTCTCGCCGGCTGCCTGCTCACCCACTGTTCACGGCGGTGAACGCGTGACCGAGATGACGTACCGGCAGGCATTGCGGGACACGTTGCGGGCGGAGATGCTGCGCGACGAGAACGTGTTCCTGATCGGTGAGGAGATCGGGATCTTCGAGGGTTCGTACAAGATCACCGCGGGACTGCTGGCCGAGTTCGGCGAACAGCGGGTGCGCGACACCCCGATCTCGGAGGAGGGTTTCACCGGGGCGGCGATCGGCGCGGCGATGCTCGGGTTGCGGCCGGTGGTCGAGCTGATGACGATCAACTTCTCGCTGCTCGCACTGGACCAGATCGTCAACCACGCGGCGAAGATCCACGGCATGTTCGGCGGCCAGTGCCGGGTGCCGCTGGTGATCCGCACCCCGGGTGGCGGCGGCCAGCAGCTCGGCGCCACGCACTCGCAGAACATCGAGCTGTACTACGCGTTCGTGCCCGGACTCAAGGTCGTTGCCCCGAGCAACCCCGCGGACGCGAAGGCGTTGCTGCTGGCCGCGATCCGCGACGACGACCCGGTCCTCTTCCTGGAGAACCTCGCGCTCTACAACACCCGCGGCGAGGTGCCGGACCACGACGAGCCGGCCGAGATCGGCCGCGCCGCGATCACCCGGCCCGGGACGGACATCACCGTGATCGGGTACTCGCGGATGGCCGCGGTCGGATTGCAGGTCGCCGAGGAGCTCGCCCGGACCGAGGGCATCGACTGCGAGGTGATCGACCTGCGCAGCCTGCGGCCGCTGGACCGTCCGACGGTGGTCGAGTCGGTCCGACGTACGCACGCGGCGGTCGTGCTGGAGGACGACTGGCTGACGTACGGCATCGGCGCCGAGATCGCGGCGACGATCTCCGACGGGGCCTTCGACCAACTGGATGCGCCGGTCCGGCGGGTGGCGATGGCGGAGGTACCGCTGCCCTACGCGAAGAGCCTGGAGACTGCTGCGCTGCCGTCCGCGGACGACGCCGCGACGGCGATCCGGGAGACGTTGTCGGCTGTCGGCCGTCTGCGCCGAGAGGAAGCACGATGAGCGAGATCCTGATGCCGCGACTGTCGGACACGATGGAGTCCGGCGTGATCGCGACCTGGCACAAGCACCCCGGCGACGAGGTCCAGCCGGGCGACATCCTGGCCGAGATCGAGACCGACAAGGCGGTGATGGAGTACGAGGCGTACGAGCCTGGCACCCTCACTTCTGTGCTGATCGAGGAGGGCGCCGAGGCCGCGATCGGTACTCCCATCGCCATCCTCACCACGGCGGAGGACGCGACAGCCGCTGTACCCGAGGAACAGGACGACGGCGCAGGTGCCGCAGATCGGCCGGTGGCGTCGCCGTTGGCTCGGCGGGACGCGAGCGAGCACGGTGTCGATCTGCGGCACGTGACCGGCACCGGTCTCGGCGGCCGCATCATCCGCGCCGACGTCCTCGCAGCCGCAGCAGCCGCCACACCAACACCGACCGCAGCCGCATCACCACCCGCCCCGACGCCCACCGCAACCGTGCCACCCTCCACGGCCCACGAGGCCCCCACTCCACCGCCCTCGGCACCTCCTGCGGCGTCCAGTCCATCGACCCCTGCGGCCTCCGCTTCGCCACTCCCTGCAGCTTCATCCCCGGTCTCCGGGGTGGTTGAGCCGTTGGGGTTGTTGCGGCGGACGAGTGGCAGGCGGTTGGCGGAGAGCGCTCGGGAGATCCCGCACTTCAGGTTGACCGCCGTGGCCGATGTGGAGGATCTGGTAGCACTGCGACGCGAGCTCAACCAGCGCCTGCAACAGGCCGGCCGGCCGAAGATCAGCGTCAACGATCTCATCGTCCGCGCCTGTGCGTTGACGCTCCGGGACCACCCGGACGTGAACTCGTCCCTCGTGGACGACGGACTGCTCAGACACCCCGACATCAACATCGGCGTCGCGGTCGCCACCGCCGAAGGTCTGCTGGTCCCGGTGATCCGGAACGCGGACCGGCGGAGCGTGAGCGATATCGCCGCGGCGAGCACGGATCTCGCCGTACGGGCGCGGGAGCGACGGCTCCGGCCGGAGGAAATGACCGGCGCCACGTTCACCGTCAGCAATCTCGGCATGCTCGGGATCGAGGAGTTCACCGCGATCATCAACCCGCCCGAGGCCGCGATCCTCGCCGTCGGCGCGGTCCGCCGCGAACCGGTCGTCCTCGACGACGACACGATCGGTCCCCGGACCCGCGTCCGGTACACCCTGTCCGCGGACCACCGGATCCTCGACGGCGCGACCGGCGCCCGCTACCTCGCCGACCTCACCGACCTGCTGCAGAACCCGTGGCTCATCACCATCTGAGCCAGATCCACGTCAAGCAAGAGTGGGGAGGTATCCGGCTTATCCACCGCCTCGAAGCCGGCCCCGGCGGCTAGGTGCGGGGTTCACCCCTGATCTGGTCCCTTCACCCCCGGAATGCGGTGGGTAGAAGGGTGCAGCTGCGAGGTTCTCCCCCGAAATTGCCCCGGGCGGAAGCCACGTGCGGGAACGACCTCACCGTTTCGTGGCGAGGCACTAGTGTCCTGAGTCGGAAGTTCGGCGAGAGATTTCGGTGTTCAGGTGCGTGCATCGGGGTGCTTGAGCAGTGGCCTCGATGCGGAGCATCGTGGGCGCTGGGCAAGTGCCGCGAGGTGCGTGCCTGGGCGCCGAAAGCGCCGTCGAACTTCCGACTCAGGACACTAGATCCAGGGCAGGGCGGAGCGTTCGGTCCAGTACTCCTCGGGTTGCTGGACGAACTCGGCCAGAGGGCCGTCAGTGCGGTAGGCGAGGTTGCTTTCGAGTTGTTCGGCGGTGATGGCGCCGCTGAGCACGATGTCGGCCCACGGCTGCTGTACGGCGGCCCCGATGGCCAGCGCGTCGGGCGCGATGCCGTGCTGACGGGCGAACTCGTTGAACGGCGTCTCTCCGGCCCTCGCCGTCAGACGGCCGTTGGCGACAGCTTCCTTCACCACCACGAACCAGCCGGCGTCGTGCGCCTCGGCCAGCGCTTTCCCTGCTGAGGTCTCCAGCACGTTCCAGGTCGCCTGCACCGCCGTGAACGGTCCCCTGAGATCGATCGCCTTGCGCAGCGTCTCCGCCTGCTGCGGTCCACTCGTCGACAATCCGACACGTACGCCGTCGTCCGCGAGTTGCCGCAGTCGATCAAGCAGCTGTTGGTCGCCGAGCGCAGGGCTGTCCGCCGTGAGGCTGTGCACGAGGTAGTAGTCGGGCGGTCCACCAAGTGCTCGAAGGGTCTCCGGCCACTGCCGCTCGAAGGTCGCGAGAGTGTGATCCTTCACCTCGTGGGTGTCGACGTCGTTCCGCCAATCGGCGACGTACGTGTAACCCCACTTCGAGCCGATGGTCAGCTCCGGACGGCGCTCCGCCGTCAGCCACTCACCGAGGAACTTCTCGGCAAGACCGTACGAACGCGCGGCGTCGAAGTACCGAACACCTGCATGCCAGGCCTGCTCGAGCAGCTGATGCGTGCGCTGCCGAAGATCCTCGACCGCCCGCCCCGGCGGGAGATCCTCGTCATGTCCGAGGTTGATGTACCCAGGTCGCCCGAGTGCCGCCAGTCCGAGGCCGATGCTTGCCATGCATCTGATCCTAGGTGTCCGCGGCAACCAGTGTGAGACGCGCCGCACTGGACGACGCGGAACGGCCTTTGTCGTCTAGCGTTTTGTTGTGTGAGCGAATCCCGATTGCCACCGCCTGGCGCCGTCGTACGGCGTACGACGGCGCGCGTGCTGCCCGTCCGGCCGGACGGCAAGGTGTTGCTGCTGCACGGTTGGGATCCGCTGAAGCCACAGACGCCGTACTGGTTCACCATCGGTGGTGGCGTCGAAATCGGCGAGACGATCGCACAGGCGGCCAGCCGGGAACTGCTCGAAGAGGTCGGCATCCGGATGCCGGTCGACGCGCTCGGCGCGCCGGTGGCGACGAACACGATCGAGTTCGAGTGGGGCGGGTGCCCGATCATCCAGCATCAGACGTTCTTCGCGGTCGCGGTGGACGGCGTCGACGTGACGTTCGCCAACCAGGAAGAGCTCGAGCTGCAGACGATCAGCGCACACGGCTGGTGGTACGGCGACGACCTCGAGGCGACCGGTCAGGCCGCGCACGTCACCATCCCCGGTCTGCTCCGCCAGGCCGCCGACGCCATCACCCTGCGCCGCGCGTCCTGAGTCACCCCTCTCCTGATCAACGCTGCCGGGCTTGTTTCAGCACCTTCTTCGGGACCTTCTTGTCCACGTCGTAGTGCACGCGATCGAGCCGCTCGGCGCAGCCGGCCTTGGCCAGCCGCATCAGGACGACCGGGCACTTCTTGCACCTCGGCTTGTCCTTACAGCACTTCTTCTTCGCGGTCATCGACGGCACGCAGTGAGTGTAGGTGAGGCATACCTAACCGTCTAGCTGAGACGGCAGTGACCGTGGCGCACATCACCGCAGCTGCGCGCTGAGCAGCGACCGAGCCTCGACCAGCGACGGCCCGTACCAGGTGAGATGGCGCCCGGACACACACTTCGCGGGCTGCGTGAATGCCTCCGGTCCATCGGTCGGTGAAAAGGCATAAGGCTCATCCGGCAACACCACGATGTCGTAGTCGGGTAACCCGTCCGGGTCGATCCGCGGATAACGTTCACCGGCATCACTCAGCACGTTGTCGACGCCGATCCGGGACAACAGATCACCCGCGAACGTGTCCCGTCCCAACGCCATCCACGGCCGCCGCCAGATCGGTATCACGGCCCTTCGGCGCATTCCGTCGTACGGCGAACTCCACACAGTCCGCGCATCACGAAGCCAGGCCGGCACGTCGCCGATGATCGCGGACAGCATGCGGTCGAGTGAGTCGAGTGATTCGGCGACCGTCGTCGGTGCGGTCACCCAGACCGCGATTCCACTCGCGCGCAACGCGTTGAGATCGACGGCGCGATTCTCTTCGGCGTTCGCGAGTACGACGTCGGGTGCGAGTTCGCGGATGCGTTCGAGATCGGGATTCTTGGTGCCGCGAACACGCGGTACGTCGAGGTCCGCGGGATGTGTGCAGTAGTCGGTCGCACCAACGATCAGCGACGCGTTTGTCACCGCGATCGACTCGGTCAACGACGGCACGATACTCACCACGCGCGTCACGTCGACGGGCAGTGTGACGGTGTCTTCGAGGTCGTCTCGAGCAGTCCGCATCGGTCTGTACCACCTCACGTTCGCAGGACGTTGCCGACGACAACACTCGCCGATTGCACCGTTCGGCACGCAGTTTGTGCGCGTGTCGCCAAGAAATTCTTGAGCACCTCAGGCATGCTCGGACCGCGACGGAATCCCTTCTGCACAAGGATTTTCGGCATTTGCCCACCGCTTTGCGGCTCACACGCCTTAACCTGCGGACGTTTCGGGTGCTTTACGTAGGCACCAAGTGTTGTCATCATCATGACGACGAGGAATCCACCGTGGTTTTCCTCAGCCGCACCAAGGAGGCAGAGTGCCAGCCAAGAAGGCAGCCGCAGGGAAGGCGACAGCCAAAAAGGCTTCTCCCGCCAAGAAGACTGTCGCGAAGAAGACCACTGCAGCGCGGACGACGTCCACGCGCAAGGTCAGCGCAGCGAAGAAGACAGTGACGAAGAAGGTGAGTGCGGCAAAGACGACCGCCGCCAGGAAGACGGTGGCGAAGAAGGCCCCGGCCAAGAAGGCCACCGCGAAGAAGACTGTCGCGAAGAAGGCCCCGGCCAAGAAGGCTCCGGCCCGCAAGACCGTCGCGAAGAAGGCGCCGGCGAAGAAGACCACCGCCAAGAAGACGACGACGGCGAAGCGGACGGTGGCCAAGAAGGCGCCCGCGAAGAAGACTGTCGCGAAGAAGGCCCCGGCCAAGAAGGTCGCGGCGAAGAAGGCCCCGGTCAGGAAGACCGCCGCCAAGAAGGCGCCCGCGCGCAAGGTCGCGGCGAAGAAGGCGCCGGTGCGGAAGGCCGCCGCGAAGAAGGCCCCGGCCCGCAAGGCCCCGGCCCGGCGGGTCACCCGCTGAACCGGACGTCCGCGCGACGTCAACTGACACCAAACACCAAGGGGCACCACCGACAACCGGTGGTGCCCCTTGCTGCATAACCAACCCCAACCATCCCGCGCAGCGGGGTGACGTGCTTGTCAGTCGTCGTCCCACCACTACAACCATCCCGCGCAGCGGGCTGTGGTGTGTTGCTTTGTCAGTCGTCGTCCCACTTGGGGTCGTTGTCCCAGGCCTCGTTGCGTTCTTCGACCTTCTCCAGCGCCCGCGCCGCTTCTTCCGGGGAGCTGTACGGGCCGAGCCGGTCGCCCGACTTCGCCCCCGAGTACGGCTCGACCTTGCCGGTCTTGGTGTTGTAGTACCACTCGTTGCTGTGATCGTCGCTCATCTGGATGACCACCTCCTGGGAGTCTTGTCGCAGCTCACTAGAATGATCTCACCATGTCGACTCTCACTCCCGGCATCATCTCGCCGCGCCGCGAAGTACCCGCCTCCATCCCGCGCCCCGAATACGTCGGCAAGCCGGCCCCGACGCCGTACGACGGTTCGTACGTGACGGCGCCCGAGCTGGTGGACAAGATGCGGGTCGCGAGCAAGCTGGCCGCGCAGGCGCTGCAGGCGGTCGGTGCGGCGGCGAAGCCGGGAGTCACCACCGACGAGCTCGACAGGGTCGGCCACGAGTACCTGATCGAGCGCGGCGCGTACCCGTCGACGCTCGGCTACCGCGGCTACCCGAAGTCGCTGTGCACCTCGGTGAACGAGGTGATCTGCCACGGCATCCCCGACGACCGCCAGCTCGAGGACGGCGACATCGTCAACGTCGACATCACGGCGTTCCTGGACGGCGTGCACGGCGACACCAACGCGACGTTCCTGGTCGGCGATGTGGACGAGGAGAGCCGGCTGCTGGTCGAGCGCACGCAGGAGGCGCTGAACCGCGGCATCAAGGCGGTCAAGCCCGGACGCCAGGTCAGCATCATCGGGCGCGTGATCGAGTCCTACGCCAAGCGCTTCGGGTACGGCGTGGTCCGCGACTTCACCGGCCATGGCATCGCGACATCGTTCCACTCCGGCCTGATCATCCCGCACTACGACGACGAGCGCTTCAACGACGTGATCGAGCCCGGCATGACGTTCACCATCGAGCCGATGCTCACCCTAGGCACCTACGACTACGACCTGTGGGACGACGGCTGGACCGCCACCACCAAGGACAAGTCCCGCACCGCCCAGTTCGAACACACCCTGGTAGTAACCGACACCGGCGCCGAAGTCCTCACGCTGCCCTGAACATCACGCCGTACGAGCAGTCCTCTACGCGTCCTTCCAACATCGCGGGGCCAGTCCGGGGAGGGTTTTACCCCCGTGAAGGGACATTTCCCTCCCCAGTCCACCCATTCCCGGACCCACAACAACCCACAGCCCGCTGTGCCCACTGGTGAGCGCCATGGTCACCGGTTGGACGCCGAGTTGATGAAGGCGGCGAGGTCCTCGGACTGTTGCAGCCGGGATTCGTCGTGGACGTACATCATGTGGCCGGCTGCGTAGTACTTCGTTTCGATGTTCGCGACCAGTTGGGCGGGAAGCTGCAGGCGGGCCAGGGTGTTCTCGGTCGCGAAGTACGGCGTGGCGCCGTCGTAGTGACCCGATGCGACGTGGAGCTTCAGATGCGGGTTGGCGCGCATCGCTTCCGCGAGCTTCTCGGCGACGGTGATCTGCTGGCCTTCGAACTCCTTGAACGACCAGTTCTTCGCGGCCTCGAAGTTGAGGATCTCGTAAGGCAGGTCGTTCTGGTAGCCGAGCTCCATCCGCACGTAGTGGTTCAGCGCCGCCGTGTACGGCCCGATGATCGCGGCGAACGACGGGTCGTTGCCCTGCTTCTCACCACCGGAGTCCGCGTCCCAGCCGACGAAGCGGCCGTCCAGCCGGCCGACCACCTGGCGACGTGACCGCAACAGCTCGGCGAAGAAGCGCATGTGCTCGATCCGCAGGTTGACCCGGTCGATGTAGTCCTCGCTCAGCCCGGTCAGCGCGGCCAGCCGGGTGACCACCTCGGCCCGGTAGTCGGCCGGGATCCGGTTGCCCTGGGCAAGCGCATTCGGATACCGCCCGGCCGCGAATCGCTCGGCGTCGGCCAGCACTTCATCCAGAGAACGGTCCGGGATGAGACCGTGGTAGTGGGCGATCGCGGCGTACGACGGCAGGTACAGCGTGTACGGCAGATCGTTGCCCGGCGTGAAGTCGAGAGTGCCGAACTCGAGCACCGCGGAGATCAGCATCACCCCGTTCAGGTACATCCCGTACCGCTGCTGCAGGTGCGACGCCAGCCCGGCGGCGCGCGTCGTACCGTACGACTCGCCGGCCAGGAACTTCGGCGACATCCACCGCCCGTTGCGCGAGGTCCACAGCCGGATCACCTCGCCGACCGACTCCAGGTCGCGGGTGAACCCGTGGTACTCCCCCGGCTTCTCCCCTTCCACCGCCCGCGAGTATCCGGTCGACACCGGGTCGATGAAGACCAGGTCGCTGTGCCGCAGCAATGTCTCGGCGTTGTCGACCAGCCGGTACGGCGGGGGCGCGAGCTGACCCGCGTCACCCGACACGACCCGGCGCGGACCGAGCAGCCCGAGATGCAACCAGATGCTCGACGAACCCGGTCCACCGTTGAACGCGAACGTCACCGGCCGGTCGGCAGCGTCCGCGTCGTCCAGCGTGTAGGCGGTCAGAAACACCTCGGCCTTCGGCTGATGCCCGTCGAACTTGCCGTCGGTGAGCACCTCCTGCCGCAGCACGATCCGGCCGGTACTCGCGGTGTAGTTCAGTTCGCGCCCGTCGATCGTCAGCGAGTGCTGCGTCGTCACCAGATCGTCCACCGGCTTCTTCGGTTCTGCCGTACTGGACGGGGACTCGGTGCTCTCATCCTTGGCCATGTCGAGCACCCTAATCCAAGCGTTCAGCCATTAGCGTGGGGACTATGGCGACGATTCTGCATATCGCGTTCGTGGAGCAGTGGGAGGCGGCTCGGGAGGCCGGTTGTTATCGGTGGTCGACGCGCGGGACGAGCCTCGACGACGGTGCGACGTTCATCCACGCGTCCCGCCCGGAGCAGGTGGCTATGGTGGCGAACTTCGTGTACGCCGACGTGACTGAGCCGTTGTGCTTGCTCGTGATCGACACCGAGCGCCTGGTGTCCGCCCTGTGTGAAGAGCCGGTGGGCGACCAGTTGTTTCCGCACATCTACGGACCGCTCAACCTGGACGCGGTGGTCGACGTACGGCGCTATGAGCGGGGCGCTGACGGCCGCTGGCCGGCTGTGACCGCGCAGGCCGTATCCTGAGAGTAGGAACGGGTCGGTCGGGCGATCGCGTCGCCCGCGACAGCGGGCGCCGAGGAAAGTCCGGACTCCACAGGGCAGCGTGGTGGGTAACACCCACCCGGGGCAACCCGCGGGACAGTGCCACAGAGAACAGACCGCCAGCGGCTCCGATGAACCCCGTGGTTCATAGGAGTGCGGGTGAGGGTGAAACGGTGGTGTAAGAGACCACCAGCTCCGCAGGTGACTGCGGAGGCTCGGTAAACCCCACGTGGAGCAAGGCCAAGAAGGACGGTGGGCAACCACCGCCCGCGCGAGCGTTCGAGGGCTGCCCGCCCGAGCTCGCGGGTAGGCCGCTGGAGGTGCCCGGCAACGGCCACCGTAGATGGATGATCGCCACCACAGAATCCGGCTTACAGACCGACCCGTTCCTCTCACCACCGTGGTCCACCACCCAGTCGTGGTTTCGGCTGGCTCGTGCGGCATCCACGAGCCGTTTCCAACGACTCGATGATTACGGCGGGGCGTCGGGGCCGCGGCCGTAGGTGGAGTAGGTGTGGTGGATGGCTCCGTCGACGCGGAGGAAGCAGCTGAGGCCGTGGAGGTCCGGAAGGTTCATCACAGGTCCTCCATCGATCAGCACTGATACCGGGGACGTCGGAGCCGAATTCCCGGATTCGACACCTCTGTGGTGGCACGCTTGGACTATGGCGCGCAGAGGACTCCGCCGGATGCGCACGGGGATCGTGATCCTGGTGCTCGTCGCCCTGCTCGCGGGCGCCGGGTACGCGGGCTGGATCATGGTGAAACGGTCTGAGCCGGTATCGCTGCCCGAGCCGACGGGGACCTTCCAGGTCGGGCGGCGCGGGTTCGAGTGGACCGACACACCGCGCCGCGATCCGTTCGCCGACGGGCCGCGGAAGCTCTCGGTCTGGCTCTGGTACCCGGTCGCCAAGGGCACGACCGGACGCAAGGTCGAGTACGCCCCGGACCTCTGGAGCGGACTACACCTGAAAGCGCCGCTGTCGTTGTTCCAGGGACCGTTCGACACCCTGGAGGATCGCGCGCTGGATCGCGTCGCCATCGCGCCCGGGCGCTTCCCCGTCGTCGTGCTGATGCCCGGGATGGGACTGTCCGCGCCGATGTACGCGAGCCTCGCCGAGGATCTCGCCAGTCACGGCTACCTGGTCGCCGGCGTGACACCGACGTACAGCGCGAACCTCACCGTGCTCGGCGGGCAGCCGATCGGGAGCAAGGAGGCGGCCAACCCGCCGAACCTCGGCGACAGCAGCGAGCAGGCGGAGAATGTCGGCGATCATCTCGTCGGCACCTGGGCCGCCGACGCGCGTTTCGCCGCCGGCATGCTGGCCAAGCAGTTGCCGACCAGCGTCGAGACCGGGCTCGGCACGTCGTACGTCGGCCACTCGTTCGGCGGCGCGGCGTCACTGGAGGCGTGCCGGCTCGATCCGCGCTGTGCGGCGGCGGTCGATCTGGACGGCAGCCAGTTCGGTGACGTGGTGACCAAGGGCGTGCGGGCGCCGATCATGCTGCTCGGCGCGGACGACTCGTGCATCACCAGCGTGTGCGGCCCGGACGCCAAGAACGACGCGGACCGCAACCGCGCCCTGTCGTTGCTCAAGGCAAGCACTGGTACGTCGTGGTGCGCGACCGTCCCCGGCAGCCGGCACTTCAACTTCACCGATTACGGCGCCTACTACCTGGCGTACCCGCTGCGGAAGTTCCTGCCGCTGGGCAGTGTCGGCCCGCGCCACGCCCTCACCGTGCAGAACGGCTACGTCACCACCTTCCTGTCCCACGCCCTCTACAACACTCCGGCTCCCGGCGCCCCCGCCTGCGCGTCCTAACTTTCCGGCCGTCGGCTGCATCGAGTGGGGTAACCGACCCACCTGACAGGAGTGCTGATGGTCAAGACGTTGTCAGCCGCCGTACTTTCCGTCGTCCTCGCGGCGATGGTCCACACCCCCGCGCACGCCGCGGCCCCGAACAGTTGCTCGATCGACGTCGGCTCGTTCACCGCGGCCGGCAACCAGCGCCTGCAGAGCTTGTCCGCCACGTCGCCGCCGCGGCGGTTCCTGGACCAGACGCTGGCCGAGAAGGTCCTCCCCATGGCGCAGGTCCGGATGAGCGGGCCGATCTTCGTGGACACCGACGCCGTCCCACCGATGAACGCGTCCGGCAACCTCGTGATCGGAGCTGCGTTGTACCGCTTCACCTACAAGCTCCCGCAGGATGGGACTCCAACGCCGTACGACGTCAAGCTCAGCCGGATCGGTGGCGGTTGGGACCGTTTCGTGGCGTACGAGAGCGCGAAGTCGCCGAACGGCACGCGGCACTACGAGTACGCGCTCCGCAACGACGGCACGCTGTTGCGCTGGTTCACGAACAGCGCCGGCCTGGCCTGGACTGCGCTGGGCACCACGCCCGGGTTCGGCGCCGTCAAGGCGATGACGGTGATCAGCGAGACGAGCAGCTACGACACGCTCCTCATGAACACCCGCGGCGGCGCGCTCTACACAGTCCGCATCCCGGTGGCCAAGACCATGCGACCCGTCGTGACGAAGGTCCGCGCGTCGACCTGGCAGGGCTTCGAGACACTGCTCACGGCCCGCTGCGGTCAGTACGGCACGCTGCTGGTCGGGATCGACAAGGACACCGGCAACGCCTACGAGTACGCCGTCGGCCACGCGGCAGGGACAAGCACCGTCATCCAGAGCCGCTACCGCGTGCCGTGGCCGTTCACCGACCCGATCCACTTCCGTTCGCTGACCACGGACACGCTGCCGCTGAACGGCGAGTAGCTCAGAGGTCGAGCTCGTACGTCTGCCCGACCAGGCTCTGGCCCCACATCTCGTGGGGTTCGGAGCCGGTCAGGCGGAACCCGCGGGACAGGTAGATATGCCGAGCCGCGACCAACGGATCGTTGGTCCACAGGACCATCCGCTTGTAGCCGGCCGCGCGGGCGAACGCGAGACAGGTGTCGACCAACTCCGCTCCAAGGCCGCGGCCGCGGGCGGCCGGCGTCACCAGGAGCAGCCGCAACTGGGCCGTCGTCTCATCCGGACCGCGCACGCAGAAGATGCTCCCGGCCCGCTCCCCGTCCACCTCGGCGATCCAGGCGGACTCACGCTCGTCGTCATGCTCGGACGCGTACGCCGAGACGATCTGCGCGATCAGCACCTCGTACGACGGACCCCACCCGTACTCGGCTCCGTAGATCTCGGCATGCGACTGCACCACCCACCCGAGGTCCCCCGGCGTCCCCAGCTTCCTGATCAGTTTCGTCATCACCCTGCCCGTTCTACTGACACGACTGTTTCAGTGAGCGATACTAGCCCTGTGCCGACCACGAAGCCAGCCCCTTCCGCGCGCCAGCTGGAACTGCTCGAGCGCGCCTACGCCTACTCGCTCACGCACGGGCTGGCCGACCTGTCGCTGCGTCCACTCGCCACCGCGATCGGCTCGAGCCCGCGGGTGCTGCTGTTCCTGTTCGACAGCAAGGACGGCCTGATCCGCGCCCTGCTCGCCCGCGCCCGCGTCGACGAGCTCGAACTGCTCCGCCAGCTCGACGAGCGGTACGACGAACCGCCCGGGCTGACCGTGGTCGCGCGGGAGCTGTGGACCTGGCTGGCCGCGCCGGAGCGGCGGCCGCTGATGACGTTCTGGGTCGAGGCGTACGGGCGGTCGCTGGTCGCACCGGAAGGGCCGTGGGCGGATTTCGGCCGCTCGACCGTCGACGACTGGCTGGAGCTGCTCAAGGCCAGTCAGCCGGATCCAGGATCCGCCGCGGCCGAGGCACGGCGTACCGGGGTGCTCGCGATGCTGCGGGGCGCGCTGATCGACCTGCTCGCGACCGGCGACCTCAACCGCACAACCGCGGCCGTCGACGACTACCTGGCCAGAACCTAACGGGCTAGGCGAGTTTGAAGGCGATCGTCCGCTTGGTGATGTCGGCCTCGACGAGTTTGACGCGCACCGGCTGGCCGAGCGGCAGTGGCGCCGTACCGGTGATGCGGCCCTCGACGGCGAGCGTGGTCAGCGCGACGATGCCGCGGGTGTTCTCGCGCTCGTCGACGTCGGTGATGACGCCGTCGAACTCCGAGCCGATCTTCTCGGCCACCAATCCGGCCTCGACCATGCTGACGATCGAGCGCTCGTACGCGTGCGCCCGCCGGTCGGCCTCGTCCATCACCTTCGGGATCTCGTCCATCGACTCGCGGACCCAGGCCGGCACCTCGGCGCCGGCGGACAGCGCGAGGCAGATCTCGCCGGTCCACCGATCCACCAGCCGCCGCAGCGGCGCGGTGACATGCGCGTACTCCGCCTTCATCGCGGCGTGCTCGGGCTTGGCCGGCACACTCCCCGAGAACGCCGTGTACCCGGCGCCGCGGAACAGCACCGTGCACGCCGCCAGCATCGCCGCATGCGCCGGCACCTTCGGATCCAGTGCGTGGATGAACGCGGCGTACGACGTCCCGTCCGGCCAGGCGAGCCCGAGAGCCTTGGCGGTGTTGCCCAGCTTGCGCCGTAGGTCGTCGTGCGACTCGGGCAGCGTGCGCAGGATGCCGATCCGGCCCTTCATCATCAGCTCCGCGGCGGCCATCCCGGTGAGCAACGAGATCTGCGCGTTCCAGCCCTCGACCGGCAGTGGCGCGCGGAACTCCAGACCCCAGCCGTGGTTGGAGGTGACGACCTCCTGGTCCGGGATGGGCAGGTTGACGCCGCCGCGCTCGAGCTCACGCTGCTCGCGGAGCTTGCCGACCTCGCGAAGCAACTGCAGGGACTCTGACGCGTTGCCGGCGTCAAGGTCCTTCTGCACGCCCGCGTAGTTCAGCTTGGCCCGCGACTTCACCAGCGCTCGCTCGCACACCACGCCAGTGCCATCGCCGGATGTGTCGACCGTGATCGTCCACAGCACCGCGGGACGCACCTGGTCGGGCAACAGCGACGCCGCACCCTCGGACAGCTCCGGTGGGTGCAGCGGGGTCCGCTTGTCCGGCGCGTAGAGCGTCTCGCCGCGGCGGCGCGCCTCGGCGTCGATCGGGTCACCGGGCTGGACGAAGGCGGCGACGTCGGCGATCGCGTAGTACACGGTGTAGCCGTCGCCGGTCCGCTCGATGTGCAGCGCCTGGTCGAGGTCCATCGAGTCCGGAGGATCGATGGTCACGAACTCGATGTCGGTCCGGTCGAGCTCCGGCAGCCGCGGACTCTTCACCGCCTGCAGCGCCGCCGCGACCACCTCGGCCGGGAACTCCGCCGGCACCTCGAGCTCACGCCGGATGTCCTGCAACGACGCCCGGAACACCTCGGGAACGTCCTCGGCGAAATGCACCCTTTGCAGCGGCACGTGAGCTCTCCGTCCTTCTCAGCGTTGTGCTGAGGTCAGACTAGCGAGGGTTGCACATTGAAGGAGCGGAGTGACGCGAGGCCGTCGGCGTACCAGTGGATCTCGGTCAGCGTTGCCGGGCGCAACTCCATCCGGAACAGCGACGACATCGGGGCCTGCAGCACCGACCGGACCATCAGCTTGATCGGCGTGACATGGGTGACCACGACCACGGTCTTGCCCGGATGCCTGGCCAGGATCGCGTCCCGGGCGGACCGGGTCCGCCGCGCGCAGGTGTCGAACGACTCGCCGCCGGGCGGCGCGACCGCGGTCGACTCCAGCCACGCGTTCATGGCGTCCGGCCACTTCTGCTGGATCTCGGCGAACGTGTGCCCGTCCCAGTCGCCGAACGCGACCTCACGCCAGCCGTCGTCCACGACCGCGTCGAGCCCGAGCCGCTCGGCGACCACGGCCGCCGTCTCCCGCGTACGCCGCATCGGCGACACCACGAGCGCGTCGACGCCACCGATCCGGGACAGATACTCCGCGGCCGCCTGGGCCTGCACCCGGCCGGTCTCACTCAGCCCGGGGTCGTCACCACCGGAACCCGAGAACCGCTTCTCGGCGGTGTGCGGCGTCTCACCGTGCCGCAGGAAGATCAGCTGCGTCGGTGGCTCGGCCTGCGCACCCCAGCCCTGCAACGCCTTCTGCAGGACCGACGGCTCCTGGGTCACCGCCGGTCCCGGACCGGGGGCCTCCGGCTTCAGCGGGATCGGCACGCCGTCGAGCGCCATGTTCGCGAGTGCGTCGGCTGCGGCGTTCTGTGCGCGCGGCACCCAGGTCCACTCGGTCCCGAACGGCGCCAGGCCCTGCGCCTTGATCGCCAGCGGCTGCAGGTCCGGGTGCTTGATCTTCCACCGGCCGGCCATCTGCTCGATGACCAGCTTGGAGTCCATCCGCACCTCGATCGACGCGTTCGGCGCGTACTCCGCGGCCAGCTCGAGTCCCGCAATCAGACCGGAGTACTCGGCCACGTTGTTCGTCGCGATCCCGAGCGTCTTCCCGTCCTGAGCGATCACCTCACCGGTCACGGGATCGCGAACGAGAGCGCCGTACGCCGCCGGTCCCGGGTTCCCGCGCGAGCCACCATCGGCCTCGACGATGACATGGGTAAGACCGCTCATCCACGTCCTCGCTTCGCTCCGGGCGCGGATGAGACACGAGGCACGCTGTGCTTGATGATGAGCTCGCTCCGCTCGCTCATGCCGCGCTCTCCGACGTACGCACGAGAATCCGTCCGCACTCCTCACAGCGCAGTACGGCGTCCGGTGCGGCCGCCTTGATCCGGTTCAGGTCGGACGGCGCGAGCTCCATCCGGCAGCCCATGCAGCGCTTGCCGACCAGTGGCGCGGCGCCGATGCCGCCGTTGTGCTCGCGCAGCCGCTGGTACTGCGTGACGAGGGCGTCCGGCAGCTCGGCGGCGATCGTGGCGCGCTTGTCGCCGAGCTCGGCGCGCTGCTCGTCGAGCTCCTTCAGCGCGGCGCCGCGGGTGGTCTCCAGCTCGGTCTGCCGGCCGGCGAACGTCTCGGCGCGGGTGCGCAGGTCGGCCTGGACCGCCTCGGCGGCCTCCAGCTTCTCCATCACCTCGAGCTCGGCGTCCTCCAGGTCGGAGATCCGCCGGTCCAGCGAGCCGATCTCGTGCTGCAGGTTCTCCAGATCCTTCGGCGAGCTGATCTGACCGGAGTCGATCCGCTGCTGGTTGCGCGCCTTCCGCTGCCGAACCTGCTCGACGTCGGTGTCGGCCTTCTTCTGCTCCCGCTGCAGGTCGCTGACCTCGGTGTCGGCGGTGACCAGGTCGTGATCGACGACGGTCTTCTCGGCGACCAGTTCCGTCAGGGCCTGGTGCTCGGGCAGCGATTTGCGCTTGTGCGCGACCTGATCCAGCTGCAGGTCGACATCCTGCAGGTCCAGCAACCGGCGTTGGACGGCGGGCTCGGCGTTCAGGATCGGCTCCTTAGCTCGTTCAGTTGTCTGTGCCGCGGAATCAGAGCCGCAGGTTCCACGCATCCGTGCGGAGCGTCGAGATGTGAGTGTCCACGGTACTGCCTTGCGCTGCCAAGCTTTCGACCAGGAGCCGCTCCGCGTCCCGCAGCCACGGCCACTCGCTGGCCCAGTGCGCGACATCGATCAGCGCCGGACCCTCGTCGTACGCGCGGGCCTCGGTCGCGGGGTGATGGCGGAGGTCGGCCGTGAGATAGGCGTCGACGCCGGCGGCACGGACTCGCTCGAACTCCGAGTCCCCCGCTCCCCCGACCACCGCGACGGTTTCGATCGTCCGCTCCGGATCCCCGGAGACCCGGACGCCCTGCTCCGTCCGTGGCAGGCTCTCGGCGACCAGCCGTGCGAAGTCCTTCAGCGGCAGTGGCTCCGGGAGTACGCCGATCCGGCCGCCGCCCCGCTGACTCGGAACCTGCGCCAGTTCGTAGAGGTCGAAGGCCGGCTCTTCATAGGAATGTGCGGTGATCAGCGCCTCGACGACACCTCGGCGCTTGCGGCGCGGCAGGATCATCTCCAGGCGCTTCTCCGGAACGACCTCGATGTCCCCGACCTGACCGATCGCCGGGTTCGCGCCCTCGAGCGGCCGGAAGGTGCCTTCGCCGACGCCGCTCCAGGCGGCCCGGTCGTAGTCACCGATCTGTCCGGCGCCGGCCTTCGCCAGCGCGTCGATCATCGCCTGCGTCTCGTCGACCGGCACGAACACCACGAGCTTGTCCATCGGCTCGGACGGCAGCGCCTTGAGCGGCCGGGTGTCCCGCAGGCCGAGGGCCGCGGCGAGCGCGTCGCTCACGCCCGGGTTCGCGTTGTCGGCGTTGGTGTGGCAGACATGCAGCGCGGTGTTGCTCCGGATCAGGTCGTGCACGACCCGGCCCTTCGGCGTGGTCGCGGCCACGCTGTTGACCCCGCGCAGCAGGAGCGGGTGGTGGGTGACGAGGAGATCGAAGTCGCCCTCGATCGCCTCGTCCACCACGGTCCGCATCGGGTCGACGGCGAACAGGATCCGTCGTACCTGCTGCTCCGGATCGCCGGTGACCAGCCCGACCGCGTCCCAGGACTCCGCCCAGGCAGGGTTGTACAGCCGGTCGAGGACGGCGATCACATCAGCAAGCGTGGGGGTCACGACCCCCATCCTGCCGCATCAGATCAGCCAGGCAGTGGTGTCACTCGGGAGCTTGTCGCCCTCCAGCGGACCGCTCGACAGGACCACCGCGGCGTCGGGCAGCTCGACCGGCGCGGCGCCGAAGTTCGTGACGGACTGCCAGCCGCCGGGACGGGTGAAGTGCAGGACCCAGTCGGTGCCGTCGACCCAGCTCAGTGAGTTGCTGGCCTGCAGACCCCGGCGTACGGCGAGGGCCTTGCGGTACAGGCTCAGCGTCGAGTCCGGATCGCCCACCTGCGCCTCCACCGAGTACGCACCGAACCACTTCGGCTGCACCAGGTGCGAGCCACCGGAGCCGAAGCCGAAGGACAGTCCGCCGACGGTCCACGGGATCGGCACCCGGCACCCGTCGCGGCCCTTCTCGGCGCCCTTGGAGCGGAAGTACGCCGGGTCCTGCAGGTTCGCCGCCGGCAGTTCGCCGACCTCCTGCAGACCGAGCTCCTCACCTTGGTACAGGTACGCCGATCCCGGCAGCGCCAGCATCAGCAGGACCGCGGCCCGGGCCCGGCGCAGTCCGAGCGCGACGTCGTTCGTCGGGTCGGTTCCGTCGCTCAGCAGCCAGTCCTTGCCGTCCTGCCAGCCGCCCTTCGGGTTCTTCGGCAGGCCGTACCGGGTCGCGTGCCGGACCACGTCGTGGTTCGAGAACACCCAGGTCGACGACGACCCGTTCTGCTCGGCCAGCGCGAGGTTCTCCTCGATCACCCGACGGAACTTGTCGTACTCCCAGTCAGCCTGCAGCAGGTCGAAGTTGAACGCCTGGCCGAGCCCGTCCGCACTGGCGTACCGGGCCCGCCGGGCCGCCGGTACGAACGCCTCGGCGACGGCCGACCGGGGCGGGTCGTACTCGTTCAGCACGTTCCGCCAGTCGCGGTAGATCTCGTGGACGCCGTCCTGGTCCCACAGCGGGTGCTCGCCGTTCGACTCGGACTGCCGGGGCAGGGTTGCCTTCGAAGGAAACGGCTCGGACAAGTCCTTCACCAGCGCGCTCGCGACGTCGACACGGAAGCCGTCGACGCCTCGGTCCGACCAGAACCGCAGTGTCTGCAGGAAGTCCGCGCGTACCTCCGGGTGCTCCCAGTTCAGGTCGGGCTGCTCGGCCGCGAACATGTGCAGGTACCACTGCCCGTCGTCGGTCCGCGCCCAGGCGGATCCCCCGAACACCGAGTCCCAGTCCGACGGCGGCTGGTCGCCCTCGCCGTCGCGGAAGATGTACCGGTCCCTGGCGGGCGTGCCCTTCGCGGCCGCGAGCGCCTCGCTGAACCACTCGTGGCGGTCAGAGGTGTGGTTCGGGACGATGTCGACGATCAGCTTGATGTTCTCCGCGTGCAGCGCCTCGACCAGCAGGTCGAAGTCCGCCAGGGTGCCGAGCCGCGGGTCCACGTTGCGGTAGTCGTCGACGTCGTACCCGCCGTCGGCCAGGGCGGACGGGTAGAAGGGGCTCAGCCAGACGGCGTCGATGCCGAGCTCCGCCAGGTACGGCACGCGGCTGATGATGCCCGGCAGGTCACCGACGCCGTCGCCGTTGGAGTCGGCGAAGCTGCGCGGGTAGATCTGGTAGACGACGGCCTGCCGCCACCAGTCGGGGTCGGTCGTCTGCGGACTGGTCACGGTCGCCTCACTCGAGTGTCAGTCTTGCGCGGTTGTTTATATAGGCTCTAAATTTAGATTCTGCAGTATTCTGCGCGCGGATTCACGATCAGGTCAAGGGGCTTCTTTTTCATGGCGAAACCACCGGCTACACCGCCCACGGCCACGCCGCCGATGCTGCGCCGGGTGAACGCGGGGAAGGTGCTCGGCGTGCTGACCCGCGCCCGGGTGATGACCGGGACCGGCCTGATCGAGGCGACCGGTCTGACCCGGGCGACCGTGCACGCGGTCTGCAACGACCTGATCTCGATGGGCTGGGTGGTCGAGCACGATCCGGGCCGCAACGACGCCTCCGTGGGCCGGCCGTCGCGACGGTTCGAGTTCAACAGCCGCGCGGGCTTCGTGCTCGGCATCGACATCGGCGCGGCCAGGACCACGGTCCTGGTCAGCGATCTCCGCGGCGAGACGATCGCCAAGGCCGGGCGGTCGGTGGCCGGAGTGCAGCGCCCCGGTGAGCGGACCGAGATCGTGCACGAGACGGTCGTCGAGGCGCTCGCCGCCGCGGAGATCGCCAATGACCAGGTGCTTGCGGCCGGTGTCGGAGTCGCGGCGCCGGTCGACCGGGACGGGAACATCCTGGTCGACGACGAGTTCTGGCGGCGCTTCGACGCAGGATTGGCCAAGCGGCTGACCGACCTGCACGGCTGGCCGGTCCTGCTGGAGAACGACGCCAACCTGGCCGCGCTCGGCGAGCACTGGCTCGGCGTCGCGCGGAATGTCGGCGATCTCGCCGTACTGCTGGCCGGTGAGCGGTTCGGATCCGGGCTGATGGACTCGGGCCGGCTCTTGCACGGCAGTCGCGGCGGGGCCGGCGAGATGGTCTACCTCAAGCTCGTCGAGGGCGTCGGCGACACCCACGGCATCGCCAGGATGGCCCGCGAACAGGGCGCCGCGGCGGTCGCCGACCCGGCCGTCGGGACCGCTCTGCGCGAGCTCGCCGGTGACCGGCCGGTCACCGCGGAGCTGGTGTTCGCCGCCGCCGAGGCCGGCGATGCGGTTGCCCTAGGCATCCTTCAGCACGTGGCCGGACGGACCGCCCGGGTGGTGGCGACGCTCGGCATCCTGTTCAATCCCGAGCTGGTCGTCCTCGGCGGTGCGGTCGCCGAGGCGGCCCAGGCGCTCCTCCCGGACATCGAGAAGCACCTGGCCGGTTTCACCAGTACGCCGCCGCGCGTCGCCGTCTCGTCGCTCGGCGAGGCGATCGTCTCGGTCGGCGCGGTCCGCCACGCCCTCAACTACGTCGAGCACCAGGCGCTGGACCTGCAGCTCAGCTGCCGTCCCGAGTGAGCGCCTTCGCGACCGCCTCGAGCACGATCACGTTGCGACCCGACGTGGTGGCCGTGGGAACACCGCCCGGAACCAGTGCCCGGTCCTCGGGAATGCCAGTGCAGAGCACGAAGGTGTCGCCGTCACGGCCCTGCAACAAGTGCGTGAGTGCCTCGCGCATCCACGGCGTACGCACGGCGTCCTGCACGGCGATCACCAACGGCCGGCCGGCGGCTGCCTTCGCCGCCTCCGCGATCGCGTTGCCGGCCGGTGAATGGGTGTCCGTCAGGCGATGCTCGCCGCGCAGGACCACGCCGTCCGAGCCCGGCGCGACCCGGGTGAAGATCTCCAGAAGCCCACTGAAATAAGGGTTCCAGGCCGGGTGCAGGCCTTGGGTCAGATCGATGACGTACGTCGACGCGCCCAGGGCGGGGAACGTCTGGCCGGCCACGACGCGGGCGGCGACCTCGCGGATCGGTGCACCGTCGAGACCGGGCTGACGGGTGCGCCGGGCGAGCGTGGCGGCGAGGGCGCGGACCCGGGTGGCGGCGTCGGCGACCCGCTCGGCGGCTAGCGTACCGTTGCTGACGGCATCGACCACGCGAGCGGTCAGCACCTGCGGATCGGCGGATCCGACCGCGATCATGGCGAGGTCGGCCCCGGCCCCGATCGAGGCGACCGCGGCGTCCTCGATCGAACGGGTCCTGGTGATCGCCTGCATCTCCAGGGCGTCCGTGGTGATCACGCCGGTGAAGCCGAGCTCCTCGCGCAGCAGCCCGGTCAGCAGGCGATGCGAGAGGGTGGCCGGCTGATCGTCGTACGCCGAGACCACGATGTGAGCGCTCATCACCACGTCGGCGCCGGCGGCGATCGTCGCCCGGAACGGTGCGAGCTCGACCGCCGAGACCTCCGCGACCGAGCGGTCGACCCGGGGCAGGCCGACGTGGGAGTCGACGGCGACGTCGCCGTGGCCCGGGAAGTGCTTCGGGCAGGCGGCGATCCCGGCCTCGTGCACGCCCTCGACGAACGCGACGCCGTGGCGGGAGACGAGTTCGGCGGTGGCGCCGAACGACCGGGTCGAGATCACCGGGTTCGCCGGGTTGCTGTTCACGTCGACCGACGGCGCGAGCATCAGGTCGATGCCGAGACTCGCGAGCGTCGCGGCCGCGTCCCGGGCCGACGCCCGGGTCAGGTCGACGTCGTCCAGATCGCCGAGCAGCCGCGGCGAGGCCAGCGGCCACCGGTTCGCCGGTGCGAGGTGGCTGAACTCGCCACCCTCGTGGTCGATCGCGATGATCAGATCGGGCCGCTCGGCCCGCAGCGACGCGGTCAGCGCGGTGACCTGGTCGGCGTCGACGACGTTGCGGGTGAACAGGATGACCCCGCCGAGTCCGCCGGCGACGGCGCGGCGTAGCTCGTCGGTCGCGGTCGTCCCGGGGAGACCGACGATCAGGGCACCGGCGGCATCACGATCCACCGACTGGGGCGGCGGGGCGGGGAAGGTCTTGGACTGTTCACTCATCCCCCTACCCTCTCCCGGCGCGCGGTCCGGGCGCCACCCCATCACCCAGAGCTAATGTCCAGCAGCTGACAACGGGAGTCAGGGCGATCGTTGTCAGGCGTTGTCAAGGCGTTTCCCGGGCGTATTCCTGCGGGTTTGCGGGGATTCCTGAAATTGTCCCCTCGCTGTCCGGGCCGACTACGGATAACGTTGTCTCTCGACCTTGACCGCTCTCGACGGAGCCCGACATCGTGACCGTACTGATCACCCACGTCTCCTCGCCCGAGTTGTTCGCCGGTAGCGACGACGATCCGCGCCAGTTGCTGCGGGTCGAGCTGACGCGTGCTCGTGGCGACGGCACCCTGTCGGTGCGGGTGAGCGGCGACGGCCTCTCCGGTGCGGCGGACCTGCCGCCGGGCGACGGGCCGGTCCGGGTCGAGGTGCCGCTCGAGATCGACGGGCTGCTGCGCTCGTCGTACGGCACGAGTGTCCCGGCGACCGTGATCGTGTCGGCCGAGGGGCGTGACGTCGCGTCGGACAGCGGCACGGTGGTGATCGCGGAACCGGGCTGGACGATGGTGATGGTCTCGCACTTCCACTACGACCCGGTCTGGTGGAACACGCAGGCGGCGTACACGACCAGCTGGGACCTGCAGGGCCCCGACGGCACCACGCGACCGGTCTACACGCACAACGCGTTCAGCCTGGTCGACGCGCATCTCAAGCTGGCGCTGCGCGATCCGGCGTACTGCTTCGTGCTGGCCGAGCTCGACTACCTCAAGCCGTACTTCGACACCTTCCCGGAGAACCGCGCGGTCCTGCGCCGGCTGATCGCGGAGGGCCGGGTCGAGATCATCGGCGGCACCTACAACGAGCCGAACACGAACCTGACCGGCGCCGAGACCACCATCCGCAACATCGTGTACGGCGTCGGCTACCAGCGCGACATCCTCGGCGGCGACCCCCAGAACGCGTGGCAGCTGGACGTGTTCGGGCACGACCCGCAGTTCCCCGGCTACCTCGCCAAGGCTGGGCTGACCGGCTCGGCGTGGGCTCGCGGACCGTTCCACCAGTGGGGACCGCTGCGGCAGGCCTGGAGTGAGCCGAAGGCGGGCACGGCCGCGGTGATGCAGTTCCACAGTGAGTTCGAGTGGATCAGCCCGAGTGGGGACGGAGTACTGACGCACTACATGCCGGACCACTACGGCCCAGGCTGGGAGCTGCAGAACGCGCCGAGTGTCGAGGCCGCGGGTGACACGGCATACCAGCTCTTCGCGACACTGAAGACGGTCGCGGCGACGCGCAACACGCTGCTGCCGGTCGGCGGTGACTACACCCCGCCGAACAACTGGATCACCGCGCTGCACCACGACTGGAACGCGCGCGACGCGTGGCCGAAGTTCGTCTGCGGTACGACGAAGCACTTCATGGACCGGGTCCGCGCCGAGCTGGCCGCCGAAGGCCGCCGGCCGTCGCCGCAGTCGCGGGACATGAACCCGATCTACACCGGCAAGGACGTGTCGTACATCGACACCAAGCAGGCCCAGCGCGCGGCCGAGGTCGCGGCGGTCGACGCGGAGAAGCTCGGCACGTACGCCGACTTGCTCGGGTTCGGCCGGTTCGCGGAAGCCTCGCTGGACAAGGTGTGGCGGCAGCTCGCGTACGGCGCTCACCACGACGCGATCACCGGGTCGGAGTCGGACCAGGTCTACATCGACCTGGTCACCGGGTGGCGTGAGGCGCATGACTTGTCGGATGCCGCGCGTACCGCGTCGTTGTCGGCTTTCGCGGCGCGGATCGACACGGCTGCCTTCGGATCGGCTGCCTTCGGGTCGTCTGATGTCGGGTCGTCTGCCTTCGGGTCGTCGGCCGTGGTCGTCACGAACACACTGTCGTTCACGCGGACCGATCTGCCTCGCGTTGCGGTGCCGGGTGAGGGGCCGTGGCGGATCGTCGATGCCGACGGGGCCGAGGTGCCGTCGGTGGTCGAGGGCGACAAGCTGACCTTCCTCGCGCGGGACGTGCCGTCGCTGGGGTGGCGGAGCTACGGCCTGGTCGCTGGTACGGCGGCCGCGGTCTGGGGACCCGGCTCGGGCGAGACGGTGGAGAACTCCTACTTCAGCGTGACTGTGGATCCGTCGCGGGGCGGCGGGGTCAGCTCGATCGTGGAGAAGGCTTCGGGGCGCGAGGTCCTCAAGGGGCTCGGCAACGAACTGCGAGTGTACGAGGAGTACCCGGATCATCCGCGCTTCGGCGAGGGCCCGTGGCATCTGATCCCGTCGGGTCCGGTCGTCGGGTCGGGTGCGGCGCCGGCGAAGGTGTTCACGCAGGTGGGGCCGCTCGGCAGCCGGGTGATCAGCCGCGGCGAGGTCGACGGGATCTCCTACGAGGCGGTCGTCACGCTGTACGACGGTTTGGACCGGGTCGAGTTCACCACGCGGATCCTGGACCACGCGCAGTCGGACCGCCTGGTCCGCGTGAAGTTCCCCGCCGACGTACCAGGCGCGCTGCCGCTGAGCGAGGTAGCCGGCGCAGTCGTCGGCCGCGGCTTCGGCCTGATCGACGTCGACAGCGCCGCCGCGCCCTGGACCCTGGACAACCCTGCCAATACCTGGTTCGGCCTCGGCACCACCGCGCGGGTGGACCTGCTGGATGCCGACGGCAACCACGTAGGCACCCGCCCCCTCGCGATCGCCGAGATCGTGGTCCCCGACGACTCCGAGCCCGCCGACGTTCGCGACCTGGTCGGCGCCCTGGCCCGAGTAGGCGTAACCGCCACCACGTCGTTGGCCGGTGGCTCTCGCTACGGCCACCTCAAGGTCGACTCCAACCTCCCCGACCTCCGCATCCTGATCGGCACAGCAGCTTCACTACTGCAGGACGCTGAGGAAGAACAGCCAACCACCACCACTTCCGCCGCCGCAGGCGGCGCTGTGTTTGTTCCGCCGCGGACTGCGTTGGCGGATGTCTGGCAGCCGAATGCGGATGTGCGGGATGTGCGGGCTATTCCGGCCGTGGTGCTGCCCACGGCGGAGGCTGTTGCGGCTGCTGTCGTGGAGTTGGGACAGGCCCGGATCAGCGCGACCGTGGTTGGTGAGGGCGTCGTCGAGGAGTTCGAGGATCGGACCGTCGCACTGCTCACCTACGGTCTGCCGGGATTCGCGGTCGACGCGACCGGCGCTCTGCACGCATCACTGCTGCGGTCGTGCACCGGCTGGCCGTCGGGGATCTGGATCGACCCGCCACGGCGTACGGCGCCGGACGGGTCGGCGTTCCAGTTGCAGCACTGGACGCACGAGTTCCGGTACGCGTTGACCAGTGGTGACGGCGACTGGCGCAAGCAGCAACTGCCGAGCCGCGGCCAGGAGTTCTCCTCGCCATTGCTAGCGGCAACCACCACCGCACACGACGGGACCCTGCCACCCACGCACAGCCTGCTGCAGGTCACGCCCGAGCGAGACGTGCTGGTTTCCACCGTGAAGCCGGCCGGCAATGCCATCGCCCGCGGGTCGGGTGTCCCGGCCGACCCGCGGGACGGTGTCACCGTACGGTTGATCGAAGCAACAGGTCTGGGTTCGACGGCAACGATCTCCTCGGCACTACCGATCACCGCCGCCCACCACGCCGACCTGCTGGAGAACCGCGGCGCCCCGATCGACGTTGCCGATGGCAACCTCACGATCGACCTGCCCGGCTCCGCCGTCGACACCTTCGTCCTCGGCCTCGACCACACCGAGCCCGCCAACCCCGCCGTACTCGGTCAACCGGCCGAGCTGGCCCAGCCGTCGTACGCGCGCTACTGGCTGCACAACCGTGGACCCGCCCAGCTGGGCTTCCTCCCGGTCAGCCTGTCCGTCTCCCCCACGGTCGCGCGGACCGCCGGCAAGCGGATCGAGCTCTCGATGGTGATCGCCAACCAGTACGCCGACAGCCCGGCCGCAGGATTGTTGACAATCCAGCTCCCGGATGGTTGGACAACAGATCAATCCGATCGTCAACTGCACCTCGAGCCCGGCGGCTACGTCCGCCACCTCGCGAACGTCACCCCACCGGAGAACTGCGCACCAGGCCAGTACTTCGTCGCCGCCCGGGTACTCACCCAGACCGACGACCTCGCCGGCGGCGCAGGTGTGACAGCAGTCGAGGACGTCGTCACGGTCTTCGTCGGCGAGAGCCCGGAGCTCACTGCCACCCTCGGCTTCGGCATGCCGCCGTCCGAGGCGCCGGATCACGGCTCTGGTGCACCCGACAACGAGCCCGGCCGCCCCACCGGCCTCACTGTGGCGCCATCCACCCAGGACATCCGGCTGACACCCGGTACGTCGGAGACGCTGGACTTGGTCTTCACCAACAACACGTCCGCCGAGATCCGCGCCGAGCTCCAGCTGGCATCGCCGTACGGGACCTGGTCCTGGTTGCCTGACCCCGTCCGCCCGGTCGTCGTACCTCCGAAGTCGTCCGTCACCGTCGCCGTGCCGATCCACGCACCCGCCGACGCGACGCCGGCGCACGCATGGGTCTTGCCGAAGGTGATGTGGTTCGGCCGCGCGCAGTACGCACCCACCGTCCGCCTGGAGATCCGATGACGGCGGCTCTGACCATGGGCCACGGTCATGGGCACAGGCACGCGCCGGTGGCGCCGCCGGAGGTGATGGCGTACCTCAACGGGGAACCTGTGCTCCGCGAGCTGCTCGACGATCGGCTCGCGGTCCTGCGTGCGGGTGACGCCGCCTGCGTGCTCCCCCGGCCCGACAGTCGTGAAGGCCGCCAGCTCACCCGGTGGGTCGCGCAGGTCGTGCTCACCGAGCAACTGTGCCTCGACGAGCTCCGCCGCCGCGCGGACGCCGTTCCTGCGACTCCTTTCGCGCCGGCCGGCGAGCCGGATCCGATCGACGTGTCGACCGCGATCGCCGTCGGGTCCATCACGGCAGCGGCGCTGGCTGGTTCTGAGGCGGTACGTCGGGTCGCTGCCCTGGTGACCGCGGACGTCCGGATCCCGGCGGAGCAGTTGGCGTACGCGGCCGACGTCCTCGGGCAGGAGCCGCCGGCCGATCCTGCCGTACCGGTGGCGGACTGGCATCGCGAGCTTCTGCAGAGCGCCCGGCTGGAAGCGTTCGCCCGCTGGCTGAACGCTGCCATGCACGACCGAGTCCAGCTGGTCCACGGGCTCGAGCACCCGGGCGACAGCAGCCAACCTGACAACCTGCACCGGCACTGACTGGGGGACCATGAGCGACGAGGCAGAGATGAATCAGGGCACGGTCCTCGGGATCGACATCGGCGGCACGAAAATGGCCGCCGCTCTGGTGTCCGCGGACGGCACGATCCGCACCGGCGACCGGATCCTCACGCCGCCCGGCGGTGCGGACAAGGTGTTCGCCGCGCTCGCCGAGCTGATCGAACGCGTCCGGGGCGACGCCACTCCGCTGGCGGTCGGGATCGGTTCGGCCGGACCGCTGGACCAGGAGCACGGGCTGGTCTCGCCGGTGAACATCACCGGCTGGCGGAACTTCCCTCTGGTCGAGCGGGTACGGGCGTTGGCCGGCGACGTACCGGTGACGCTGGGAGTGGACGGGCACTGCTTCGCGCTCGGCGAGTACTGGACCGGGGCCGGGCGGGACGTCGACACGCTGCTCGGCATCGTGGTGTCGACCGGGGTCGGCGGTGGGCTGGTCGTTGACGGCAAGCCGCTGATCGGGCAGTCCGGCAACGCCGCGCACATCGGTCACATGGTGGTCGACCAGGACGGCGAGGCGTGTGCGTGCGGGTCGTACGGGTGCGTCGAGGCGTACGCGAGCGGGCCCCGGATGGTTGCCCGGGCGAAGCGCCGCGGCTGGCGGGCGGACGAGGACGTGGACGCCGCCGTACTGGCCGCCGACGCCGCCTCCGGCGATGAGCTGGCGCTGGCGATCTTCGACGACGGCGCCCAGGCACTGGCCGCCGGCATCGTCGCCACCGCGGTCACGGTCGACCTCACCACAGTCGTCATCGGCGGCGGTGTGGCGAAGGCCGGCCCAGTCCTCTTCGACCCGGTCCAAGCCTGGGTGAAGCGCCTGGCCCAGCTCCCCTTCGTCGCCGACCTGACCGTAGAACCCGCCCAACTAGCCAACGCCGGCCTCCTGGGCGCCGCCCACCAAGCCTGGTCCACCCTCCCCTAGCCCCGCGCCACTCCACCGCCCCGGCCCCACTCCACCGCCCCCCGCCCCGGCACCACCAGCCGCTCCGGCCGACCCTCACCCCCCACGCCGCCCCCTCCACCCCCCGCCTATCCCCCTCACCTCGGCCGCCCCGACCCGCGAGCCGGGGTTCTCAGACTTGGCACACAGTGTTTGCGCTCGGAAAAGGTTGTCTCGCGCACCTTTGCGCAATTCTTACCCAATCACCCGAATCCGTGTAACGACGACCCCGTTCCACGCGATGCAACGGATGGATGGGGTGGGGGCACGTCATCCACGGTCGGTCAAGGGGGGCCTTGGATCGGCCGGAAGCGGTTGGTAGAGGGGGGCCTGACCAACCGAACGCGTGAGCGACGGGCGAGGAAACTCGCCCGCCGCCCTCGCAGCACCACCGAGTACAGCAGAAGAGGCACCACCGTCCGCCAGCGTTGTCCGGGGCAACGCTCGACCAGAGAGACTCGGTCCCGATGGACGTCGCGGTACTCCCCCTCTTCGCGCTCTTCTTCACCGCTCTGGTCGTCACGACAACGTCGAAGTACGACGTCCTGCGCGACTCGATCCGGCGACCCCGGGTGTTCCAGCTCGCCGCCGTCGGCGCCGCCGCGATCATCGTCCCGGTCGACCTGTACGCGCTCGGGTACGACGCGACCGGCCCAGCCGGCGCGTCGCTCCAGGACGTCGCCGCCCGCCTGCTGCTGCTGAACGTTGCCGCCGCCTGCGGTCTCGCCTCGCTGCACGGCGCCCTGCGGGTACCGAGTGACGACGGGCACGGGATGCGGATGGGTGTGCTCGGGTGGAGCGGCCCGTTGATCGCGCTGGTCGTGGTCACAGCGGTGGTAGCACTCGGATCCGGTGGGAACGGATCCAGTCCGGACAGCGTCGGATCCACGGCCGGCAGTGCCGGGGCGGCGCTGGCGATCTACTCCTTGCTCGTCTGCGTGATCAGTGCCTCATCACTGTTCCGCCGACGGGTGCGGAGTGCGATCGATCCTCAGGAGGGATGAGGATCGTCGCGGGTTCTGCACCGTGGACGGTGGGCGGTGGTTGCGGGAGGGCCTCCACCGCCACAACCCCGTCCACGGTGCAGAACAGGTCTGACCGCCGTACTGCGAGGGCTCGAGTCACGCGGTACTGCTATGCCTTGAGCCACTCCGGCTCGGGGAGGAGATCGCGGTCCAGCCGGCCGTTGTCGTCGAGCGGGAGCTCTTCGATCGGGATCAGATCCGCCGGGACCAGGTAGATCGGGAGTTCCTTGCCCAGGTCAAGCATCAACCGGGCCAGCACCGCCGGGTCACTGTCCTCCAGGACGACGTACCCGATCAAGCAGGTGTCTCCCCCGGGGTCCGCACACGCGACCACCACCGCGTCGACCACACCAGGCTGGTCGGCCAGCACGTGTTCGGTCTCGCCCGGCTCGACGCGGTGACCGCGGATCTTCACCTGGTCGTCCGCGCGGCCGAGGTACTCCAGCGTCCCGTCCACGCGCCAACGACCCAGATCACGGCTGCGGTAGAGCCGCCCGCCCGGATGACCCGGGTCCGGCACGAACGCCCGCTCGGTCTCCTCCGGCCGCCCGATGTAGCCCTGGGCAACGGCCGAACCACCGAGGTGGATCTCGCCGACCGCACCGACCGGCACCGGCCGCAGCGCCTCGTCCAGTAGGCGTACGACGACGCCCTCGACCGGACGCCCGATCGACGGCCGGTCCTCGGCCGGGTCGACCGCGTGGATCGTGGTCACGATCGACGCCTCGGCCGGCCCGTACTCGTTGAACAGCCTGCACTCCGGATGCGCCTCGAGGAAGTCCCGCACCTTGTGCGTGAGCACCATCGCCTCACCACCGGCGACGATCTCGCGCAACGCGGGCAGTTCGGGCAGCCGGCGCATCGTCGCGAGCAACGCCGTCAACGGGCTGAACGCCATGAACAACCGCTCGACCCGGTGATCCCGCAGCGCCGCGATCACCGCGTCCGGGTCGTACCGGTCGTCCTCGCCGATCAGCACCAGCGCGGCGCCTGACGCGAGCGTGGTGAACATCTCCTGCACGTGCACGTCGAACCCGAACGACGTCCACTGCAACGTCCGCAGCGACCGCCGGGTCCGCAGGTAGTGCCGGACCAGGTTGACGGGGCCGCGGTGCGGGACCACGACGCCCTTCGGATTCCCCGTCGAGCCCGACGTGTAGATGCAGTAGGCAACGTCATCCGCCGCGGCTCGCACCGGCGGCGCCTGTCGCGCCCGCGGGTCGCCATCCGTCGCGGCGACCGGAACCAGCCGCAGCCCGAGCCGATCGGCCAGCGCCGCGTCGTCACCGACCAACGCGACCGCGGACGCGTCCTGGATCATGAACCCCCAGCGCGACTCCGGTACGCCGGGGTCCAGCGGCAGGTATGCCGCGCCGGATTTCAGTACGGCGAGCACCGCGACGACCAACTCGGTGCCTCGGGCAACGCGTACGGCGACCAGCTGCCCGGGCTTCACGCCGAGGTCGATCAGCTGCCACGCGACCGCGTTGGACCGGCGGTCCAATTCGGCGTACGTGAGTTCGCGCTCGCCCTGGATCAGCGCGATCGCGTCGGGGGTGCGGGCGACCTGCTGCTCGAAGAGCGTGTGCAGTCCGCTGAGTTCGCCGGCGACGACGGCATCGCGTCGTACCCGACCGACCGGGCCGGTGGGCTCGAGGTCGCCTTCGAGCTCGCGGAGTGTTTCCAGATCGGATTCGATCGGGAGCATGAGCTCAGGCAGACGCAGGTATGGCTGGGTCGTTGCCCGGCGCAACACTGCTTCCAGGTAGGCGAGCAGGCGGTCGATGGTGGTCTGGTCGAACAGCCCGGACCGGTAGTCCGCCGTACAGGTGATGCCGGCGCCGTGGTGGGTCAGCCGCAGCCGCAGGTCGATGGAGTCCGGGAGTTCGTCGTCGCCGTCCTCGAACTCGACCAGGATCTGGAAGAGCGGGTCGCGTTGCAGTAGGGCGAGATTGGTGCCGGCGTGGTCGAACGCGCCGGTGGTCACGTCGCGCACCCGCTGCGCGAGCTCGCCGAGGTCGGGTTCCCCGGACAGATCGATCCGCAGCGGCAGCGGCCGCCGGATCGTCGTCGAGGTGTCCCCCTGCGGCCGGATCAACGCCGACCCGATCGTGACGTCGTCCTGCGCCGCGAACCGGCCGAGCACAGTCCCGACCGCCGCCAGCATCGTCATCAGCGGGCTGACCTTGCGCTCCCGGCTGAACACGAACACCGCGTCCCCGAGCTCGTCCGCCAACTCCTTCTTGACCGAGGCAACCGCTCCTTCACCCGCTGGCCGCCCCCGATCCGACGACAGAACCAACGGCTCACCCCCCGCCAACGCCAAACTCCAATACCCAAAATCCCGCCGCCACACCTCCCCCTCAGCCGCACCCTCGTCGACAGCCCGACCCACCCGACCGCCAGCCCCGTCCCCACCCGCCACAGCGGGCTCGTAGGTGGTCGGCTCACCCTCGGCCGCAACGCCACCCTCGTCGGCGCCGGCCGCACCTTCGCCCGCCTCCTCAGCGGTCGCCGACGACTCCTCACCACTCGGCTCGAACTCCCGCCGTACGGCGGACTCGGCGGCCGACGCAGCTTCACCGGACCCGGCGGCCGACGCAGCTTCACCGGACCCGGCGGCGGACGCACCTTCGCCGGACTCCTCAACGGCCTGCTCGATCGCAGCTACGCCGGACTCATCGCCGCCGACCACGGCCGACGCCGCGGCGGGCTCACTACCGCCGAGCTCCGTCGACTGCACCACGGCCTCATCGCCGCTCAGCTCGGCGGCCGGTACGACGGACTCATCGACCGCTGGCTCGGACTCCGGCGATACGCCGGCCTCGTCTGCGGACGCGCCTTCGCCGGTCCGGCCGGCGGCGGACGTGTCTTCGCCGGGCTTATCTGCAGTGAACGCGGCATCACCGGGGTTGTTTGCAGCGGGTGCGGTGTCGCCGGCGTCGACCAGTTGTGCGACGGGCTCAGTTGAGGTCACATCCGTGTCGATGTCCTCAGTGACCTCGGGTGTGAGGAGTGCGAGTTGCTCGCGCATCAGCTTGGTGACGCCGTCGACCAGTTGACCTGCGACCCGAAGCTGCTGCGACATGAGCGCGGCCATCCCGCTCCCAGGCAACTCGGCTTCACTCGTCGCGGCCGCGGCCTCGTCGACCTTCGCCGCCAGCTCAGCCAGCCCGGACCCCAGCACCGCCAACGCAGCCCGCGGATCCCGCGCCCCCGCCTCACCCCGAGCCCCATCACCGACCGCCGCATCGGCAACTACCCCCGCCGCCCCAGCCCCCGCCGCCGAACCAGCCGCCACCTCCGCGTCAGCCGCCACCTCCGAACCAGCCGCCTCCGCAGCAGCTTCCGCCTCCGCGTCAGCCTCGGCCACCGGACCATTGGTGGTCCGAGCAGCGACTTCCGCTGTCGACAGACCCTGCTCCACCGGCTCCGCGGGCGTCTGCAAACCAGCTTCCGCGGCCGTCCCGGCATCTATCTCGCCGACTGCCTCGTCGGCCGCAGCACCGTCCTCTGCCTGCGAGCCAGCGCGACCCTCGGCGCCGCCCTCGACCCGCGAGGCGGCCGCTTCCGCGCCACCATCCACGACCTGCTCGGCACGCTCTCCCGCGACACCGCCCTCAGCCCGAACGACGGTCCTCGCCGCAGCACCACTCTCGACCCGCGCGACAGCCGCTTCCGCAGCACCATCGTCGGACTGCGCGGCAGCCTCCGGCGTCGCACCGTCCTCGGCGTGCGTGGTGGGACGGTCGGCTGTCGCAGCACCCGCCTCGGCTGCGGCACGGGCGTCCCGGGCGGCGGGGTCGTCCTGCGCGCGTACGGTGGTCGCAGGACGACCCTCGACCTGAGGTGCGGCCGCGTCTGCGGCGTTGTCGTCGGACTGCGCGGCGGCCTCCGGCGTCGCACCGTCCTCGGCCTCCGCAGCGACGCCTGTGGGCTCGGCAGAAACGCTCACCGACTCGGTGCTCTCGGCAACGTTTGCGGTGTGGATGGCTACGGCTGTGGCTAGTTTGTGGGGCGTGGTGTAGGTGGCGAAGAGTTCGTCGGGGGTTAGTTCTACGGTGAAGCGGTTGTTGATCTGGGTGATGACTGGCGCCATGGAGGCGGGGGTTGCGCCTAGTTCAGCGAAGGTGTGGTCGACGGTGAGGTCGTAGGGATCGAGCCTGAGTTCGGCGCAGGTGAGGTCGAGGACTGCGTTGAGCGCATCGCGGTAGCGTTCGGCTGATACCTCGTCGCCGGACAGCGAGCCGGCCTGGGCCAGATAGTCCGCGTCGATCTGATGTGTCTCGGCCGGCAGCGCGAACGGCGAACGCTCGGCGACATCATCCACCGGCTCGACCTCGGCGGGAGCCGATTCGTCCGGCGGGTCCAGCGGGATCCGCTTCACCGCGGCACTCGACGGCGGGGCGAACACCATCTGCGCGCGAGCTGCACGCTCGAAAGCATTCGGCTGCCGCGCCCCACCAGTGCTCGCGTCCCCGGCAGACGTCGTACCAGCGACGACCGTCACGGAGGCGTCGACCGGGTGGTGCACGCGGCGGAAGGGGTACGTCGGCAGCGGCACGCGGCCGCCGTCCGGGTACACCTTCGACCAGGCGATCTCCGTGCCCTGCTCGTACAGCTCGGCGAGGCCGTTCATCGTCGCGAGGACGGGGTCTTGGCCCAGCCGTTGCGCCGGGATCCACGTGCTGTTCGGCGCGATCCGGCGTCCGGCAGGACTGAGCACCGCATCCGGCCCGAGCTCCAGGAAGCGCCGGCAACCGGCCGCCGTCACCGCCTCGACCGCGTCGCCGAACAGCACCGGCTGCCGCAACTGCCCGACCAGATAATCGCCGTCCAGCACAGTCCCGGATTCGAGCAGATCGCCGGACCAGCTCGACACCATCGGCGTACGCAAGGGCTTGAGCGTGATCTCCCGGACGATCTCCGCGAAGTCGGCCAGTATTGGATCCACCAACGAACTGTGGAACGCCCGATCCACATCCAGCCGCTGCCAGGCGACCTCCAGCCGATCCAGCTGCGCCGCGAGCTGCCCGACGATCACCTCGGACCCAGTCAGCACGAACGACTGCGGACCGTTGCCCGCGGCAACTTCCACACCGGTCGTCTGCGCGAGTTCGCGGACCCGGTCGGCGTCCGCGCGTACGGCGACCATCGCGCCCGGAACCGTGCCACGCTGCATGAGCTGGCCGCGCTTCGCGGTCAGGCGTACGCCGTCCGCCAACGACAACGCGCCCGCCACGCACAGCGCGGCGTACTCCCCCACGCTGTGACCGACGACCAACGCCGGCTGCACGCCGAACGACTGCCACAACCGCGCCAACGCCAGCTCGAACGCGAACAGCGCCGGCTGCGCGGTCTCGGTCGGCCACACGCCCTCCGACGTACCAGCAGGCGTCAGCAACAGCTCTAGCAGGCTTCCGCCGGTCTCCTCGTGGTAGACGCGGTCACACTCGTCCAGCACCGACCGGAACGCCGGGAATCGCGCAGCGAGCCCAGCAGCCATCCCTCGACGCGCAGCGCCCTGTCCGGTGAACGCATAGCCGAGCGGGCCGGGTCCACCGCGCGGCACCTCGGCTGCCTGGGCTGAGCCAAGTGCGTCGACCAGTTCGGCCTCGGACGAGCCCGCGACCGCGATCCGGTGCCGATGCGCGGGGCGGCCGAGCGCCGCCGTACCAGCGAGGTCGATAAGGCGGTGACCGGTGCCATGGCCGAGGTCCGTGCGGTACAGCTCGACCAGGTCGGCCAATGCGTCCGGGTCGGGGGCGGAGAGCGGCAGTACGACGGGGCCGTCGTCGCCACGGCGGATCTGCCGCGGGGCCTCCTCCAGGATCACGTGCGCGTGGGTGCCGCCGGCGTCGAGGGCGCTGACACCCGCGCGCAACGTCGTACCCGCCTCCCAGTCGCGTACGTCGGTGCCGATCACGAACGGGCTGCCGTCGAGGGCGAGCCCCGGGTTCGGCGCGGTGTAGTTGATCGTCGGGACCAGCATCCGGTGCTGCAGCATCAGGATGGTCTTGATCAGGCCGGCCATGCCCGCGGCGCTGTCGAGGTGGCCGATGTTCGGCTTGACCGAGCCGATCGTGCAGAAGCCGACCTTGTCAGTGTGCCGGCGCAGCGCGGTCGTGAGGGCCTTGACTTCGGCGGAGTCGCCGGTGGTGCTGCCGATCGCGTTGGCCTCGATGTAGCTGAGCGAGTCCGCCGCGAACCCGGCCCGCTCCAGGGCGCGCTCGATCAGCTCGACCTGGTTGCCCGCCGGAGCGTCCTCGTTGCTGACCGCGGTGCCGCGGATCACGGCGTACACGGTGTCTCCGTCGGCGATGGCCTGGTCGAGGCGCTTCAGCAGTACGGCGGCGACACCGTTGCCACCGACCGTGCCGTCGGCGTCCCCGGCGAACGCGCGGACCTGCCCGCTCGGCGACAGGATCGACTCCGGACCCGGGTGGTAACTCGTTGCCTGCGGCATCTGTACGGCGGCGGCGCCGGCGAGCGCGAGGTCCGCGTCGCCGGAGCGGAGAGCCTGACAGGCGAGGTGTACGGCGACCAGCGACGAGGACCACGCGGATTGGACGCCGATCGCGGGCCCGGTCAGGCCGAGTCTGTAGGCGAGCCGGGTGGCGAGCGAGTCGCGGGACTGGTGCTGGCGGTTGTAGAGGTTCATGCCGGAGCCCGCGAAGACGCCGACGCGGCTCGACGTGCCGGCGTACCCGCCGTGCTCGAGCGCCTGGTGGCAGACCTCGAGGAACAGCCGCTGGGCCGGCTCCATCAGCTCGGCCTCACGATCGCTGAGCCCGAAGAACTTCGCGTCGAACGACTCGACATGGTCGAGCACCCCGCTCACGGCGACCATCCCGTCGCCGACCTGCCCGCCCGCCTGACTCACCTCCTCAGGCGAGAACCGGCGAACACTCTCCACCCCACCCACAAGGTTGTCCCAGAACTGCTCCAGCGTCTCCGCCCCCGGGAACCGCCCAGCCACCCCCACCACAGCCACCGGCTCCACCACCACAGCAGCCTTCACCACACCCTGCCGCACCCCCGCAGGCTCCGGCTGGGCTACCTCCGCGGAGGCCACAACGCTCTCGCGGGCCGACCCAGTCTCATGCACCGGCTCGGATTCGGCAGCTTGCGCAGACGCCGCAACGCTCTCCGAAACCGACGCAGCCTCACGCACCGGCTCAGGCTCGGCGGCTTGTGTAGACGGCGCGACGTTCCCGGGAACCGACTCAGACTCACGCGCCGGCTCGGACTCGGTGTACTCCGGGGACGCCGCGACGGACTCGGCGCCTACTTCCGCTTCAGCCTGGTCCGCGGTCGCTTCGGTGGACTCGGCAACTGCCGCGGCCTCAGCTGGTACGTCACCCGCCTGCCGCTCCACCACAGCTGCAACATGCTCAGGGGCGGCGTCAGCCTCGACCTCCCCAATCGGCTCAGCGTCGATCGACTCGGCGTGCTCGCCGGACTCTGCGGTAGGCCCAGCTGGCTCAGGCTCCGCTGACGCAGCCTCGCCCGGAATGTCGGCCTCCGACTCACCAGCCAGCCCGCCCACGAGCTCCGGTACGTCGGCACGCTCCGGCGCCTCAGCAGACTCCGGCGCCTCGGCAGACTCCGGTACGTCGGCAGACTCCGGCGCCTCGGCAGACTCGACAACCGACTGCGGCTCCACCTTGGCAACGTGCTCCGGCTCGACCACCACAACCGGCTCCGACTCCACGCCGACGATCGGGCCCTGGCCGTCCTCCGCGACCGGCTCTGACTCCCCGTCGACGATCGGCTCCGGGTCGACCTCCGCAACGGGTTCTGACTCCCGGTCGGTGATCGGCTCCGAGTCAACCTCCGCAACCGGCTCTGACTCCGGGCCGGTGATCGGCTCGGGCTGCACCTGCGCGACCTGCTCCGGACGCATCTCCGTGCCCGGCTCTACCGCCGCGATCGGCTCCGCGTCCGTGCTCGGGTCCGGCCCAGCGAGCTCCGCCGCGTGCTCGTCAGGCTGACTCTCGGCAGCCGCTCGTATGTCGGCGGGCTCGGCCTCAGCCACCTCTGTCTCGGCGGCCTGGCCCTCGGTCTCGGCTGCCTCGGCGTCAGCAGCCTCGCGCTCGTGCTCGATGGACTCTGCGTCAGCGGCGTCGGGCTCGTGCTCGGTGGTCTCGGTCTCGCCGGCCTGGACCCCGGTCTCGGGCCTAGCGGCCTCGGGCTCTTGCTCGGCGGCTTGCAGCGCTGGCTGCGGGTCGGCGGGCGCTGGTTCCTCGGCGGGCTCGGCCTCGGCCGCCTCGGCTTCAGCGTCCTCACGCTCGTGCTCCGCAGTCCCGGCCTCAGCGGCGTCTGGCTCGTCCTCGGTAGTCCCGGCCTCAGCGGCGTCGGGCTCGTGCTCGGTGGTCTCGGCCTGGTCGTCCCGGACCCCGGTCTCGGGCTCAGCGGCCTCGGGCTCTTGCTCGGCGGCTTGCCGCGCTGGCTGCGGGTCGGCGGACGCTGGTTCCTCGGCGGACTCGGGCTCATCGAGGCCCTGGTGCCCGTCCGAGACCGCTTCGTCCTCGGGTGCCTCGCCTTCGACGAGTGCGGGCTCGGTGGCCTCGGACTCAGTCAGTCCTGCAGGACCCGGCTCGGTCAGCTCGGTGGCCTCAGGCTCCTGCTCGGTCGCCTCGGATTCGGCCAGGTCAACTGCAAGCTCGGCCGGCTGGGCATCCGCAGGCGCCAACTCCTTTGCTCGCGCTGCCTCTTCGGCGAGTGTTGGCTCGTCGGCGGGTGCTGGCTTGTCGGCGAGCTCGGGCTCGGTGGCCGTGGGCCCGGTCAGCTCGGTGGCTGGCTCCGCTGGCTGGTCGTCCGCAGGTGCCAGTTCGCCGGCGGGCGTTGGCTCGTCGGTCGGCTCGGGGTTGTGCTCGGGGGCGACGTGGTCCGTGTCGGGCGCAGTGTGGTCGGCCGGATCGGGGTTCGTGGGCGGCGCGGTGAGTGCGTCAGGCTCGGGGGCTGGCTCGGGCTCGGGTGCGGTCGACTCAGGGGGGTGGGCGCCGAGGGTGGGGCGTTGGGGTGGGGTGGGGATGGATTGCTGGAGGGTGCGTTTCCAGGCCAGGCGGACGATGGGGAGTTCGGTGGTGCGTTCGGAGGGGTCCTCGTCGGTGATGAGTTGGGCGGGGTCGGCGAGGGGGCCTTCGCCGGCGGGGCCGGAGTAGGAGCTGGCTCCGGCGGGGTCGACGTACGCGCCGGGTGGGGATTCGAGGGTGCCGTCGATCCAGCGTTGTTTGAGGAGTGGGCGGAGGATCTTGCCGCCGGGGGTGGTCGGGAAGTCGCGCCGCGGTACGCCGACGACCTCGGCCGACAGACCGAGCCGGCCCTGGATCAGGCTGCGGATCGCCTGGTCCATGCCGGGGATCGACTCCAGCGTGAGCGCGTAGAAGACGACCAGCCGGTCGGTCCCGCTCTCGGCGTCCGCAACGCCGCAGGCCGCGACCAGGCCGTGCTGGGCGCCGACGGCCGTCGCGGCGACGGACTCGATGTCGTGCGCGTAGTACAGCTTCCCGGACATGATGATGCGTTCGCTGTCCCGGCCGGTGATGACGACCTGCCCGCCGGTAACGAAGCCCTGGTCACCGGTCGCGAGCCACTTGCGGGCCGGCCAGTTGCCGATCGGGAACGCGGCCCGGTCGGCCTCCAGGTTGCCCAGATACCCGGGCGTCACCCGCGCTGACGCGACCTGCAGCTGACCGATCCGCCCCTCCGGCAGGACGGCTCCGTTCGGCGCGACGATCCGCACGGTCGTCCCGGGCGCGGGCGCACCCACCGACACCAGGCTCAGCACGCCCGGCGCCTCGGCCCGCGGCTTGCCCGGGCGCGCGACCGCGACCTTCCCGGTCGCGGGCCGCTGGTCGACCCACTCGACCACACCGGTCGGTGGGATCCGGACGCGGTGCACGTTCGGCGTCAGGCCGGGGCGGGCGAACGTGATCCCGGTGACCGTCTCGGTCATCCCCCACGCCGCGACGAAGGTTTCGGGTACGACGCCGAACCGGTTCGTCAGCCGGAGGAACTCCGACACCACCGGGACCGTGATCTGCTCGCCACCACTGACCAGACTGCGCAACGCGGACAGATCCCAGTGCCGATCGGGCTCACTGGCGATCGCGGCAGTGGCGAGGCGGTAGCCGAAGTTCGGCGACCAGGAGTGGTTGACGCGGTGCTGGTCCATCAGGTCGAGCCAGCGCAGCGGGTTCGCGAGCACCCAGCCGGTGTTCACGTGGATGTTCGTGCAGCCGGTGAACACGGGCAGCAGGTGGTACAGCAGGAAGGCGCCGCTCTGATCCAGCGGCAGCCAGTTGAGCGTGGTCTGACCGGGCCGGACCGGCAGCATCGCCGGCGTACCGGCGGCGAACTCGACGAGCCCGCGATGCGTCAGCTGCACGATCTTCGGCGCACCGGTGGAGCCGGACGACAGCATGAGTACGGCGACGTCGTCGGCGGCCGGGCGGTGGAAGTCCGAGGTCGGCTCGTGGCCGGCCATCGCGTCCGGGTCGAGGACGGGCAGGCCGAGGTCGTTCGGGAGGTCGGACGGCCGGCCGATCAGGACGGTCCAGCCGAGCAGGTCGGTGACCTTGCGGAGCCGCTCGCGGCCGGCCTCGGTCCGGTCGCCGTCCGGGCTCGGGGCCATCAGCAGCGGCCGGATGCCGCCGAGCGTGCAGGCCCAGAACGCGGCGAAGAATCCGACCGGCTCGGTGCAGTGCACGACCGCGGGGTCCCCGGCGCGTACGCCGTTCGCCCGCAGGCCGGCCAGGATCCGGGCGGCCAGCTCGAGCAGGGTCGGGAAGTCGAGCTTGGTCTCGCGGCCGTCCGGGCCGATCTCGACCACGCCGGCGCCGGCGAAGTCGCGGGCGGCCCGCAGCAGCGCGCTCGGCAGGTCGCGGGGGTACCCAGCGGGAATCATCAGGGCCGGCCCGGTGGAGATCGCCGGCCGGTCCACACTGCTCCTCACCACTCCGGTCCCACCACCACGACACGGTGAGCAACAACGGTGGCGCCAGCCAGTTGGCGACCCACGGACACGCGCCTCCCGAACTGGACGGAGCCGGGCTCAGGGCACACCCGTCTCGCTCTCACCGACGACAAGCCCCGTTTCCGCCTGCCGGAACGATGCCGTGTCCGGGGCGGACCCGGTGCGTCATCGCGCCGACCGACAGCCGTGAACCCTACCAGCCGCGACCGGCCCAGGTGGAGTCCGTTCTCACCAGCCGATGGTTAAGAATTCCATCGATCACCGACACCGATCACAACGAGTGCCGGCCGGTTCCGATACGGCCCGCGGCCCAAAACCTCCGCGACGGATCGTGCGGCCACGCGAGAGCATGAGGCCCATGATCGACAGGGGCCCGGACGTGGTCCGCACGACCACCGGACTGGTGCGGGGAAGCATCGAGAACGGCCTCGCGGTCTTCCGTGGCATCCCGTTCGCCAAACCCCCGGTGGGCGAGCTGCGGTTCGCAGCCCCGCAGGCGGCCGAGGGCTGGGACGGAGTCCGCGCGGCGGTTTCGTTCGGGCCTCCGCCGCCGGAGTCGATGATCTTCGGGCTGTCGTCGAACCCGGTCGCCGGCGACGACTGGCTGACAGTGAACGTCTGGTCTCCGCAACCCGGGACGGACGCCGCGCTCCCGGTGATGGTGTGGATCCATGGCGGTGGCTACCAGTTCGGGCAGTCCGGCGATCCGACGTACGACGGAGCACGGCTGGCCGGCGAGGGTGGGGTCGTCCTGGTGACGTTCAACCACCGGGTCGGTGTCGACGGCTTCGGGCTGCTGGAAGGCGCTCCGGCGAACCGCGGTCTGCTCGACCAGGTCGCCGCGCTGGAGTGGGTGCGCGCGAACATCGCCGCGTTCGGCGGCGACCCGGCTCAGGTGACCGTGTTCGGACAGTCGGCCGGCGCCGGTTCGATCGCCGCGCTCCTCGCGATGCCCCGCACGGCCGGTCTGTTCCGCCGGGCAATCGCGCAGAGTGCGCCCGGGACGTACTTCTCGGCACCGCTGGCCGCCGACCTCATGACGGCGATCGCCGCCCGGCTGGGCCGCAGGCCGACCGCCGACGACCTGCGTGGGGTCCCGACGGCCGACATCGTCGCCGCCGGGGACGCGATGAACACCGCGATGGTCCCGCAGGTCGAACGCTGGGGCACGGCCGCCTACACGAAGATCCCGTTCGCGCCGGTCGTCGACGGCGACGTCCTGCCCCGGACGCCGTTCGACGCCCTGGCCGCCGGCGCCGGTCGCGACGTCGATCTGATCGCGGGCCACACCCGGGACGAGTACCGCCTGCTCCTCGCGGCCGACGGCCGCCTCGGCAACCTCACCGACGAGGACGCCGCGACGGCCCTGCGGATGCTCGCGCCGGATGGCTACCGCGACGCCTACCCGAACGCCGGCGCGGAGCGGCTCTACGAGCTGGTCCACTCCGACTGGCTGTTCCGGATGCCGAGCCATCGGCTGGCCGAAGCACAGGTCGCCGGCGGAGGCCGCGCGTACGCCTATGAGCTGGCCTGGCCGGACGCCGGGCTCGGCGCGTGCCACGGCCTCGACTCTCCGCTGGTGTTCGGCGCCACGCAGGGAGCCTTGCTCGGCTTCCTGCTCGACGCCGAACCACTCGCTGCCGCGGAGCAGGTCTCGCGGCACTTCCGTACGGCGTGGACCGCCTTCGCCCACACCGGCGATCCAGGCTGGGCGGCGTACGACGTGACCCGACGGCTGGTCGCGGTCGTCGGCTTGGAACTCACCGTCACGCCGTACCCCGAGGAGCTGTCCCGCCGCCTCTGGGCCGGGCTTTCTTTCGCCGCCCTGCCGCTGCTGGAGGTGGGCGAAGAGGGATTCGAACCCCCGACATCTTCCTTGTAAGGGAAGCGCTCTACCGCTGAGCTATCCGCCCGGATCAAACGACCGGAGGAGTCTACCCGAGGTCGCCGCCCAGACTTGCCAGTGCCTCGGCGTAGGCGTCCAGGTCGCGGGCCTCCGGGATCGGGTTGACGACGGACCAGCGGATGACACCGGTCCGGTCCACCACGAAGGTGCCACGGACGGCGCAGCCGCGGTCCGCGTCGAAGACGCCGTACGCCGAGGCGATCGCCCCGTGCGGCCAGAAGTCGCTGAGCAGACCGAACTCGAGCTTCTGCGCGTCGGCGTACGCCCGCAGGGTGAACATCGGGTCGCACGAGATCGCCAGGAACTCGGCCGCCGCGAGCAGTTCCGGCCGGTCCCGCAGCGCGGCCAGCTCACTCGTGCAGACCTGACTGAAGGCATACGGGTAGAAGACCAGTACGACGTCCCGCCCGGCGTAGTCGCTCAGCCGGACCTGCTCGCCGTGCTGGTTGCGGGCGGTGAAGTCCGGTGCCCGGCTGCCGACGGCAGCGGCCACCTCAGCCTCGGCGGCCCGACTTCGGCACCACCAGTTTGGTCGCCGACCAGTCGTCCGTCACGCTCAGCGTGCTCGTCGTGGACAGCCCGGCTACCGGAGCGGCCTCGGCGATGTCGCTGGTCTCCACGTAGCCGTCCCGCCCGACCTTGGGCGTCAGCAGCCAGACGACCCCGCCGGCCTTCAGGTCGGTGAGGATGTCGAAGAAGGCGTCGACCAGGTCTCCGTCGTCCTCGCGGAACCAGAGCAGTACGACGTCCACGACCTCGTCGGTCTCGTCGTCGACGAACGCTTCCCCGGTGATCTCCCGGATCGCATCGCGGAAGTTGTCGTCGCTGTCGTCGTCGTACCCGATCTCCTGAACGACCCAGCCGGCCTCCAGGCCGAGCCGGGACGCCATGTTCGGCACCCCGCTCTTGCCGTCCGCGTGGTCCGCGGTCGCGCTCACGTGTCCTCCTCCGTGGTCCCCGTCTGCCCGGGGGTAGGTTTCAGTAGCGATAGTCCATCGTGACGTACCGCGTCGCGCAAGTATGCACCAGGGATCCGTGACGTGTCCGGTATCCGCGTGGTGGGTACGGACCGTGTCCGCTCACATCACGCGCGGGAGACTGTAATCAGGCCCCTGTGGAAGGCGAAGTAGAACGCATTCCGAACAGGTGACAGGATTGCGGTGAAGACAACCAGAGAGAACGGCAGGACACCGTGGCTTCCGGACACGAACCACCAGCCATCATCACCGAGGGGATGCCCACCCAGCTCCCCGACATCGACCCCGACGAGACGCGCGAGTGGGTCGAATCGCTCGACGCCGTCCTGGACGAACGGGGCAAGGCGCGAGCGCGCTACCTGATGCTCAAGCTGATCGAGCGGGCCCGGGAGCGACAGGTCGGGGTGCCCGCGCTGCGGAGCACCGACTACATCAACTCGATCCCGCCCGAGCGGGAGCCGTGGTTCCCCGGCGACGAGCACGTCGAGCGCCGGATCCGGGCCTTCATCCGGTGGAACGCCGCGGTGATGGTGAGCAAGGCCAACCGCAAGGGCCTCGAGGTCGGCGGCCACATCGCCACCTACCAGTCCGCGGCCAGCCTGTACGAGGTCGGTTTCAACCACTTCTTCCGCGGCAAGGACCACCCCGGCGGCGGCGACCAGATCTTCATCCAGGGTCACGCCTCCCCCGGCATGTACGCGCGGGCGTTCCTCGAGGGCCGGCTGTCCGCCGACCAGCTGGACGGCTTCCGCCAGGAGGTGTCCCGCGGTCCGCACAACGGCCTGTCGTCGTACCCGCACCCGCGGTTGATGCCGGACTTCTGGGAGTTCCCGACCGTCTCGATGGGTCTGGCCGCGCTGAACTCGATCTACCAGGCGCGCTTCAACCGGTACCTGCACCACCGCGGCATCAAGGACACCAGCCAGCAGCACGTCTGGGCCTTCCTCGGTGACGGCGAGATGGGTGAGCCGGAGTCGCTCGGCGCGATCGGCCTGGCGGCCCGCGAGGAGCTGGACAACCTCACCTTCGTGATCAACTGCAACCTGCAGCAGCTGGACGGTCCCGTCCGCGGCAACGGCAAGGTGATCCAGGAGCTGGAGGCGTACTTCCGCGGCGCCGGCTGGAACGTCATCAAGGTGATCTGGGGCCGGGAGTGGGACGCGCTGCTCGCGCAGGACCACGACGGCGCGCTGGTGAACAAGATGAACACCACGCCCGACGGTCAGTTCCAGACCTACTCGGTCGAGTCCGGCGAGTACATCCGGAACAACTTCTTCGGCGGCGACCAGCGGCTCCAGCAGATGGTCAGCAACCTGTCCGACGAGGACCTGCGCAAGCTGCCCCGCGGCGGTCACGACTACCGCAAGGTGTACGCCGCCTTCAAGAGCGCGACCGAGCACGTCGGGCAGCCGACGGTGATTCTGGCCCAGACCATCAAGGGCTGGACGATCGAGGCGCTGGAGGGCCGCAACGCGACCCACCAGATGAAGAAGCTGACCTCGGACGACCTGAAGGCGTTCCGCGACCGGCTCTACCTGCCGATCGAGGACTCCGCCCTCGAGGACGCGTACAACCCGCCGTACTTCCACCCCGGCACCGACTCGCCGGAGTACCAGTACATGATGGATCGGCGCCAGCAGCTCGGCGGTTCGCTGCCGCAGCGGCGGGTGGCGCCGAAGACCTCGCTGAAGCTGCCGGGCGACGACGTCTACAAGCCGCTGGCCAAGGGCAGCAACTCGCCGGTGGCGACCACGATGGCGCTGGTCCGGCTGTTCCGCGACCTGATGAAGGACCCGGAGATCGGCCAGCGGATCGTCCCGATCGCCCCGGACGAGTACCGCACGTTCGGCATGGACTCGATGTTCCCGACGGCCAAGATCTACTCGCCGCACGGGCAGCAGTACGAGGCCGTCGACCGCAACCTGCTGCTGTCCTACAAGGAGTCCGAGCAGGGCCAGCTGCTGCACGAGGGCATCAGCGAGGCCGGCGCGATGGGCTCGATGATCGCGGCCGGTACGGCGTACGCGACGCACGGCGAGCCGATGATCCCGTTCTACATCTTCTACTCGATGTTCGGGTTCCAGCGGACCGGTGACTCGCTCTGGGCGCTGGGCGACCAGCTCGGCCGCGGCTTCCTGATCGGTGCCACCGCCGGCCGTACGACGCTGACGGGTGAGGGACTGCAGCACGCGGACGGCCACTCGCCGCTGCTCGCCTCGACCAACCCGGCGGCGGTGCACTACGACCCGGGCTTCGCCTACGAGGTCGCGCACATCGTGAAGGACGGCCTGCGCCGGATGTACGGCTACGGTCTGGACAAGGACAAGCCGTTCGGCGAGGACGTCTTCTACTACCTCACCGTGTACAACGAGCCGGTCCCGCAGCCGGCCGAGCCGGAGAACCTCGACGTCGCGGCCCTGCTCAAGGGCATGTACCGCTTCAACGAGTACGAGACCGCCGAGGGTGACGACGTACCGCGGGTGCAGCTGCTCGGGTCCGGTGTCGCGCTGCCGTGGGTCCGCAGGGCCCAGCAGATCCTCGCCGAGGAGTACTCGGTGGCCGCCGACATCTGGTCGGTGACGTCGTGGAACGAGCTGCGCCGGGACGCCGTGGCGGCCGAGCAGCACAACCTGCTGCACCCGGAGGAGCCGGAGCAGGTGCCGTTCATCACCGAGCAATTGAAGGACACCCAGGGTCCGGTGGTCGCGGTCAGCGACTTCATGCGCGCGGTGCAGGACCAGATCTCGCGCTGGGTGCCGAACGACTACACCTCGCTCGGGACCGACGGCTGGGGCCTGGCCGACACCCGGGCCGCGGCGCGGCGCCACTTCCAGGTGGACGCCGAGTCGATCGTCGTGGCCACGCTGGAGATCCTGGCCAAGCGCGGAGACGTCAAGCCGGAGGTGGCCGCCGAGGCGGCCCGCAAGTACCGCATCGACGACCCGACCGCGGTCGCCGGCGTCAAGCAGGAGGGCGCCGGCGCCTGACTCGGCCGGCTTCCTGAGGGCCGCTCACCCCACTGGGGTGAGCGGCCCTCGTCTTCTCCGCGGAGAAACTCGGTGGGATCGTCGCCTGGACCGGTCCTACCCTCGGACCATGCCTGAACTGATCGAGCCGACCGTCGAACTGCGGGACTCCTGGCTGGAGTCGTCGCACGAGTGGGGCGACGCATCCCAGGACGGCGCCGGAGTGGGGGAGGCCGACGACCTGACCACGGTCGAAGGGTTCGCCGTGTGGGTCGAGCGGTTGCGCCGGCAGAGCGACGACTCCCGGGCGCTCGCCCCCGATCGGGTGCACGCGACGTACTGGTGGATCGTTGAGGACGGCAACTACCTTGGCGCGATCACGCTCCGGCACGCGTTGTCCGGCAAGTTGCTCGAGGGCGGCGGTCACATCGGGTACGGCGTCCGTCCGTCGGCACGGGGTCGCGGGCTGGCGGCGTGGGCACTTGGCGAGGTGCTGGACCGAGCCCGCAAGCGTGGCATGGATCGGATCCTGGTCACCTGCGACGACGACAACCCCGCGTCGGCGAAGACAATCGAGCGCAACAGCGGTGTCCTGGAGGACATCCGCGAGACCTGGCTGGGCACCACCCGCCGGTACTGGATCAAGCTCTGACAACCTCGCGCGTACGACAAACCTCGTAGGAGCGGGCCTGGGCAGGTTGGGTAGTCCGTCCGACGCGGCAGGCGGGGACGGATCCTTAGCGTCGGTGGCATGACTGGCGCAAGCGTTGCTCTGCTCGCGGGGACGGTGTCCACCATCCTCTTCGCGTCGAGCGCGCTGCCGATGGTGATCAAGGCGCTCCGGACCCGCGACCTCAGGTCGTACAGCCCGGCGAACCTTGTCCTGGCCAACGTCGGCAACGCCGTCTACTGCATCTACGTGGTGCACCTGCCGGCGGGGCCGATCTGGGCCTTGCACGGCTTCTACGTCGTGACGTCCGCGCTGATGCTGCTGTGGTGGTTGCGCTACCGCACTGGCCCGCGCGGCGTCGTACCAGACGAGCGGAGGCTCGCATGAACACCATCGTCATCGGCGCCGGACAGGCCGGACTGTCCACCGGCTACCACCTGCGCAAGCTCGGTCAGCCCTTCGTCATCCTGGACGGCAACGCCCGGGTCGGCGACCAGTGGCGGGCCCAGTGGGACACTCTCAGGCTCTTCACCCCGGCCAAGTACGACGGCCTGCCCGGACTACCGTTCCCCGGTAACCGGTGGAACTACCCCGGCAAGGACGAGGTTGCCGACTATCTCGAGTCGTACGCCGCCCACTTCGACCTGCCGATCCGGTCCAGCATCCGGGTGGACACGCTCGAACGAGTGAACGGCCAGTGGGCCGTGGACGTGGGCAGCGAGCGGATCCTGGCCGACAACGTCGTCGTCGCGACCGGAACCTTCGGCCGGACACCGAGCCTGCCGGACTTCGCGGTCGATCTCGATCCGGCGATCCGGCAACTGCACTCCAGCGAGTACCGCCGGCCCGGGCAGCTGAAGCCCGGACCGGTGCTGGTGGTCGGCGCCTCGCACTCGGGCTGCGACATCGCCTACGAGGTCGCGGAGACGCACGACACCGTGCTCTGCGGTCGCGACCCCGGACAGCTCCCGGTCCGGCCTGGCCAGCGGGGTCAGGGCCTCTTCTGGCCGGTCTTCCTGTTCATCGGCCGGCATCTGGTCACGCGGCGGTCGCCGATCGCCCGCGCGGCGATGGAGGAACTGCGCTTCCACGGTGGCCCGATGATCAGGGTCAAGCGGGCGGACCTGCTCGCGCGAGGGGTCGAGAGGGTCCACGACCGGGTGACAGGCGTCCAGGACGGCCTGCCGGTGCTGGGCGACGGCCGGGTGCTGGACGTGGCGAACGTGGTCTGGGCCACCGGCTTCCGCCAGGTATTCGACTGGATCAAGGCCCCGGTCACGGGCGAGGACGGCTGGCCGCGCGAGCTGCGCGGTGTGGCCGCGGACGTCCCAGGCCTGTACTTCTGTGGTCTGTCCTTCCAGTACGCCTTCGCTTCGATGACGCTGCCGGGGGTCGGCCGGGACGCGGCGTACGTCGCCAACCGCATCGCGGCCAGCTCCCGCGCGGACCGAAGCCTTGCCGCCGCCTGAGCGCAGCGTGCATGCTCGCGGAGAGGGGCATCTGATGGGGATCGTCGACGATCTGGAGCGGGCCCGGGCGGCGTTCGAACGGCGCGACTGGGCGACCGCCTACGACCGGCTGTCGTCGAACGCCAGCCTGAGCGCCGGCGATCTGGAAACCCTCGCCACCGCGGCCTACCTGGTCGGTGACAACGACGCCTGCATCCGCGCGCTCCAGCGCGGCTACCGCCTCCAGGTCGACGACGGCGACACCTTGGGCGCGGTCCGGTTCGCCTTCTGGCTCGCACTGGTCCTCAACACCAGGGGTGAGGTGGCCATCGGCACCGGCTGGGCGGCGCGCGCCGAACGGTTGCTGGCGGACCAGCCCGAGGACGTGGTGGAGCGGGGCTATCTCCGGATCCACGACTTCTTCCGGCGCCTGGACCAGGGTGACTTCCCCGGGGCGTTGCGGGCCGGCGAGCAGATCGTCGAGGTGGCGCGCCGGTTCGGCGATCCCGACCTGCTCGCGCAGGGGCTGGTCTGTCAGGGGCGGCTGCTGATGTACTCCGGCCGGGTGCCGGAAGGGCTGGCCCTGCTGGACGAGGCGATGGTCGGGGTCGCAGCGGGTGAACTCTCGCCGATCTTCGCGGGGAACGTGTACTGCGCGATGATCGAAGGCTGCCAGGAGGTGCAGGACTTCGCTCGCGCGTCGGCGTGGACGGCTGCGCTGACCCGCTGGTGCGACACCCAGCCGGATCTGGTTCCGTTCACCGGGCAGTGCGCCGTACATCGAGGTCAGATCCTGCGACTGCACGGCGCCTATGGGGAGGCGCTGGCGGAGTTCGACGACGCGTGCCGTCGCTATGCGGCGTCAGGGGCGCAGACCGCCGCTGGGCTCGCGTTGAGCGAGTGCGGCGACGTACTGCGGATCCGTGGCGAATTCCCGTCGGCCGAGACGGCCTATGACCAGGCGGCGGGGTTCGGCTACGAGCCGCAGCCGGGTCGAGCCCTGCTGTTGCTGGCCCGGGGTCGCGTGCCCGGTGCCGTCGCCGCCGTACGGCGTTTGCTCGGTGAGACCGGTGGCGAGGTGCACCGGTCGCGGCTGCTCGCGGGAGCGGTGGAGGTGCTGCTCGCCGGAGGGTACCCCGACGAGGCCTCGGCGGCCGCGGCCGAGTTGGCTGCGATCGCCACCAGCTTCGGGTGTGGGGGATTGCGTGCGTCGGCGGCGTACTGCCTGGCCTCTGTGGCGTTGGCGGGTGGCGATCCGGACGACGCCCTGCCCCAGGCTCGGGCGGCGACGCAGCAGTGGAGTGGGCTTCAGGCGCCGTACGAGGTGGCGCGGGCGAAGGTGCTGGTCGGACGGTCGTTCCGGCTGCTCGGCGACGAGGACTCCGCGACCGCCGAGCTGACCTCGGCCGCCCGGACGTTCGGCGAGCTTGGCGCGGTCCCGGCCCGGCAGGAGGTGGAGCGACTGCTGCAACGCGAGACGGCAGGCGGTCTCACCGGGCGCGAGCTCGAGGTCCTCCGCTTGGTTGCTGCAGGCAACAGCAATACCGAGATCGCCCATCAGCTCGTACTCAGCGACAAGACCGTCGCCCGTCACCTCACCAACATCTTCGGCAAGCTCGACGTCCCCTCCCGCACCGCCGCGGCCGCCTACGCCCACGACCACGACCTCCTCTGAGATCCCTGCGCCGCGCACTACATGACAACCTCGAGTGCGCTCAGCCGGTACGCCCTACTGCGCCCGGCACCCCGAGACGTCGAACCCGGCGAAGGCTCTCGACGCTCTATGCGGCCGGCATGCTGCACAATCGCCAGGCTTGCTCGCGTCTGGGACCTCGAAGGTCGCACGGCGCGGCCGGACGTGAGCCACTCACCAAGGCCCCTCACAGCTCGGCCAACCCACGCTCAGCCGACGGCTGACTCCGATGATCGACAGAGCTTGGTGAGTGGGGCCTGGTTCACGAACGACGGTGATCCGCGGGGACAACCTGGGTGTCGCATCGCCTACCCCTGCGCCGATCGCCCGGATTCGTGTTCGCGCGCCGGGTCCACCGCCTGCCGTTCGCCGGGGGTCGTTCTGCGCTGACGGCGGCTCATCGAGCGCAGTCGTTGCTGACAGCAACGGTCCTGAACCATCCGCTCGGGGTGGGTAGCACAACGGCTCACCTCCCGGGCCGCGTTGTCCACAACCCGGCACCGCTGTGGACAACCCTTTTGTGAACGGAATCCCTTGAAAACAAGGGCATCCGGGTTTGAAAACTGTCGGTGGCGCCGCCTACAGTGTGTGTATGGAGATTCTCGGACAGCGACCGGTGTGGTCGATGAGCGGCAGCGACATGCTGTCCACCCTCGACGCCACCTACGCCGAGATCGCCCGTTTGGAAACCTCCGCCCTGCACCTCATCGCCGGCCTCGACACCACCGGCCACGCCCAGGAACTCGGCGCGGGCACCACCGCCCGGCTGCTGACCTTCCGCTACCGCATCGACGCCACCAAGGCCCGCCGTGACGTCCACCTCGCCACCGCCCTGCCCAAGTACCCCGCCGTCGCCGCCGCCCTGCCCGACCCCAGCCCACACTCGGCAGAAACCGCCCACGACGACGAGCACGGCGCGGGTGTGGATGGTGCGGGTGTGGATGGTGCGGGCGAGGGTGGTGCGGGTGCGGGGGTGTTGTTGCATCCGGCGCAGGCCGAGGCGATCGTGTCCGCGCTGGACAAGGTCCCGACCACCGTCGCGGCCGACGACCTACGGGTCGCCGAGCAGCAACTGGTCGAACTCGGCCGCACCCACGGCCCGCTCGACCTGCGCCGGGCCGGCCGGCTCGTCCGCGACCGGCTCGACACCGACGGCCCCGAACCAGACGAGCAGAAGGCCTACGACCGCGAGTCGCTCACCCTGAAGAACGCCGACCACGGCGTCGCGTTCACCGGGTACCTGGCCAACGAGAACGCCGAACTGTTCCGCACCCTCATCCACACCCACGCCAAACCCCACAAAACCATCGACGGCGCCTTGGACCCACGGCCCCGCACCAAACGCCAGGCCGACGCCCTCACCACCCTCCTCACCACCCCAGGCCACACAGGCGCCACCACCGCACCCGCAGGCGCCACCACGCCCGCGGCCGCCTACACGCCCGCGGACACCGCCACGGCCGCCTCTGCGGGCGCCTCCACGGGCGCCTCCACTGCCGCCGACACCCCGCGCACCTCCGCCGCAACCACCGACACCGCGCGAATCCCCGACGTGATGCTGCCGCACAGGCCCACCGATCCCCGCTCACCGTCGACCACCAGCGACATCGGTGCCGGTAAGGATCGCCCGCCCGGGTTCATCCCTGGGCACGGCCCGAAGCCGCACATCACCGTCACCATCGACTACAACGACCTCAAGGCCGCCACCGCCGACAAACTCGGCCACCTGACCTACGGCGACGCCCTGTCCGCGGCCACCATCCGGCGACTGGCCTGCGACGCCCACATCCTCCCGATCGTGCTCGGCTCAGACTCCCAACCCCTCGACGTCGGCACCACCGTCCGACTCGCCACCGGCCCGATCCGCAAAGCCCTCATCACCCGCGACAAAGGCTGCGTCTGCTGCGGCGCCCCACCCATCTACTGCGACGCCCACCACGTCATCAGCTGGATCGACGGCGGCGAAACCAAAATCACCAACCTCGTACTGCTCTGCAAACGGTGTCACCGCGACCTGCACGCCGGACACTGGGACATCCACATCACCAACGGCATCGTCGACGTCGCCCGCCCCGCCTGGGCCACCCCCAACCCCATCCCCCGCGACAGATACCGGCCACCAACCACCACACCCAACCGACACCCCGCTCATCCCCGCGCGGAGCAGCCGACGCGACCACACTCGGCGTGACCACACCCGGCGCACCCGCCCGCGCCTGGCCACGCGACACCGACCCACCCTGGATCACCCCCGACGACACCGCACGCCTCAACCCCTGGGGCGACACCCCCGACGAACGACCCACCCGCGCCAAGCGCCCACCCGCCACCGACGTCGATCCCTGGGGCGACACCCCCGACGAACGACCCGCGCGTGCCCGGCCGCGCTCATCCGCCACCGACTTCGATCCCTGGGGCGACGCGCCCGACGAACGACCCACCCGCGCCAAGCGCCCACCCGCCACCGACGTCGATCCCTGGGGTGAAGGCTCCGACGACCGGCCTTCCGGCGTTGTCAAGGATCCAGTTGAGGCGGGTACCGACCCGTGGGGCGACGATGTGAAGTCGATCGCCACCATCGATCGCCGTACCTCGCTCGGGACCGATGACAGCGGCGCGCTCGAGCCGTGGGGCGAGGCCACAACTTCACGAAGCGAAGAGGCCACAACTTCACGAAGCGAAGAGGCCGCAACTTCACGAAGCGAAGATGTCAACGACCCCAATCACGACGGGACGTATCCACACCCGACATCCTCACCGCACTCCCACCACTGGTGGCAACGGCACTCGGTCCCGGCGCAGTACGGGCCGGACAACGGTCTCGCCAGCTGACACCCGAAACTCGACCCCACCCGGAGCGGCCGGGCTTGGTCAGCTTCTTGGCCGCTGCCTTCACTGGAGCTGCACCGGCTTCACGGACATCCGAGATCGCCAGTGATCCTCATGCACGGTTTCCCCTAAGGAGCTTGTGCTCCGGGAGGATGTTGATCAGGGAGTCCATGGGCAAGACGAAGCCGCGGCCTCGTCGTTCGTTCACGTCTGAGTCCGAGATCGTCTAGCTGCGTCAGCGCGGTAACCGGTCGGTTGGTCAGGTGGGACCAGCGCGAGCCGAAGCTCACCGCGTTCGCGAAGGACTGCTGTTCTCAATCCCGGTCGTCATGCCTTCTTCGATCTGGCCGAGACCGCTGTGCGGGAGTGACCGAAGCGGGCCGAGCGCGACGCCGGCGCCAGCGGGTTGATCACGAGCGAGAAGACGAGCTCCGCGCAGTTGCGGCAGGACAACCGACGGGTGCGTGAGGACCACCCAGAAGCCGTCTGCCGAGCCCTGGCGGCGATGTCGAGATCCCCAAGCGGGCAACGGCATCCACACCCGCCCAGGCGAAGAGGGCGCGTGCAGCTCGACAGGACGTATACATCCACTGAAGTGGCAACAGCCGGTCACCTGAGCGTGCGTTGCGCCCGCCGACCCGGACACGTCCTGTCGACCAGTCCCCTGTGGATAAGGCAACTCACGAGTCGACCGACTTCTGGCGAGGGCCTTGGGCACCCCTGTGAACGTTCATCGAGGCCGAGGACCCGATGCCACCCGGCTGCGCCCCGGACGCACACACCCTGATCACCCGCCCTAAGTCGCGAGGCGATGAGCAAGCCAGGCGATCGCAAGTGGCTGCCGATACTCGACCGCGCGATGCCCACCGTCGAAGAGTTCGAAATGCACGGTCTCATCGCGAACCCCGACCTCGGTGAGGGTACGACGGAACACCTCGGCGCCCAGGTCGAGGAACCACTCGTCGCTCGTGCCGGCGTCGATCCAGATCGCCCGCTGGGACCGGAGCGCCTCGGCGTGGCCGGACGCCATCCGGACCGGATCCCAGCGCAGCCAGCGCGCCCACTCCTCCGGTCGCAGCGCACCCGTCCGGGGATCGAACGGCAGTCGGGGCGTGCCGTCCGGCGCGGGCGAGAAGCAGGCCGATACGCCGAGCAGCTCGAGCAACCGCTCGTCTTCGGGCCTGGTGAACGCGACCCGCTCGGAGAAGCCGCTCCACCACCGCAGGATGTCGCCGTCGTATGCGCGCAGGTGGCGGACCGCCCAGAGAAAGTGCGGGATGTACTGCGCCTCGGACAACGCATCGCCCGAGTGGGTCGCGAAGGCACCGAACAGGTCCGGCCGCAGCATCGACGTGATCATCGCGCCCAGTCCGCCACTCGACTTGCCGGCGATCGCCCGATGGTTGCGGTCGGCAACGGTCCGGTACCGGGCGTCGACCCAGGGCACCACCTCGTCACACAGGTACGAGTGATACCGGCCGGTGCCGGGCGAGTCGACGTACTGGCTCCCGCCGTACTTCGTGAACGCGTCGACGTAGACCACGATCATCGGCGGGGCGTCGCGGCGGGCGAACAGGAGGTCGATCAGCTCCGGGACCGGCCGGCGGTATGGCATCCGGTTGCGCCACAGCGGCAGCGTGCCGCCGTACCCGAGGAGCAGGTAGACGACCGGATAGCGGTCGGTGCCGCCGTCGTACCCGGGTGGTGTGTAGACCCAGATGGGTCGCTGGTGCGGATCGCCCAGCGGGTTGCCACGCAACAGATGGCTGTCGACGACTCCGTCGTCGATCCGGCCGGTCAGCTCGAGAGCGTCCGGCATACGCATGGCCTCCTCAAGGGTTTATTTTGAAATCATAGTATATGAATTCGTAGTAGGCTGACGGGCGTGGCTGAGGACTCGATCGATCGGCATATCGCGTACTGGCGGGACGAGGTGCCGGACCTCGACGACGAGGTCGAGGGGATCGTCACGCGGATGCAGATGCTGGTTCGCCATCTGCGGCAACGGCGGGCCGAGGCGCTCGAGGAGCATGGGCTGCGCGCGTGGGAGTACGACGTTCTGTGGCAGTTGCGGGCGGCCGGGCCGCCGTACCGGGTGACGCCGACCGCGTTGGCGGTCGCGCTCGACACGCACCCGGCGACGCTGACCAACCGCCTCGACCGGCTGACCCGCGCGGGGCTGGTGGACCGCAGCCGCGACGAGACGGACCGGCGCAGCGTAGTCGTCGTCCTGACGCAGCAGGGTCAGCGTGCCTGGGAGTCGGCGATCGATTCGCAGGCCGACGCCGAGCACACTCTCCTGTCGCCGCTGTCGGAGCGGGAGCGGCAGACCATGACGAAGCTGCTCCGCAAGGTGGTGCTGGCCGCCGAAGCGGACGGCACTGAGCTCATGACGGTGCCGCGGGCCCGGGGCTGAACGCTCTCGGGAGGGAGACCCTTCACTCCTGCGGGTGAGGTGCGGGCGCGGTGCCACACAGGATGCTCGGGGGGTGAACACGACTGAGCGTCCTGTCCCCCGCTGGGTCTACCGCCTGGCTCACGCGATCCCGTTCCTGACGTTGCCGTCCGGGCTGTGGCGGCTCGGGCTGGTCTTCGGCTCGTCGATGGGCATGCTCGGCACCGACGGTCAGCCGGCCTACCTCGTCGGTCTCGGCGGCAAGGTGTACGTCGTCTGCCTGACGATCTTCTCGGAACTCGTCGCCCTGACCGCGCTCGGCCTGGTCCAGCGCTGGGGTGAGATCGCGCCCGGGTGGCTCCCGCTCATCGGCGGCCGCCGCGTCCACCCGTACGCCGCCATCGTCCCGGCCGTCCTGGGATCGCTGTCCCTGATCGCCATCTGGACGTTCGCCTTCCGCGACGTGTTCACCGATCACTTCATCCCGTTCTCCAGCCCGGGATGGAAGGCGCTGATGATCACGTGCTACGCCCCGCTGTACTTGTGGGGACCAGCCCTCCTCGTGGTCACCTGGGCCTACTACCGGCGCCGGGTCAGCGCGCCCGCGGCCTTGGTTTCAGCGCGATAGCCGGCAACGCCGGGGCCGGCAGCGGATCGCCGTCGTACCCGGGCACCATCGGGAAGCGGTCGTTGCCGTGCGCGGCGATGGCGGACTGCCAGGCCTCGCGGGCGGCGACGATCTCCTCGTGCGAACGGCCGATGAAGTTCCACCACATCACCAGCTGCTCCTCGAACGGCTCGCCGCCGAGCAGGAGGAAGCGGACACCGTTGTCGGAGGCAACCAGTTCGACCGACTCCCGGCGATCGCCGAGGTAGGCCATCTCACCGAAGCCCGGTGCCAGGTCCCCGACCGAGAGCGAGCCGTCGACAATCAGTACGGCGTACTCGTTCGACGGCGTAAGCGGCAACGACAACGTGCGGCCGGGGTCGATGGTGATGTCGGCGCCGACGAGTGGCGTGTAGGCGGGGGCTGGTGACGTGACGCCGGCGACCGTGCCGATCATCACCGTGGCGTGGGCGCCGTCGAAGTCCACCTCAGGCAGGTCGGCGTACGCGTCGAAGGCGGGGGCGACCGTCGTCCGCGCGGAGTCCGGCAGCGCGACCCACAACTGGGCGCCGTGCAACATCGGCGGCGCGTCCGGTGTCGACACCTCCGAGTGTGCGATGCCGTTGCCGGCGGTCATGATGTTGAGCTCGGCCGGCCGCACGAACGCATGCGACCCGACGCTGTCGCGATGCTCGATCTCACCCTCGAACAACCAGCTGACGGTTTGCAGGCTCGTGTGCGGATGCGGCGGGACCAGCATTCCCCGCTCCCCCGGTACGTCGTACGAGTCGACCCGGTGTGTCAGATCGTCCGGTCCGTAGTGGTCGACGAAGCACCACGCTCCGACCATCCGGCGGTTCTTGTTCGGCAACAGCCGCCGTACTTTCGTCGTCCGCCCGAGCACGACCTCGCGCGGCTCCAGCAACTCCAGCATCGGCCCGTCCCCGTCCCCGCAAGTGCTGACGCCCTCAGCCGGATCCTTCTCCAGATCGCTCATGACGCTGTCCATTCCACGAGTTGCCGCTGATCCCAGGTGTTGATGACGCGGTCGGGAGTGACGCCGCAGTCCTCGGCGCGTTCGCAGCCGTAGACCTGCCAATCGAGCTGGCCGGGAGCGTGGGCGTCGGTGTCGATCGAGAACATGCATCCGGTCTCGACCGCGAGAGACAGCAGACGCTTGGGTGGGTCGAGACGCTCCGGCCGGGAGTTGATCTCGACCGCCGTACCGAACTGGCGGCACGCCTCGAACACCACCTCGGCGTCGAACTCGGACTCCGGCCTGGTGCCGCGGCCGCCGGTGATCAGCCGGCCGGTGCAGTGGCCGAGGATGTCGACGTGCGGGTTCGCGATCGCGCGGACCATCCGCTCGGTCATCGGCTCGGCGGCCATCCGCAGCTTGGAGTGCACGCTGGCGACCACGACGTCGAGCCGGGCCAGGATCTCAGTGTCGCTGTCCAGCGAACCGTCCTCGAGGATGTCCACCTCGATCCCGTTCAGGATCGTGAACCCGTCCAGCTCGTCCTGCAGCCTTTTGTTGAGCTCGGCAACGACCTCGAGTTGCTGCAGGCGGCGTTCGCGGGACAGTCCGTTCGCGACGGTGAGCCGCGGTGAGTGGTCGGTCAGGGCCAGATACTGGTGGCCCAGGCGATGCGCCGTCCGGGCCATCTCCTCGATCGGGCTGCCGCCGTCGGACCACTCCGAGTGCAGGTGCAGGTCGGCCTTCAGTTCCGCGCGCATCGCCGTACCGGCCGTAGTCAGCGCGCCCGCGGCCTCCTCCAGTTTGACCAGGTACGACGGGGTCGCGCCGTCCATCGCCTCGAGAATCACGGCCTCGGTCTTCGGCCCGATCCCCGGCAACTCGGTCAGCGTCCCGGCTCGGCGGCGGGCGCGCACCTCGGCCGCCGGCAGTGCCCCGATGGTGTCGGCCGCGCGCCGGTACGCCTTGACCCGATGCGTCGGCTGCTGGTCGCGCTCGAGGTAGTACCCGATCGCCCGCAACGCCGCCACCGCGTCAGCAACCCCAGCCTTGTCACTCATGCCGTCCATCATGGCAGTGCGGACGCCCAGGCCATCACAAATGCGTTCGTCGAAACCGTCCACGCCAGGGCCGCGCGCCAGGTCCGCGATTGTGATGGCGTGGCGGTCCGGAGAGCTAAGGTCAGGGCGTGGCACAGCGGACGGCCGAGGCGCATCTCGCGCGAGCGGAGCGGTTGCAGAACGCGACCGGGGCGCTCGCCACTGCGGCCATGGCGGCGATGGAAGCGAACCTGCCGTGGTTCGGGAAGCTGTCCGCCCAGGACCGCTCCTGGATCGGCTTGGTCGCACAGTCCGGCATCACGGCGTTCGTCGAATGGTTCCGCGACCCCGACGCGCACTCGTCGATGCCGACCCGGATCTTCGGTTCCGCGCCGCGGGAGTTCACCCGGGTGATCTCGCTGCACCAGACCGTCGACCTGGTACGCACCACGATCGAGACGATTGAGGACACCGTCGGCGACCTGCTGCCGGCCGAGGACATCCCGATGGTCCACGGCGCGATCCAGCGCTACGCCCGCGAGGTCGCCTTCGCCGCCGCCACCGTCTACGCACAGGCCGCCGAGATGCGCGGCGCCTGGGACGCGCGACTCGAGGCGCTCGTCGTCGACTCGGTGATCCGCGGTGAGGCGGACGAGTCGGTCCGCTCCCGCGCCTCCGCACTCGGCTGGTCCGGAGCCGCCGGTACGACGGGATCCGCGGAGGTCGCCGTCGTGGTCGGACGGGCCCCGGAAGGGACCGCCAACGTGGCCGACGCGGTCCGGCACGCGGCCCGCGAGGCAGGCGCCGACGCGTTGTGTGCGATGCAGGGCGACCGCCTCGTGGTGGTGCTCGGCGGGACGAGCAAACCTGTGGAGATCGTACAAAAACTGGCGCACTTTTTCGGACCCGGACCGATTGTCGTCGGCCCGATCGTGAAAGACCTGATGGCGGCCGTGACGTCGGCCCGGGCGGCCGTCGCCGGGCTCCGCGCCGCACCCGCCTGGCCAGGTGCGCCGCGGCCGGTCCAGGCCGACGAACTGCTGCCCGAACGGTCACTCTCCGGAGACGGTCACGCCCGCCGCCAACTCGCCACCGACGTCTACGGTCCACTCACCGTAGGCGAAGGGGTACTGCTCGACACGGTTTCGGCGTATCTGGACTCCGGTGGCTCGATCGAGGCGACCGCCCGGGCGATGTTCATCCACGCCAACACCGTCCGGTACCGATTGAAGCGTGTGGGCGATATCACCGGCTACAACCCGCTGGACCCGCGAGACGCTTTCACACTTCGTGTCGCACTGGCCTTGGGCCGCCTGCTCAATCCTGAGCCGGGAAGCTACGTTTTGTAGGATCCCTACAAGTGTTGCCCGGTAGAATTCGTGCTGCTTCCCGGGTCGGAACAGGCCCGCCTGAGGGAGAGTTGTCACGTGCTCGTCATCGTCGCGCCCGGTCAGGGTGCCCAGACCCCAGGATTCCTCGAGCCGTGGCTGGAAGACCCCACCTTCGAGAGCCGGCTCAACTGGCTCTCCGCGGTGGCCGGCCTCGACCTCGCCCACTACGGCACCCAGGCCGACGCCGACACGATCCGGGACACCGCGATCGCGCAGCCGCTGCTGGTCGCGTCCAGCCTGCTGGCGGCGCTGGCGGTGATCCCGCACCCCGCGGACGCCTACTCCAAGGTCGGCGCCGTCGCCGGACACAGCGTCGGTGAGATCGCGGCCGCGGCAGGCACCGGCGTACTCACAGCCGAGCAGGCGATGGTGCTGGTCCGCGAGCGCGGGAAGGCGATGGCCGCCGCAGCGGCCCAGACCGCGACGTCCATGACCGCCGTTCTCGGCGGCGACCGCGACGAGGTCCTGGCCAAGTTGGCCGAGCACGGCCTGACCCCGGCGAACGACAACGGCCCCGGCCAGATCGTCGCCGCCGGCACGGTCGAGGAGCTGGCCGCACTGGCCGCGGACCCGCCGGCGAAGACCCGGCTGATCCCGCTGTCGGTCGCCGGCGCGTTCCACACCCGGCACATGGAGCCCGCGGTCCAGACGCTGGCGAAGTACGCGACCGCGATCAGCACCCACGACCCGCGGACCCGCCTGATCTCGAACCGCGACGGCCAGGTCGTGCACGACGGCCAGGACGTGCTGCGGCGGCTCGTCACGCAGGTGAACGCACCGGTCCGCTGGGATCTGTGCATGGAGACGATGGCCGATCTCCAGGTGACCGGCATCCTCGAACTGCCGCCGGCCGGCACGCTGACCGGCATCGCGCGCCGGGCGCTGAAGGGCGTCGAGACGTTCGCGCTCAAGACACCGGACCAGCTCGACGACGCCCGCGCGTTCGTGGACAAGCACGGCAGCCCGTCCGAGATCGACGCCTCGCCGACGTGGCGGCTGCTGGTCGCACCGATGAAGGGCACCTTCACCCGCACCGACCAGGTCCGCCGCGAGTCCGGTGACACGGTCGAGAGCGGCGAGGTGGTCGCGAAGGTGAAGAGCCTGCGCGACGAGCTCGAGGTGAAGGCCCCGCACGGCGGCATCGTGGTCGAGTGGCTCGTCGAAGAAGGCGACCCGGTGGCCCCGGGCCAGCCCCTGGTCCGCCTGCACCCCAACGGAGGCCCCCAATGACCACGATCACTGCTTCGACTGGTGCGACGTACGCCGGGGTGCTCGGCATCGGGTCGTATCGGCCGCGGCGCGTCGTACCGAACTCGGAGATCGTGGAGCAGATCGACTCCAGCGACGAGTGGATCCAGACCCGGTCCGGGATCAAGGAACGGCGCTGGGCCAGCGACGACGAGACCGTCCTGATGATGTCGGTGCACGCGGCCAAGGAAGCGCTGGCCGAGTCCGGGATCGACCCGGCCCAGATCGGCTGCGTCATCGTCGCCACCGTCACGCACCTGTACCAGACCCCCGCGATCGCGACCCAGGTCGCGGTCGAGGTGGGCGCGCCGACCGCGGCCGCGTTCGACATCTCCGCGGCCTGCGCCGGCTTCTGCTACGGCATCGCGATGGCCAACGACATGGTCCGCGGTGGCAGTGCGAAGTACGTGCTGGCGATCGGGGTCGAGCGACTCAGTGACATCACCGACCGGACCGACCGCGGTACGGCGTTCATCTTCGCCGACGGCGCGGGCGCCGCGGTGGTCGGGCCGACCGACGAGCCGGGGATCGGCCCGGTCGTGTGGGGTTCCGACGGGACCCAGCACGAGGTCATCAGTCAGACGGAGTCGTGGCAGGAGGCGGTCGGCAGCTCCAACTGGCCGCATCTGCAGATGGACGGCAACCCGGTCTTCCGGTGGGCGTCGTTCGAGATGGCGAAGACCGCGCAACACGCGCTCGACGTGGCCGGTGTGAAGGCCGAGGACCTCGACCTGTTCGTGCCGCACCAGGCGAACATGCGGATCACCGACGCGATGCGCCGGGCGCTCAAGCTGCCCGAACACATCAAGGTGGCCCGCGACATCGAGCGGCAGGGCAACACCTCGGCCGCGTCGATCCCGCTCGCGATCACCGCGATGCGCGAGTCCGGCGAGGCGAAGAGCGGCGACGTCGCGCTGATCATCGGCTTCGGCGCCGGACTGGTGTACGCCGCGCAAGTGATCCGCCTCCCGTAGCCCATAGTTGTCCGGGGCGGCTCAGGTGGCCGGCCCGGCTGTAGCCAGCCAAGAGAATCCGAAAGGGAAACCGAGAAGATGGCCAGCACCGAAGAGATCCGTTCCAACCTCGCCGAGATCGTGAACGAGATCGCCGGCATCCCGGTCGAGGACGTCCAGCTGGACAAGTCCTTCACCGACGACCTCGACGTCGACTCGCTCTCCATGGTGGAGGTCGTCGTGGCCGCCGAGGAGAAGTTCGACGTGAAGATCCCCGACGACGAGGTGAAGAACCTGAAGACCGTCGGCGACGCGGTCGCGTTCATCGAGCGCGCCCAGAACGGCTGACACCGCCGTACCCGTGCTGGCCGGTGTTCATCGGGCCCAGGTCCGATGAACACCAGCACCGGCGCACCCACCCCTCGCTCCTGTCCCCAGATCTCTCGCAAAGGATGAGGTAAAGATGTCGAAGACCCGAGTCGTGATCACCGGGCTCGGAGCCACCACCCCGCTCGGGGGTGACGTGTCCAGCACCTGGGAAGGCCTGCTGGCCGGTCGCTCCGGCGCCCGGCGGCTGACCGAGGATTGGGTGCAGAACCTCGCGGTCCAGATCGCCGCTCCGGCCGCGGTCGAGCCGACCGAGGTGCTCGAGCGGGTGAAGGCCCGACGCCTGGACCGGAACGCGCAGCTCGCCGTAGTCGCCGCCCGTGAGGCGTGGGCCGACGCGGGCCTGGAGGACTCCGGGCTGGACAAGGAGCGGCTCGGCATCGCGGTCGCTTCCGGCATCGGCGGCCTGGGCACCACCCTGTCGAACTACGACGCGCTGAAGACCAACCCCCGCCGGGTGTCGCCGCTGGCCATCCCGATGCTGATGCCGAACTCGGCCGCGGCGTACGTGAGCCTGGAGTTCGGCGCGAAGGCCGGTGTGCACGCCCCCGTGTCCGCCTGTGCCTCCGGCAACGAGGCGATCGCGCTCGGCCTGGACCAGATCCGGCTCGGCCGCGCGGACGTCATACTGGCCGGTGGCACCGAGGGCGTGATCATGGCGCTGCCGCTGGCCGCGTTCGGGCAGATGATGGCGCTGAGCAAGCGCAACGACGAGCCGGAGCGGGCGTCGCGGCCGTGGGACGTGGACCGCGACGGCTTCCTGCTCGGTGAGGGCGCCGGAGTCCTGGTGCTGGAGTCGTACGAGCACGCCAAGGCGCGCGGCGCGAAGATCTACGCCGAACTGGCCGGAGCGGGCATCTCCGCCGACGGCCACGACATCGCGCAGCCCGACCCGACCGGTTCCGGTGCACGCCGCGCGATGGAGCGGGCGCTGGTCGAGGGCGACCTCACCCCGGCCGACATCTTCCACATCAACGCGCACGCCACCTCGACCCCGCAGGGCGACATCGCGGAGTCGCTGGCGATCCGGCTGGCGCTCGGCAAGGACGCCGACCACGCGGTCGCCACCGCGCCGAAGTCGATGATCGGCCACCTGCTCGGCGCGGCCGGTGCGGTCGAGTCGATCGCGACCGTGCTCGCCCTGCACCACCGGGTGGTGCCGCCGACGATCAACGTGGACAAGCTCGACGACCAGATCGACCTGGACGTCGCGACAGAGCAGCGCAAACTGGCCGACGGGGACCTCGCGGCGCTGAACAACTCGTTCGGCTTCGGCGGCCACAACGCCGCAATTGCCTTCAAGACGGTATGAGCAGCAAGACGGTCTAGCAGCACTCCCAGCAGTTCCCTTCTCCCCCGGAGGACGCCATGACCACCGCCCCCGCAGCACCCGCACCGCCGAAACCCACCAAGCTGCCCCGCGAGCAGGACCCGCGCAACCCGGTCACCCGGCTGACGAACCTGCTCGACCCGGACAGCCTGGAGCTGATCACGCCGGACAATCTGTCCGGGATGATCGCGGCGCGCGGGACGGTCGCGGGGGCACCGGTCATCGCGTTCTGCTCCGACGCCACGGTGATGGGTGGTGCGATGGGCGACGAGGGCTGCGACGTGGTGGTCAAGGCGTACGAGGTCGCGCGGCAGGAGCAGGTGCCGATCATCGGTCTGTGGCACTCCGGTGGGGCCCGGCTGGCCGAGGGCGTGCTCAGCCTGCACGCGGTCGGCAAGATCTTCTACGCGATGACCCAGGCGTCGGGCAAGATCCCGCAGATCTCCGTCGTCCTCGGTCCGGCCGCGGGCGGAGCGGCGTATGGCCCGGCGCTGACCGACATCGTCATCCTCGGTCCGGAGGGCCGCATCTTCGTGACCGGCCCGGACGTGGTCCGCTCGGTCACCGGTGAGGACGTCGACATGCTCCGCCTCGGCGGGCCCGAGCCGCACGGGCGGCGCTCCGGGGTCGTCCACATCACCACCGACTCCGAGGCCGCGGCCATCGAGCGGGCCCGACAGCTCACGGACCTGCTCGCGAACCAGGGCACGGTGTCCACGGACGTTCCGGACACGGATCTGTCCGGATTCCTGCCGGAGTCGGCCAAGCGTGCGTACGACGTCCATCCGCTGGTCGGAGGGGTGCTCGACGAGGACTCCTCCGTCGAACTGCATCAGCGGTGGGCGCCGAACATCGTCACCACGCTCGGCCGGCTCGGTGGGCGGACGGTCGGCGTGATCGCCAACAATCCGCTCCGGCTGGGTGGTTGCCTGGACGCCTTGTCGGCGGAGAAGGCCTCGCGGTTCGTCCGGATGTGCGATGCGTTCGGGGTCCCGCTGGTCGTGCTGGTCGACGTACCCGGGTATCTGCCGGGTGTCGGCCAGGAGTGGGACGGCGTCGTACGGCGTGGCGCCAAGCTGCTCCATGCCTTCGCGGAGGCCGTCGTACCGCGGGTGACGCTGGTGACGCGGAAGACGTACGGCGGGGCGTACATCGCGATGAACGCACGATCGCTGGGCGCGACCCGGGTGTTCGCCTGGCCGCGGGCCGAGGTCGCCGTGATGGGTGCGGTCGCCGCGGTCCGGGTCCTGCACCGGCGCAAGCTGGCCGAGGTCGACCCCGAGCTCCGCCCGAAGGTCGAGGCCGAACTCGCCGCCGAACACGAGAAGATCGCCGGCGGCCTCGACCGGGCCCGCGAGATCGGCGTCGTCGACGAGGTCGTCGTCCCCGAACGGACCCGCTCAGCCCTGGCCACCGCCATCGCGAAGGCCGAGTCCACCGGCACGATCCGCGGGCAGCACGGCAACATCCCGCTGTAGCCGCACCACCCGCCGTGGCCCGCCGGACCAACGGCCGGCGCCGATGCCCCTGACGCCGGCGGAAGCTACAGGCCGGGGCCGATGTCGCCCATTCCGTTGGCCATGCCGCCGTCGCCGATCCGATGAAGCGGACCCGTGATCTTCGCCTCGGAGATGTACTGGGCGCCGCCGCCCTGGGCAAAATAGCCCGAGCTGTAGGGCAGGACCGCCTTGCCCGCCTCCCAGTACGGAACCCGGCGGTTGCCGATGACAACCATGCGGACCTCGGGCTCCTCGCCCTCGTGCAGCCGCGCCGCGTCCTGTGCGCAGACCGCGATCTTGCGGGTCCCGTGCTTCGGCTGGTTCCAGACGACGTCCGTGGTCGAGGGGCCGTGCTGCGGGTTGAAGAAGCAGGGCACCCGACGCTGCGGCACTGGCTGACCAGCACTCCGCGCGAGCACGCAGACGATCGCATACCGCCCGGTGGCGAGTGTGTCGGTGATCGTACTGACGTCGTTCGCCGATCGGAGCTCGGCAAGAGCCTGCTGTGCCGCCTCGTACGCCGCCAGCGCCCGCTGATAGTCGAGCCGCCCGTCCGCGTCCAACTCGTCCGCCTGCACCCGCTCCCCCAGCCGGGCCAGCTCCTCCCCGAACTCCGTCACGTCTTCCCCGGCCAGCCGCTCGATCTGAGTCAGCTCCTCCGAGTCGACCTTCCGGGCGGCCCGCCGTACCAGCAGTTGCCGCCCAGCTCCGACCAGCGCCCCACCCGCCAAGACCACGAGGATCCACTCCATCGACCCACCATAGGTCGGCCGTCCGCCCACGTCAGCGGCGGTTTGGTCACGACGCACGAAGGGCGCGGACCCTGAGGTCCGCGCCCTTCACGTGGTGCGGCCGCTGTTGTGCGACAACCGGGGGTGTCCCGACACCCGGTGGCCCAGCGGCCACGGCCCCTCCCACCCTGGTGAGAACTCTGATGCTCAGTCTCATCGAAAAGTTCGGGGATGTCCTGCCGTTCACAGCTTTCTTCTGAAGTTCTCAGGAACTGTTCAGACGACTTGGTGGAGCCACCGCACCGGCGCACCGTCACCGGCGTACCGGAAGGGCTCCAGTTCGTCGTCCCACGGCCGGCCCAGCAAGCGTTCGACTTCCTCGGTCAGGTCGGCTTCGCCGCTGACCGCCTTCAGCATCGCCGCCTTCAGGCGCTCCTCCGGCACCATGATGTCGCCGTGGACACCGGTGGTGGCGTGGAAGACACCCAGCGCGGGCGTGAACGAGTACCGCTCGCCCTCGACACCGTTGCTCGGCTCCTCGGTCACCTCGAACCGGAGCTTCTGCCATCCGCGCAGGGCGGACGCCAGCTTCGCCGCGGTCCCGGCCTCGGCCTGCCACGACAGCTCGGCCCGGTACTGACCCTGGGCCGCGGGCTGCGGCGTCCAGTCCAGTTTCACGGGCACGCCAAGGATGCCGCCCGCGGCCCACTCGACATGCGGGCACAACGCTGACGGCACCGTGTGGACGTAAAGAACGCCACGAGTCGTCGCCACCGGGACCTCCTGTGCTCGAGGGGCGCCTTCCCCAGCGTTCTCGAACAACCGTCGTCGATACCCGGCGGTACCAGCATCCCACCGAGCACAACTACACCCCGCGGAACACTGCGTACATCTTGCACCACCGCCCCCTCCAACACCAGCAACCTCGCCGTGTCAACTACATCACCGTCGTGTCGCGATTCTGATCAGGCGGAGGAACGCTGAACCAGGCGGGTCGGCAGGATCAGCGGGCCGGGCTCTGCCGGCGGCTGAGCCGGCCTACGGGAAGCGGGTGGCCAGCGCGATGCAGGCACCGGCGGCGGCCAGGGTCAAGAGCATCGCGATGCCGGCGAACCGGGCGGTGACTTCCTTGTCGACCTTGTCGTAGCCGACCGAGGAGCCGATGTCCTTGTAGACGTCCTTCAGCTCACCCGCGGACTCGGCGGTGTACGCCTCGCCGCCGGTGGTCTCGGCAATGGCGCGCAACTCGGTCCGGTCCGGTGGGACGCGCTGGCGGATGCCGTCCATCTCGATGAAGCCGGAGTCGGTGCCGAAGCAGATCGTGTAGATCGGCGTGTTCTTCGCCTTCGCGGCCTGGGCGCCTTCCTGCGCGGTCCGGCCGACCGTCCGCTTGCCGTCGGACAGCAGCACGATCCGGGCCGGGGCCGGGTCGTTCGGGTGCTCCGGGTCCGGCGGGACCTGGGTGAGCGCCTGCAGCGAGGTGAAGATGCCCTCCCCGGTCGCGGTCGACTCTGCCAGCTCGAGTCCGTCGATCGAGCGCAGCACAGTGGCTCGGTCGGTGGTCGGCGGCACGATGATGGACGCCGTACCGGCGAAGTTGACCAGCGCGACGTTGAACTTGGCCGGCAGCGAGTTGATGAACTCCTTGGCCGACTCCTTCGCCGCCTCCAGCCGGTTCGGCTCGATGTCGGTCGCCATCATCGACAGCGAGACGTCGATCGCGACCACGATCGTGGCCCGCTCCCGCGGCACCTTGACCTGGTCCTTCGGCTGCGCGAACGCCACGATGCAGGAGAGCGCGGCCAGCAGCGCCAGCGTAACGGCCAGGTGCCGGCGCCACTGCGGGCGGCGCGGGGCGACCCGGTCGAGCAGGGCGATGTTGGTGAAACGGAGCGCGTATTGCGCCCGGCGGTGCTGGAGGTAGATGTATCCGGCGACGATGACCGGGATGATGAGCACGAACCACAACCTGGCCGGAGACAGGAACTCCATCAGCGAGCCACTCCCTTCGGCGGTTGGTGCAGGCGGGGCGCCACTCGCCGGTAGGCGAGGACGAACCGCACGGTGTCGGCGACCCAGTCGCGATCGGTCCGCAAGACCAGGTGCCCCGCACCTACCCTACGCAGAGCGGCCCTGGTTCGTTCCCGTTGCGCCAGCGCGGCCACTTCGAACGCTTCCCGGACCTTGCGCCGACGGGTGTCGATCTCCCGCACCGCACCGGTCTCCGGATCACCGATGGTGACGACGCCGATGTTGGGCAGCTCCAGCTCCCGCGGATCGACGACCTCCACCGCGAGGACCTGGTGCTGCGCGGTGAGCTTGCGCATCGCGCGCTCCCAGGACGGCTCGAGCCGGCTGTCGACCTCGCCGTCCTCGGGCGTGAGGAAGTCGGACACAACGACCCGGAGACCACGCTTGCGCTGCGTCCGGGCCATCGACTCGAGCGCGGCGGCCAGGTCGCTACGGTGCGCCTCTTCGTCGCCACTGAACTGCTCGGCGAGCAGTGCCCGCAGCAGACCGTAGAGCGCGAGCCGCCCGGACCGCGCCGGCCAGCGCCGCAGTGCCGAGTCGCGCAACATCAGGCCGCCGAACCGGTCCCCCAGCCGGTGGGTCAGGAACCCGACCGTGGCCACGGCTGCGACTGCCAGCTCGCGCTTCTCGAGTTGCGACGTACCGAAGTCCATCGACCCGGACAGGTCTACCAGCGCCCACGTCTCGAGCTCACGGTCCGCGATCAGGTCCCGGACGTGCGGGATCGTGGTCCGGGCGGTCACCGCCCAGTCCATCCGCCGTACGTCGTCGCCGACCTGGTACTCGCGGGCCTCGGCCAGCTCGGTGCCCGGACCGGGCAGCAGGCCCAGGTGCTCTCCGTGCAGATAGCCCTCGAGACGCCGTACGACGGTCAGCTCGAGCCGCCGGAGCGCACGTTCGGGAGCGAGCTGCGAGATCGTCATCGCAGCTCGTGGATCGCGGCGGTTGGGCATCAACCGCTGCGGTTGATGTCGCGCTTGACCTCGCGCATCACGCGCTCGGTCTCGACGATCTCGTCGGCGGTCTCCTCCGCGGTGCCCTTGGCTGCAGACCTCCGTTGTTCCTTGGCGCTCTTGCGGGTCTCGTCGACCAGGCTCCGCGCGGTCTTCTTGGTCAGCACCCGGAACCGGACGGACGCCTCGACGGTCACGTCGATCTCATCGCCGTCGTCGTCGATCGCCTTGATCTCCGACAGCGTTCGCAGCCACTCCCCCGCGCCCGGAGTCTCGAGCTCCTCGGGGAAGTCGGTCATCGCGAGGACGGTCGTGTACGCCGCGATCTGGCCGCGCGCGTCGTAGATGCGCAGGTGATCGGTGTACGGCACGACGCGGCCGGAGGTGAGCCGGGCCAGCGAGGCACCGGTGATCAGGCCGCGACGCGGCGCGGCGACCGCACCACGGTGCATCTCGCGGCTGATCAGCCAGGAGATCACCTCGGCCGGCGCGGTGTGCGCCCGCCAGACGGTCGAGCCGAGCTGCCGGCCGAGCTTGCGGACCCGCTCGTCGAGGTGGGCGAGCTCACGGGCGCTGACGCGCCAGGACGTCGTACCGAGGGCGTCGCTGATCGAACCCCGCACCTGGGCGGTGGCGCGGGGGTCGCGGTCACTGAGATGTACGCCGAGGGCGACGTACCGCTCGGGCATCCGCATCTCGTCGATCCGGTCGGCCCGGGTCTGGGCCCAGTCCTCGTGGTCGCCGAGCCGGTAGTGACCGGCCACGGAGTCGATGTAGTCCTGACCGGTGGAGCGGCCCCAGACCACCTTCAGATGGCTGAGGCGGTCGCCGAGGATGGTCGCGGCGGCGCTCACGGCCGCGTCGAGCGCGGCGTCCTGCTCGGCCTCGGTGGCCAGGTCGGTGTTCGCCACCGAGATCAGAAACCACGCCTCCGCGCTGCGCTCGGTCACCAGCAGACCGTCGGCGATGGCGACGAGACGAGGTGGCGGCAGGCCGCGCTCGCGGCCGACCCCCACCAGGTTCAGGAGCTTGTCAGCGATCTTCATCTGTCCCTCTTCCCAGACGACGTCCTGCGACTCACCCGTTGCACATGGTCCGCCCCGAGCAGGCGGGCACGCTGGTTCACCGCGATGTCCGCGCCGGCGCGGACCATCGGATCCAGTTCGACCACGACCTCGCGTTCCCACTCCGGGGTGACTCTGGCCTTCGCCAGGTTCGCCACCTTCTGGGTCGCGATGCGCTCACGCCATGGCAGGTACTCCGTCTTGTCGGCGGCCCGGGCGCCGAGACCGATGATCGGGCGGTGGGCGCGCAACGCATAGCGGACGGCCAGCGCCCACTCCGTCACGCGGCGGCGGCGTTCGTGGAACTTTCCGGCGCGCCAGCCGAACGCGGTGATCACGAACGGCGGCACGACGTACAGACTGACGGTGCCCTTCTGCGGCACCCCGATGAAGGGGAACAGCAACGCGATCCAGAGCAGGATGATCACCGCACCGAAGATGATCATCCGGCGCCGGGCGCCTTCACCCAGGTCGATACCGAGCAGGTCGTACTGCCGGGTCTCGATCTCGAAGTGGTGGGTCAGGGTACGACCGACTCGCATTCAATTACCTCCGGAGACCAATCCCCAAAAGCCCTTGAGCACATTGATGGTCTGGTTATTGGCGTAGATCAGCCCGCCGACCAGCACACCGGCCGCGATATGGCCGAACAGCTCACCCCACTCCCGCTTGAAGTAGTGCCCGATCGCGCGCAGCACGAGGATGGCGATGAAGATGTTCCCCGCGATGACCAGGACCCAGTCCTTGAAATCCGCGCCCGTCGGGACGTTGCTGTTGGCCAGGGGCACGGCGAGCTGAACAACGCTCGCTGCCAGTTCGTGCGTCATCATTGCGGTGTCTCCCTTGTTACCTCGGTCATCCGACGGCTGGTCGCTGGTGTCATCCGAGGGCGGCCACTTGCCATCTTTGGGCTCCGTCCGTGGCGACAGTACGCCTCAGCGTGAGCGTGTAGGTCTGGTCGAGGGTGGTGTCACCCGCCCCGTCCCAGGTGACGGCCGCGGTCGCCCGCCGCTCGTCGTCGTTGCCGGTGAAGACCTGCCAGTCCTTGAGTTCGCCGAATTTCACCGCACCGTTCAGGCTGCGGATGGTCGAACCCGGTGAGGTCACCGCCGACACCTTGTTGTCTGACTCGGCGTACGCACTGAAGAAGGCCTCCGCATCCTTCCGCGTCGCCGCGGTCAGATCGTCGTCCGGTGCGCCTGCCTCCGGCATGTTGTCGGGCAGCGCTGCCCGCACGTCCGGTACGAACGTCGGCGGCCCGCTGGCCACCACCCGTGAATCGGTCCGGGCGACCGGGACCGACAGTCGCTCCCAGGTGACCGGACCGGCCGCCCAGTTCTTGCCCTGCTTGACAAACGAATGAACCTTGACGCGTACGTCGACCGCCGCCGTGACTCCGTCGGAGTCGGGCTTGACCTCACCCGGGTACGCGATGTCGGCGGTCTGCTTGCCGCGACCGTTCCACCCCGCGCGGCTGTCCAGGCCGGCGGCCAGGTCGAGACCGATCTGGTTGGGACGGGCGTCCGCATTGTCCTCGTCCCACGTGAGGTACGCAACGGCGTACCGGGTCGCGACAGCCCGGGCCTCGTCGGCCGGGAAGCTGCTCTGCCCGCTGACAACCGTCTCCGGTGTCCGGTTCGGGCTGATCCAGGAGCGAACGCCGCTGATCGCAGCCAGCAGCAGTACGACGACCACCAGGCCGCGGAAAAACCGCCTCGCCCACGTCGAGAACGACGACTCGGACTCGGTCGACCAGGGTGCCTGCCCTGGCTCGACCACATCCCGGGCCGGCACCGGAGCCGAGCGAGCACCATGCGGCGATCGCTGTTTCAAACGTTCGGGTGGACGATGTCCGGCGGACTGATCCGGCGGACGGGCACCGGACGGCTCCGGCTGACGGGCGGCTGGACGGCGGGGCGGGGCCATCACGCCACCGGCCGGCGGCGGGGTCTGTGGTGCCGAGTATTGCGCCGCTACGCCCTGCGCCTGGCGAGGGGTAGGCGTCACCGGACCATCGGGGTGGGCCCACCACTCCGGTGCGGTGCTCTGCGGGCGCTTTTTGCCCGGCTTCTTCGTACGCCGCTGTTCCGACCAATGCTCGCCTTTTGGCGGCAGATTCAGCAGCGTTCGCCACCAACTCATCGCCTACCTGCCCCTCAGACAGCAGTTACGCGGACAGTAGCCGAGAGGATACGGCAAGCAACTGTCCACTGGGAGACCTGAGACCAGGATCCGGATGCTCCATCGCCCCCCGCAGCCACACCGTCACCCCACTCGCAGGCAGTCTCACCCTCATCGGGCAAGAGTGCCACCTTCGGTACCGTCCTCATAGCTCCTCTCTCATGCCCGTTCCGGTCGATCGGGCAGCGCCACCCTGCCACACGCGGCTCGCAAGGTTCGAAGATCCGTGCGAACAATATGGTAAAGAATGCATCAAATGATCACACATAGTAACCGATACCCCACGCTTGCCTGCGGAAAACTCTCCCGTGGCAAGGGGTCAGAATCCCTGTGGACAATCGCTTGCCAGTGCCCCGCCGGGGCATAAGGTCGGGGTAACCCCTGCTACCCCTGGAGGACCAGGATGGAAACTCGCCGACTGGGCAGACTCGGGCACGAGAGCTCGGTGCTCATTTACGGTGCCGCGTCACTGGGCGGTGTCGACCAGGATCGGGCCGACGCTTCGATCCAGGAGGCCCTGGATGCCGGCATCAACCACTTCGACGTGGCCGCGGACTACGGCGACGCCGAGCTCCGGCTCGGCCCGCGGATGCCGGAGATCCGCGATCGCATCTTCCTCGCCACCAAGACCGGCCGCCGGACTTCCGAGGAGGCCTGGAGCGAGATCAACCGATCGCTGGAGCGGTTGCAGACCGACCATGTCGATCTGATCCAGATGCACGCGGTCTGCGACCTGGAGAACCTGGATCTCGTGACCGGCAAGGGCGGTTCGCTGGAGGCCGCGATCCGTGCCAAAGAAGAAGGTTTGGTCCGGGCGATCGGCATCACCGGGCACACCGCACAGGCGCCGTCGGTGCACACCGAAGGCCTGCGCCGGTTCGACTTCGACAGCGTCCTGACGCCGCTGAACTATCGCCTCTCGACCGATCCGCAGTACGCCGCCGACTACGCGGCCCTGGTGGAAGCGGTCAAGGCTTCCGACGCTGCGCTGATGACGATCAAGATGATTGCCCGGCGCAACTGGCACGAGGGCGAGGAGAAGGCGTACGACACCTGGTACCGGCCGTTCGACGAGCAGCGCTACATTACCGCCGCGACCGCCTGGCTGCTGAACGGTCACTCGGAGATCACCGGCCTGGCGACGGCCGGTGAGACCCGGCTGCTCCAGCAGATGGTTGTCGCGGAGCGCGAACGGGCCGACCTCACGCCGGAGGCCGCCGCCGCGATCCTCGAGGAGGTGCACGACTACGCATCACCCTTCGTGGACATTCCGATCTGACAGAGTGGCCCAGGTCACAGCCTCCGATCCGCATTCCGGTCATCTCGTACGGCGTACGACGTGGCGCGGTGTGACCGCTGTACTCCCGGGAACACTCGGGGACGGTCCGGTGTTGAAAGCGCTGTACTCGTCTACTTTCGGAGGTTGTAGTGGCAACGGTCGAGCTGACCCAGGAGAATTTCAACGAGGTGGTCGGTAGCGACGGCCTGATCCTGGTGGATTTCTGGGCAGAGTGGTGTGGCCCGTGCAAGATGTTCGGACCTGTGTTCGAGAAGTCGTCCGAGCAGCACACGGACATCACGTTCGGCAAGGTGGACACCGAGGCTCAGGTCGAGCTGGCACAGGCGTTCGACATCCGGTCCATTCCGACCCTGATGGCGGTCCGTGACGGCGTCGTCCTCTACTCCCAGCCCGGCGCGCTGCCGGCGGCGAACCTGGAGGACCTGATCGGCCAGCTGCGCGCGGTCGACATGGAGGATGTCCGGGCGAAGATCGCCGCGCACGAAGCGGAGCACGGCGCCGAGCCGCACACGCACTGATTCAACACACGCACTGATTCAAACAGTTCAACCAATCCGGGAGCTCTGAGCGAGCTCCCGGATTTGTTGTGCCAGGGCACTTCTGCTCGGCCCCCGCTGGATCTGCGGATCGGCGTCGATGACCGACAGCAGCCGGCCACGCTCGTCGGGTGAGAGCCGTCCCCAGCCGTTCCGGACGAGTTTCAGCGCGTGATACTGCTCGTTGCCGGTGAGCGATCGGTCGATCGCGTCGAGCAGGACCGAGCTGTCGATCAGCGAGAGGTCGCCTTCGATCAGGCCCAGCGCGAGCACCCGGACGATCGGCGAGCCGTGCAGGAACAACTCCTTGACCTCGTCCTTCTCGAACTTCTCGATCACGGACGCGTTCGCGACGCGCTGAACGATCCGGTCGAGCACTTCGCCGCGCACGACGACCAGCTCGGGCCCACGGAGCTCGTTGTAGATCGTGGCGTAGGCGTCGAGCTCGCGGTCCATCCCGAGTCGCCGCAGCGCTTCGGCACTCTTGCGCGCGTTCGCGGCGATCTGCCCGACGAGGTGGACCTCGAAGTACCCGGCCCTCCGCGAGCGGAGGCGGTCCATGACTGCGGGCAGGAGCACGAGCAGGAATCCGGCGGCGAGGATGGGGATCAGCGCCGCGTCGTCACTGTCGACGAAGAGGGCGACGATCGCCGCGACCAGCAAGGCGAGACCGGCTGACAGGCAGGCGATGCGCGCAATGACGTCCAGGCGCTTGCCCGCCGACTCCGCCCACGGTTGTCGCACACGCCGGGACTGCGAGGGAGTAACAGGCCGCCGCGAGGGGTCCGCACTCGGCCGCAGGGAGCCCTGGGCCGGGCGTTGTGGCCCGCCGCCCTGGTTCAGCTCGGTCGTCGGAAGATCGGCGCCAGGCGGCATCGACTCCTGGGTGAGCGCCCAGGAGCTGGTCGGTCCGGTCGTCGATCCGCGCTCCGGTCCTGCGGGACGTTCGTTCGGGTCGGGCATCGGGGTTGCCTCTCACCTCGTCGGCGTGCTGCCGATGGTGCTCCGTGAGCGGGCATTCGGTAACCATCCCGCCCGGATGAGGCGGCTGGTGCGGTGCCTGCATCCGGCGGTCGGGCGGTCGCGGAAGCGCTCAGAACGCGGGCGCGTGGAGGGTCTCAGGAGTCGCGGGAGCTGAGGACGCAGAACTCGTTGCCTTCGGGGTCGGCGAGGACGGTGAAGGATGCGTCGGCAGGCTGGCCGACATCGACGCGGCGGGCGCCGAGGGCTTCGAGGCGGGCGATCTCGGCGTCACGGTCCTGGCTGGTGTGCGGCGCGAAGTCGAGGTGCAGGCGGTTCTTCACCGTCTTGCCCTCCGGCACCGGGACGAACACCATCCCCGGCCCGATCCGCTCCCACGGAATGTCCCGGATGGAATCCAGGGTCACCCAGCCGGGGACGTTCACACACTCGTCGTCGGTCTCGATGATCGTCTGCCAGCCGAACGCCTCCGCCCACCAGGCGGCCTGCTTCCGGACGTCGTCGCAGTCGATCACGACCGTGTACCACCGCAGCACCATGAAGGTCCTCCCTCGTCGTCAGGGAGGACACCATGCCACGGGCCGCCGACAAGAACGGCGAGCGGGCCCTGGACAGGGGATCTGAGCCAAGGCCCGCTCGGGGCTGACCGGGGGCGCCGAGGTGACCGGCGGTAAGGCTGGCGGACGGGGTGGTTGGACCGTCCGGAAGGATCACCTGGAGCCCGAGGCGCCGGTCAGCCGAGGGAGGGGTGGTGCCGGGAGGATCGCGTGGCTGTGGCGCGCGACCTCGGCAGTCACACCCCTACCGCAGGGGGTTGAAGGGCCGCAGCTCAACCGGGGTCCGGCCGGTGGTGATGGTCTCGGCCAGCAGCTGACCGGTCACCGGGCCGAGTGTGATGCCCCACATACCGTGCCCGCCGGCGGCGAACACGCGCGGTGACGCGGTCGCACCGATCAGCGGTAGGCCGTCAGGGGTGCACGGCCGCGGCCCGACCCATTCGAAGGTCCGCGCGTCCAGGTCGGCGTCCCGCAGCAGCGGCCGGGCGGCGTCGACGATCGCGTCGATCCGGCGCGGGTCGAGCTTGGCCTCAGGCTTGCGGAACTCCATCATCCCGGCGACCCGGAGCCGGTCGCCCAGCGGCGTGCAGGCGATCCGCTGCGCCGGGAAGTACACCGGACCGGCCGGCACGTGCGCGATCGGCACGCTGAAGCTGTAACCACGCCCGGCCTGGACAACCGTGCGTACGCCGAAGTCCCGAGCCAGATCGTTCAGCCACGCGCCGGTCGCCATCACGACGGCGTCGAACGGGTCGGTCTCGCCGTCGCCGGTGACCAGCCGGACGCCACGAATCTCGTCCACGATGTCCACCACGTCGACCCCGCTGATGATCTGCCCACCGCGGGCGATCACCGAGTCGGCCAGCAGCTGGACGTACTCGCCCGGGTTGATGAACCGCTGCCCGTGCAAGCGGATCGCAGCCCCGATCTCGTCCGACAGCGAGGGCTCGATCTCACGGGCGTCGTCACCGGTGATCGCCTCGAACTCGATGCCCTGGCCGGCCGCGTGGATCTGCTCGATCTCCTCGAGCAGCACGCTCCGCTCGGCCTCGGTCCGGTACGCGGCCAGGAACGACTTGGCCTCGTAGGTCTCCGCCTCGACGCCGGCCTTGGCCAGCAGGTCGAACGCGCTCAGGGCCTGCCGGTTGATCGGGACCAGCGACTCCATCGCGGTCTTCCAGCGTCCGGCGGTGCTGTTGCGAGCGAAGCGGGTGAGGAACTTGAGCAGTCGCGGGCTCGCGGTCGGTGGCACGTACACGGGCGAGGACGGGCTCAGCACCGCGCGGACGCCGTACTTGAGGACGGCCGGTTCCGGCAGCGGGGTGGCCAGGCCCGGCGTGAGCCAGCCGGCGTTGCCCCAGGACGCGCCCGCGGCGACGCCTTCGCGATCGAGCACGGTGACCTCGACGCCGGCCTCCTGGAGGAACCAGGCGGTGGCGAGTCCGACCATGCCCGCGCCGACGACAGCGACGCGATCGGGAACGATGTGAGTGGAACCAGCAGCGACCATGTATCGATGGTGCAGCCACATCGCGCACCTGTCATGGTGCGATCACACCACTGACGGGACAAATCACTGTGCTCAGCGCACAATAACCTCATGATCACCGCGCCTGACCTGGTCGTCGCCGTCGGCCCAGCCCTGTTCGAGGTGGTGGTGACCGGGAAGGGCGACGGAGAGGTCCGCGACGTCTTCCTGGCCGACCCCCAGGAGCCCGCGACAGGTCAGCCCGGCGATCTGGTCCTGGGCCTCGGCCTGCGCGACGCCGAGGACGCCGTCGAGCTGGTGGAGCGCTGCGCGGCCGGCGGCGCCTCAGGCGTGGTTCTGCGTACGGCGCTCGCCCACGAGCCGACCGTGGTCGCAGCTGCCGAAAGGGAGCTGCTCACCCTCGTTGCGCTGCAGCCCAGCGTCACCTGGGCACACGTGGTCTGGCTGCTGCGCGGTGTCATCGACAGAGCCGCCGCACCGGACTCCCCCGCCGCCGGTGACGCCGGCGTGCACCAGGAGCTCTTCGCACTGGCAGATGCCGCCGCCGCGATCGTCGACGCGCCAGTCACCATCGAGGACAACCAGTCGCGCGTCCTGGCGTACTCCTCCGGTCAGGACTTCACCGACCCCACCCGCGTCTCCACCATCGTCGGCCGCCGCGTCCCGGCCGAGGTGATCGCGCATTTCCGGGCCCGTGGCATCTTCCGCCGGCTGGCGCGGTCCAGCGAGCCGTTCCTGGTGCCCGACGGGCCGAACGGCATCCGCCCGCGTCTCGTCGTACCGGTGCGGGCTGGTGGCGAGTGGCTGGGGTCCATCTGGGCTGTGGTGGACGGTCCAGTGAGTGATGAAGTCACTGCAGAGCTCAGCAACGCCGCGTCGGTACTCGCGCTGCACCTGCTCCGACTGCGCGCACAGGCGGACGTGGCGCGGCGGAGTGCCATCGACCGGCTGCGGACGATCCTCCGGCAGTTCTCCCCCGACAATCCGGTCGACGTACGGCTTCCACCGCAGCCGTGGCGTGTGGTCGCACTCGGGTCGCCAGAGGGGTACGACGTACCGCAGCAACTCGACCTGTGGGAGTCGACCGGTCGTCGGTACGGGTGGAGCGAGCCACAGCTCGCGGACCTCGACGGGACCGTTCTGGCCGTCGTCACGGACAACGACGGCCCTGGGTCGTGGAACTGGTTGCGCAAGCTCGTCGTGGAACAGGCCAAGACCACACCGGGCACGATCGCCGCCGCAGGTGGTCCGGCCCGCGGACCGGCCGACCTTCCGAGTTCACGAGCCGAGGCGATCGAGCTGCTGGGCCTGGTACGACGGGGTGTGGCGCCCGGACCGGTCTTGCGGGTGGAAGAGGCGTGGCATGTGCTGACTGTTCACCGAGCGGTCACTTCGCTCGACACGACGAAGATGGACGGTCCGCTCGCGACGCTGCTGCGCTACGACATCGAGCACGACACCGGCTTCGTGGAAACGTTGCAGGCGTGGCTCAACTATCCGGGTCAGCCGCAGCGGGCCGCGCGGGAGCTGCACCTGCACACGAACACCTTGCGGCACCGGATGAAGCGGATCGGCGAGATCGCCGAACTCGATCTGGCGGACCCGCGCGAACGCCTGGCGTTGCAGTTGCAGATCGCGGCAGTGCGCACCGAACACTGAGTCCCGGAGCGCTTCTCACGAGTTCCCAACAGCGCTGAGATCTTCGCCACAGCCCTGTGTAACAAGGCTTCACATTCCGGCAACGGTTGAGCAACATCGGGCTGATTAAGTCTTCCTCAGAAACACCGAGCACCACCCCCAAGGACTGTCCCAGCTTTTCACCAGGAAGCTGGGGCACCGGTCCAGCCTTTCACCAGGAGGCTGGAACGGCCGGTCCGAGCTTTTCACCAGGAAGCTCGGGCCTCTCGTGGGCCCGGCGATTGTCTGAGCGATCGCCAGGCCCCGATTAATTGCTCAGGACAACCTGTTCACGATCGTCGAGTAGACGCCGGGCAGCAGCGCGGCGGCGGGGACGATCCGGGGAGCCAGCAACGGCCGGTTGCGGGCCCAGAGCAACGAACCGGTGAGGAACCGGCACTCCCAGGAGACGCGGCGCCAGGCGGCCTCGTAATCCTCGGGGCGATCCTTGCGGACGCACTCGACCAGCTCCGCCGACGTTCGGAGTGCGACCGCGATCCCCTCGCCGGTCAGCGCGTCGACGTACCCGGCGGCGTCCCCGACCAGCAGGATCCGGCCGGCCACGCGTCCGCGGACTCGTTGGCGCAGCGGGCCGGCGCCCATGACGGCACCGGCGGGGCGGGCGTCGTGCAGGCGACGCTTGAGCGCCGGGAACGCGTCGAGGTGCGACTCGAAGCTTCCGCGCGCCGAGGTGAGGATCGCAACCCCGACGAGGTCCTCGGCGACCGGTGTCACGTACGCCTCCCCCAGCTGCGACCAGTAGACCTCTACGAGGTCTGTCCAGGGTGAGACGAAGAAGTGCTGCCGCAGCCCGCGGCGGACATCGGAGGTGGGCGAGGAGAGGCGAGTGGAGCGGTCCGGCCGGGCGCGGCCCAGCTGACGGCGGATGGATGTGTGCAGGCCGTCGGCGGCGGCCGGATGGCGGGCGAGGCCCAACTGGCGGCGGATGGGTGAGTGCAGGCCGTCCGCGGCCGCGAGGTAGCGGGCCGTGTGGCCGGCGGCGGTGACCGAGCTGGTGTTCTGGATGATCGGCCCTACTCGGGTCCGAAGTACCGGCACGCCGAGCTCGGCCAGCCGATCAGTCAGAGCCTGATGGAGCGTCGTACGGCGAACGCCCAAGCCCGGGCCGGCCCGAAACCGAGCGTCCACCTGGTGCACAGCGTCGAGGTAGCGGATGCCGTGAAACGGGCGTCCGGTCAGCTCCACACCGAGACGCGTGAGGTAGTCGGCGGCACTGTGGGCGATCCCCTCACCGCAGGCCTTGTCGATAGGAGCCGAGCGGGGCTCGACGACCACGACCGACAAGCCGGCCAGCGCCGCGCGGATCGCCGTGGCCGCGCCGGCGGGGCCGGCGCCCGCAACCAGGAGATCCACATCGGGTCGAACCGAGCCGGTGCCGGGGTGCGTCATGTGGGTGGGCCGGGGGCGATCACTTGACCAGGGCGGCGGTCAGGGCCGCGTCTTCGCAGCGGATGCGGATGGCGAGGAGGGGGATGTTGAGCACGGTGAAGACCAGGGCGGTGATCCAGGCGGTGTGGACCAGTGGGAGGGCGATGCCCTCGGCGACGACCGCCACGTAGTTGGGGTGGCGGATCCAGCGGTACGGGCCGCGCGCAACCAAGTGGAGGCCGGGGACAACGATCACCCGGGTGTTCCACTGGTGCCCCAGGACCGTGATGCACCACCAGCGCAGGCCCTGCGACAGCAGGACGACGGCGAACATCGTCCATCCGAGTGCCGGGATGAACGGCCGGTGCGCCGCCTCCACCAGACAGCCGGCGAGGAGACCGGTGTGCAACACGACCATGAACGGATAGTGCCCGCGCCCCGACTCCACACCACCGTGCGCGAAGCTCCACTTGGCGTTGCGCAGCGACACCACCAGCTCGGCCACGCGCTCACCGCCGACGAGCAGGACCAGCACCACATACCAGGCGTAGGACGACATCACCACTCCAGGAGGACGAGCTCGGACGAGAACCCCGGGCCCATGGCGAGGAGCAGGCCCGTGCCTGAAGGATCCAGCCCGAGCGTGTCACCGAGGACGTGCAGGACCGAGGAGGACGACAGGTTGCCGACCGCATCTAGCGATTTCCAGGTCAGATCCAGCGCTCCCGGCCGCAGCTCCAACGTCTCCGCCACGGCCTCCAGCACCTTCGGGCCGCCCGGATGACTCACCCAGGTCCCGATCTCCGGCACGGTCAACCCGTGAGAGCCGAGAAAGCTCCGCACATCACCACCGAGGTAGGTCCGCACCACATCGGGCACATCCGCCCCGAGAACGATCCGGAACCCACCCGACCCGACGTCCCACCCCATCACCCGCTCGGAATCCGGATACAACCGGCTCCGCGTCGCCACCACCGACGGCCCCGACGCCAGCGGGTGCTCCGAGCCGGTCAGCACCACAGCCGCCGCACCGTCCCCGAACAACGCCCCACCCACCAGGTTCGGCAACGACGAGTCGTCCCGCTGCAGGGTCAGCGAACACAACTCCACCGACAGCAGTACGGCGACATGCGTCGGCCAGGCGAGCAAGTAGTCGTGCAACCGGGCAATGCCCGCAGCCCCACCCACACAGCCCAGCCCGAACAGCGGCAGCCGCTTGACGTCCTCCCGCAACCCCAGCCGCACCGCCACCCGTGCGTCGATCGACGGCGCGGCCACCCCGGTCACCGTGGTGAACATCAGGACATCGACATCGTCGAGCGTCAGCCCGGCGTCCGCCACCGCTCCCGCGATCGCCTCGGCTCCGAGGTCCACGGCCGTCGCGATCCACGCGTCGTTCGCGTCCCCGAAGTCCTTGAGTACGGCGTACTCCTCCAGCGGCAACGCGAGGTGCCGAAACGAGACCCCGGCATTCGCGTGCAGTCGGCGGAGCAGCGCGGTCCCTTTGCCGTCCGGCAGGCAGATGTCCGCGAAGGCGGCGGTCAGCTCGGACTGCGGATAGCGGTTCGGGGGCAACGCGGGCCGGACCGCGGCGATCCGCGTCATCGTGGCATCGTTACGTCGGTGAGCATCGTGCGGACAGTCCGTGGTCTCGCCCTCGCATGCCACCCGGGGCCGACGGTCGCCGTCACCGTGCTGGTCACGGCCCTCGCCTGGTCGACCGGGCGAAGCCCCGCCGGGTGTCTCCTCGTCGCAGCAACGATCCTCACCGGCCACCTCTCGATCGGCTGGAGCAATGACGCGATTGATGCCGCCCGAGACACCATTGTGAACCGTCAGGACAAACCAGTGGTGCGTGGACTGGTGAGTCGCCGTACCCTCGCCGTCGGCGCCGGCGTCATGCTGGTCGTCACCATCCCGCTCTCGCTCGCGAACGGGATCGCGGCCGGCCTGATGCATCTGCTCTTCGTCGCCTGCGCCTGGGCGTACAACCTCGGGCTCAAATCGACCGCGATCTCCTGGCTTCCGTACGCCGTCGCGTTCGGTGCACTGCCCTCGTTCGTCACGCTCGGCACGGCCGATGTCTGGGCTCCGTGGTGGGCGACCGCGGCCGGCGCCTTACTCGGGATCGGTGCCCATCTGGCAAACGTCGTACCCGATCTGGACGACGACCTGGCGACCGGTGTGCGGGGCTGGCCGCAGCGGCTCGGCCCCTATGCCCGGCTGATCGCGCCGCTGCCGCTCGCGGCGGCGACCGCACTCCTCGTGATCGCGCCGGCCGGTGCGGTCGGAGTGATCGGGTGGATCGCGCTCGTAGTGGTCGCCGGTTTGCTCGTCGTGATCGTGGCGTGGCGGGACGCGCCGTTCCTGGTCACGATCGCGATCGCCGCGGTCAGCATCATCAGCTTGGTGCTCCGCGGCGACGCACTCGTCTAGGCGGCGTCCGGCTTGAGCGGTGCGTTGCTGCCCAGGATCGCGGCGGTGAGCGCCTCGGCCGGCTCCTTCGCGGCCCGCGGGTTCGTGATCAGCACCAGATCGATCGACGGGAGCTCCGGCAGTCCGGCGCTCGGCGGCGGCTCGACCAGGTCGGCGGGCATCAGCGACCGGGCGAAGATCGCGATCCCCAGTCCGGCCCGGACTGCCGCGAGTACGCCGTTCACACCCCGGACGATGCAGGTGATCCGGCACGACCGGCCCGCCTGCTCGAGCGTCTGCACACCGAGCGACCGGCTGAGCGACGGCGCCTGATAGGCGACCAGCGGAACCGGGCCGTCGGGGGCGATCCGGGTCCCGGAGATCCCGGCCCAGACCAGCGGGTCCCGCCGTACCAGCCGTCCGTTCGGCTCGTAGCCGCCGCCGGCGCCGTGCTTCACGTAGGCGAGGTCGAGGTGGCCGGACTCGACCCGGCGGAGCAGGTTCGGGCTCTGGGCAACGGTCAGCTCGAGGTCGATCCGCGGGTAGAGCTGGCGGAAGTCGCGCAGGATCCGCGGCAGCGGGGTGAGCGCCAGGTCGTCGGTCACGCCGAAGCGCAGCCGGCCACGCAGCTCGGAGCCGGTGAAGTACCCGGCCGCCTCCTCGTGCGCGGCCAGGATGGTCCGGGCGAACCCGGCCATCGCCTCGCCGTCCGCGGTCAGCGTCACCGTCCGGGTGTCCCGCACGAACAACGGCCGCCCGACGGCCACCTCGAGTTTGCGGACATGTTGACTCACCGTCGGCTGCCGGATACCCAGCCGGTCGGCGGCCTGGGTGAAGCTGAGCGACTGGGCCACCGCCAGGAACGTGCGCAGCTGGTCCGGGTCGTACATCGATGCACCTCCCATTACGTGACGCAATAAGACTAATAGGAGTAATTCGCTGTCAGAATTCAGGACCGAACCCTGAGGATGGAGATGTCCTCCCCTGACCAGACGACTCGTGTAGGGATCGCTCTTGACCACCCGGGCCACCGGTTCTGTCCCATCCGTCCCCGACTTCCACACCCACCGCACCACCAATCCGGCCGAACTCCGCGAGTCCCAGCGGCGTCCCGGCTTCAAGGACACCTTCAGCGCACTGCAGGTCCGCAACTTCCGTCTCCTGGTCAGCGGGTTGCTGGTCAGCTCGACCGGTGGCTGGATCCAGCGCATCGCGCAGGACTGGCTGGTGCTCACGATCACCGGCAGCGCCACCGCGGTCGGCATCACCACCGCGCTGCAGTTTCTCCCTACCCTCCTGCTCGGCCTGTTCGGCGGTGTGATCGCGGACCGCTTCCCGAAGCGGAAGGTCCTGCTCTGCACCCAGACCACGATGGGCATGGCGGCCGCCGTACTGGCGACCCTCGCGTTCACCGGCCAGGTGCAGGTCTGGCAGGTGTACACGATGGCCCTGTTCCTCGGCTTCGCCACCGCTGTCGACAATCCGACCAGGCAGTCCTTCGTCACCGAACTCGTCGGCAAGGACCGGGTCCGGAACGCGATCAGCATGGTGTCGTCGACGTTCCAGCTGGGCAGCCTGATCGGCCCGGCGCTCGGCGGCCTGCTGCTCGGCTCGATCGGCACCGGCTGGGCGTTCGCGCTCAACGCCTGCACCTTCTTCGCCTCGATCAGCGCCCTGCTGCGGATGCGGGAGAGCGAGATGCCCGGGCTGCACGCCGCCCGCAGGGCGAGCGCCGGGATGCGGATCCGGGACGGGCTGCGCGACGGTGTGCGGTACGCGTTCCAGGAGCCGGCGGTCCGGTGGGCGATCGCGTTGGTCGGCATCTACGGGATGTTCACGATCAGCCTGCCGGTGACGCTGACGGCGTTCGCCGACCGGGTCTTCCACACCGGCGCGTCGGGGTACGGCGTACTCAACTCGGTGGTCGCGGCCGGGGCGCTGACCGGTGCGTTGCTGTCTGCGCGCCGGGTCCGGCCGACGCGCCTGCGCAACCTGATCGGTATCGCCTGCCTGCTCACGATCACCCAGGTGCTGGCCGCGATCCAGCCGTCGCTGTGGACCTTCATCCCGGTGCTGGCCTCGATGGGCATGGCGACCCTGATGTTCCTCACCGCGGCGCAGTCGATGGTCCAGCTGACCACGCCGGACGGACTGCGTGGGCGGGTGTCCGGGATCTACAACCTGGTGTTCATCGGCGGCGGCGCGATCGGCGGTCCGACGGTCGGGTTCCTCGCCCAGCACTTCGGCGCCCGCTCGGCGCTGCTGCTCGCCGGTCTGATCCCGGCTATGGCAACCATTGCGATCGCCCTCCGGCTCCGCCGCGACGGCCGCTTCAGGCTGGTCGTGGTCCGCACCCGCTCGCCCTGGCACCAGGCCCCGGTCCGCCTCAACCTCGAGCAGACCTCGATCCAGCTCTCGGCCCCCGCCGGCACCCCGGCGCCGCGGACGTCCCGCCCGTTCGTCATCGGACGCCGTCAGCACGCTCGCACGGACCCGCACACCCGGCCGTTGCGGCCGCGCCGCCGCCCGCAACACCACTAGCCGTCCGGGACAGGGCCGCGAAGCTGCCTCTCGGCCCTGTCCCGGACAATCGCTGATCAGCCGACGCGGCCACCGGTACCGGTGGACGTGTCCGTCGACGCGCCCAGCGCGGCCAGGTCCCCGCGGGCGGGATGGCCATGGCCGATCGGACCGGTCGCCATCGCGCGAACCAGGTTCAGCGTCACTGTCCGGGCGAACGCGACCGTCGGCGCTTTGAGCGAGTGCTTGGAGTCCGGCCCGTGGAGCGCGCGTACCCACTCCATCGAACCGGTGTCGAACACAGCGGCTCCGGACGGCACCGTGTAGTACGTCGCATCCGAGAAGGTACGTCGCCCCGGCCCGCAGGTGGCCGGCGAATGCGCCACCACCTGGAGGTTGGCCGACGTACCCGCGATCGGATAGGCACGATCGATCTCGGTCGCCACCAGGCCTGGGTACGACGATCCCCTGGCCGCTCCGGTCCCGGCGAACAGGAAGAACCCGGGATCCCGGACGACGAACGATCCCTCCGCCGGGAAGCACTCGTACAGCATGCCGGTCAGGCTGTTCTCCGGACTCGGGAACGGAACGCTGCGCCACTTCACCGTCGTGTCCGGCCGATTCTTCCGCGGATCCGCGGAAGCATCCTTGTAGCCGGCCAGCACGCGCTGCGAGCCCAGTCGGCCAGGTTCGTAGCGGACCCGCCAATAGACCGCGTTGGCGCCGAGGAACGCGACGTTCGTGCCCGCGTCGCGGGCCTTGGTGACGGCTGCCCGCATCCCGGTGGTCCAGTACTCGTCATGACCACCCGACACGATCCCTCGCGCACCTGCGAGCGCGTGCGGATCGGTGGCCAGATCGAAGCTGGTCAGATAAGCCAGCGGTACGCCGCTCTGCTCGGCGAGCTGGATCAGCGGCAACTCGGACTGCACCAGGAGATGCGCACCATCACGGTCGTACGGCCGGTCGAAGCTCACCCGGTACGCGCGAGTCGCGAACGAGTTGTGCGGGCCGTGGTAGAGCGAGTAGCCACCCCAAGCGTTGTACGCCTGGTAGGTGTTGACGGCATCGACGATGACGACAGCACCGCGCGTCGATTCCGAGCGGATCGTGATCGGGACGTACTTCTCCTTGCCGTTCGCCGCGGTGAGCAGCAGCAGGTAGGCGCCGGCCGGCCAGCCTGTCGTGGGCACGGTGAGCGAGGGACGCCAATTCGTGCTGACCATGCGGTCGGCACCCACGGTCGGCGCCGGCTGAACCAGGCCGGGAACGGCCGGCGAGGTCCACACCAGTCGCGCCCCCTTTCCGCCGTACCAGCCGATCCGGAACGCACGCACGGTGAAGGCGCCGGCGGTCGAGGTCGCATACAGCCGGAACGATTGGCCGCTGCGGACACTGACCCGTTCGGTGTACCCGGCGAGCTCGACGGGGCCGGCCAGCCGATTCGCGGGCAGAACCCACTGCGTCGTACCGAGCTTCGCATTCTCAGCGAGGGCGGACCCGCCACTGGCGCGGACCGGGGGCGCCGGCGGTGAGCTCGGGCGACTCGTCGGCACCGACGCGGCCGGCGGCTCCCGAGTGGCGGAGTGACACCCGGCCGCAGCGGCGACCAGGGCCAGTACCGTCACCAAGACCCAGGGGCGCACTATCCCACTCCTCCGGATCGGCGTTCGAGCATCGTAGTCACAGGATGCCTTGGAGAACGCTGAGAGGCTCGCGCCCCCGGCCGGACCGAACCGGGGGCGCGAGGTGCTGGTCGACCGACCAGCGTGGGCGGCATCAGGGAACGCTGATCACGCCGACCGGCGGGACCTTGACGGTGCGGTGGTGCTTGGTTCCGCCGAGGACGACCTCGCGGAGCGCCACGTTGTTCTTGGTGCTCGCTTCGAACAGGCGGTTCTCCGGGTTGGCCGTGACCTGGACGTAGTACGTGCCGTTCGGCAGGTCGGTCACGTCGAAGGACTGACCGGGCAGGGACTGCACGTAGGTGTCGCCGGAGCCGACGTCCAGGACCTCGCGGACCGAGAGCGATCCGCGGTTGCCGCAGGCCGTGTGCAGGTCGGTGTTCTGCGGGTGCCAGTTGGCGTTCTTCACCGTGTAGTCGATGGAGTCCGTCGCGGCCAGGCAGAACGCCTCCTTCTGACTGCGGACCACCTCGGTCTGCTTCGAGTTCAGCAGGCTGTAGCGGGCGAAGTCGGTGAAGTGCCAGTGGTTGTGGCCGTCGCGGCCGTCCCACTCGAGCGTGCCGGTGTTCTGGTAGCCGACCTGCTTGCCGTGTGCGTCGTAGAAGTACTGGTACGCGTCCATCAGGTCCTTGCCCTGCTGCCGGAACCCGTCCAGCACCAGCGGCGACGGACCCGCGTTCCACACGGTCGCCGAGAACTGCAGGAAGTCCTTCTGCGCGTCCGGCGTGCCTTCGTCGCCCGGCAGGACCTCGATGCCCCACGCGGGCACCGGCCGGAGGTCGGGCTTCGGGCCGTTCGGCACGCTCGGCTTCCCGGTCGGTCGGGTCGCGTTCGGCTTCGGCGCCACCGAGCCCGCCGCGGCCGTCTTCTGCTGAGCGGCGGCGAAGCAGCCTCGGACACCGTGCCCGTCGCCACAGCCGTCACTCTGCTGCACGGTCACGCTCAAGGTGAGTGCCGCATCGGACGCACCGATCTTGAAGAAGTCGCGATACACCTTGCTGACCGTGACAGTCGCCCTGTACTTGCCCACGGCAAGCTTCACCGGAGCGCCGTACCCGCTGAACGTGTTCGACGACCAGCCGGTCTGCAGACCCCAGACCGCGCCCTGCGTGAACGGGTTCGCCGAACAGCCTTCCGGGTACGGCGAGGTCGCCGGCGCATCGGGACGGGTCCGCGACCCCTCACCGTTCAGGCAGACCGACTGATCCTGGTCGAGCACCTTCTTGCCGGACGCATCGGTCATCGTGACGTGCAGGAACTTCCCTAGCCCGGAGAAGTCCGTGACCAAGCCCTTCGGCAGGACGCGCGCCGGCTTCCCGTTGACGTACTGCCTCGCAACGACCGGCGACCTGTACGACGCCCGCGTCGTCCGCACCTCGATCGGCGCGTCGCCGGCCACCACGTGGGTGCCGAGATCCAGGTCAACGCCGTAGTCCGGGATGCTGTCCAGCGTGACATCGGTGCTTCCGGCAACCAACTTCAGCGCCGGCCGTGCGGTCGCCGTCGTACGCGGCGACGCCGCCGACGCACCGAGTGCCGCGATCGCGACCAATCCGGCCGCACCGGCCGCACCGGCCGCGGCGATCGCCGTCCGGCCGAGTGTCCTTGACTTCACGATGATGGAACCCCCTCCTGCTCTGCGGACCGGCATCCTCACGAGCCGGTCTCTTCGCTCGTACGACGTCCGGGCCGCGGAACGAAGTTGATGAAGGTTCGATGGCAGTCGTGTCACAGGAAGTCAGGGGACCTGAATACTTGACGCAGTAAATTAAGCGACCCTAGGCTCGGCCGGGTCCGCCCTCTCCTCCCCTGGAGGATCATCGAATGTCTCTCCGCAACCGCAGCACGATCGTCCTGGCCGCCGTCGCCCTGGTGTCGACCGCAGCCGCCATCGCCCCCGCCGACGCAGCCCAACCCGTTGTCGTCCAAGCCCAGAAGCCCCTACCAGCCAAGTACCCACAGGTCGCCGCCAAGCCGTACATGGGCTGGAGCAGCTGGAGTCTGCAGTCCACCAATTACCCGGGCGTGAACCCGGACGGCCCCGGCAGCTTCATCAGTGAGCAGAACATCCTCACCGAGGCACACGCGCTGGCGACCAAGCTCAAGCCGTACGGCTACGAGTACGTCAACGTCGACGCCGGTTGGCAGGACGGCGGTGACGAGTACGGCCGCCCGGTCGCCATGGCGAAGCGCTTCCCCCGCGGGATGAAGGCGGTCGGCGACGACATCCACAAGCTCGGGCTGAAGTTCGGCATCTACACCACCGTCGGCCTCGGCACGGACGTCTACCGCGACGGCAACACGCCGATCTACGACGCACCCGGCTGCTTCACCCGCGACATCGTCTACCCGGACCTGCGCAAGACCAACGGCTGGGACGCGGCGTACAAGATCAACTACGAGAGCCCGTGCGCGCAGAAGTACGCCGACTCGATCGCCAAGCTCTTCGCGAGTTGGGGCGTGGACTTCATCAAGATGGACGGCGTCGGCCCCGGCTCCTGGAAGGGTGCTCCGGACGACCCGAACCACAACAACACCGAGGACATCGAGGCCTGGTGGCGCGCGGTGCAGAACGCCGGCCGCCCGATGATGTACACGCTGTCCTGGTCCCTCAGTCACCGGTACGCCGATGTCTGGAAGCAGAACTCGAACGGCTGGCGGATCGACACCGACGTGGAGTGCTACTGCGACACGATCGTCCGCTGGGACAGCTCGGTGAAGGCGCGCTGGTGGGACCTCCCCCAGTGGATCGACGACGCCGGCCCCGGGCACTGGAACAACCTGGACGCGATCAACGTCGGCGTGGGCGCGATGGACGGCCTCACCGACGCCGAGCGGCAGAGCTACATGACCTTCTGGGCGATCAACGCCGCACCGGTCTTTGCTGGTGACGACCTGACCAAGCTCGACGCGTACGGCCTCAAGCTACTGACCAACCGCGAAGTCATCGCGATCGACCAGTCCGGCAACCCGGCCCGCCCGCTGAACCAGGACCAGCTGCAGCAGACCTGGTACGCCAAGAACGCCGACGGCAGCGTCACGGTCGCACTGTTCAACCTGGCCGAAGCCCCGGCCACGGTGACCGGCAATTTCGACCAGCTGGGCATCACCGGCAAGGCGACCGTCCGCGACATCTGGGCGGACCAGAACACCCGGAACGTGTCCGGCCAGGTGTCCGCCGCACTGCCGGCCCACGGGTCGAAGCTGTACAAGATCACGCCGAACGACACATCAGGTCCGACCAAGCCGGCCGACCTGACCGCGACGGACGTCGGCCGCACCACCACGTCGCTGACCTGGCGGCCGAGCACCGGCGCCTCGTCGTACAAGGTGTTTGCCAATGGCAAGCAGGTGGCGACCAGCTCGACCACGAGCGCCGTGGTGACCGGGCTGCTGCCGCAGACGCAGTACACCTTCACGGTGAAGGGGGTGAACGGCGGCCGTACGTCGGATGCCAGCGCTCCGGTCACCATGTTCACCGCGAAGTCGGGTGGACCGGTCCGGTACGAGGCCGAGGCGCCGACCAGCACGCTGACCGGGAACGCGGGCATCTCCGGGTGCACCCTGTGCTCGGGTGGCGCGAAGATCGGCAACATCGGGTACGACGCCACGGTGACGCTCAACAACATCACGGTCCCGGCCACCGGCACGTACCTGGTCAAGATCGCCTACACCGACGGCGACACCAGCCGGCAGAGCATGCTCACGGTGAACGGCACCGACACCTACTGGGCCAACTACTCCGGTCTCGGCGACAACGACTGGGGGACGCCGCAGGTGACCTACCTCCCGATGAAGCTGACCGCCGGAGCCAACTCCATCAAGGTCAGCAACCCGGCCGGCTACATCGCCGACATCGACTGGATCACCGTCTGACCCGTTCCGGAACCGTTCGTACGACGTCTGCCGTAGTGGCGGGGTATGACGGACGATGGATTCATGAGCGCCTATCCAGAAGCACTCGTGCCACCCGGCGGAACCGCTCCGGTCCCCCGCCGGGTGCGCGCGACCCTTGGCAACCGCGTCGTTCTCGACACGACGGACGCGATTTATCTGTGGGAGTTCCCGCCGTACCCGCAGTACTACATCCCGCTCGCGGACGTGGCGGACGGCGTGCTGACCGACACCGGCGAGACGAAGGAGTTCGACCACGGTGTCGCGCGAGTGCACACGGCCGGATCCGGCAAGGCCTGGGTGTACGACGAGGGCGTCGCAAAGGACCGGGTGCGGTTCCAATGGGACGCCCTCGACAGCTGGTTCGAGGAAGACGAGGAAGTCTTCGTCCATCCGCGGAACCCGTTTGCCCGCTGTGACGCGATCCGGTCCGGCCGGCACGTCACGGTCGAACTGGACGGGAAGCTGCTGGCCGAGTCGCGCTCGACGGTGATCGTGTTCGAGACCGGGCTACCACCGCGCTACTACTTCCCGCGGACCGAGGTGAACTTCGAGCATCTGACCCCGAGCGACACCCGGAGCGCGTGCCCGTACAAGGGCCGGACGTCCGACTACTGGTCCGTTGGCGACCGCCGCGATCTCGCCTGGTCCTACGACTTCCCGACCGCTGCGCTGCTGCCGATCACCGGCCTCGTCTCCTTCTTCAACGAGAAGGTCGACCTGACGATCGACGGCGAGCCGAAGGCCCGGCCCGTCACCCCGTTCTCCGACCGCGAGATCAGCGCCGGTCCCCCGAACTGAGCTCAGATGGAGGCGGTGGTGGCGCCGTCCATCGTGACGATCGAGGCGGTGACGTAGCTGGCCCGTGGGGACGCGAGGAAGACGGCGACGTCGGCGACCTCGCTCGGTTCGCCGGCGCGGCCGAGCGGCATCTCGGCAACGAGTTCCTGCAGCAGTTCCTCCTTGGGGCGGCCGGTCGCGCGGACCGCCGCCTCGAGGCCTTCGTCGACGCGGGAGGTGCGGGTCGTGCCGGGGTTGATCACGTTCACCCGGACGCCCTGAGCGGCGTACGCCTTGGCGTAGCCGACCGATGCCAGCATGAGCGCCGCGTTGGCCGCGCCACCGCCGATGTGCAGCGGGTTCGCCGCGCGGCCGCCCTGGCCGACCACGTTCACGATCGCGCCGCTGCCCCGCTCGGCCATCCCTCGGATGACCGCCTCGGTCGCGTGCATGTAGGTGAAGTACTTCGCCTCCATCGCGGCGTGCAGCGTCGTACTGTCCAACTCGTCGACGGGCGTCCGCCGGGCCGCGCCCGCACAGTTGATCAGGATGTCCGGTGCGCCGATCCGCTCGAAGGCCGCCGTGGTCGCGTCGGCATCGGTGAGGTCGACCGCCTGCACCTCGAAGCTCAGGCCCTTGGCCGCAAGCTCCTCCTGCGCCTTGGCCAGGTTGCCGGCGTCACGGGAGATCCCGATCACCTTCGCACCCTCCGAGGCGAGCGCCTCCACACAGGCCAGGCCGATGCCCTTGCTCGCTCCGGTGACGACCGCGGTCTTCCCCGACAGTTGCAGATCCACGTGACTCCTCAGGTGTTGGCGTCGTACTCGTCGCGGGCGGCGGCGATCTCGTCCATGTGGTCGTAGGCCCAGGTCCGCATCGTCGCGACGGCGGCGGCCAGGCTCCGGCCGAGCGGGGTCAGCGTATAGCTGACCGTCACCGGCACAGTAGGAAGAACATCACGCCGGACGACGCCGTCCCGCTCGAGGTTGCGCAGCGTCTGGGTGAGCATCTTCTGGGTGATGCCCTCGATGATCGACTTGAGCTGGCCGGAGCGCAGCGTGCCGCCCTTCTCGAGCGTGCTGATCACCAGCATCGTCCAGGTGTCGCCGATCCGGCCGAGCACCTGACGCGTCGGGCAGGCGCCTTTCGTGGCGTCCCACCTACCTCTGACCTGGTCGGTATCCATTCGGTGCCTATGGCAGTAATTAGTGCTGTCTTCCGCCCGCCACGATCGGTTCGTAGCGTCATTGCCGAGTCTAGGTGAAGGAGCAGGACGGCCATGAGAGCAGTGGTTCCGGTGGACACCGGCAGGATCGGGTTCGCGGACGTCGACGACGTCCGGCGGGGCGCGGACGAGATGGTGATCGAGGTCGCGGCGTTCTCGATCAACCGCGGTGAGACGTTCCAGCTGGAGCGGCCGCGGGACGGGTGGCGACCGGGCAAGGACATCGCCGGCCGGGTGATCGAGGCCACCCCTGACGGTCCGCCGGTCGGCACTCGCGTGGTCGCTCATCTCCCACACTCGGGCTGGGCCGAGCGCGTGACCGCACCGGCCACCCAGGTCGCCGTACTGCCGGGCACCATCTCCTTCGCGCAGGCTGCCGCGCTCCCGCTGGCCGGGCTGACCGCGCTGCGCTTGCTGCGTACGGCGGGCAGCGTGATCGGACGGCGGATCCTCCTGACCGGCGCGTCCGGCGGAGTCGGCCACTACTTCACCGAACTCGCGGCCGGCGCCGGCGCATCCGTCACGGCCGTCGTCTCGTCCCCCGCCCGCGGCGAGCGACTGCTCGAACTCGGTGCCCAGGATCTCGTCTACGACGTCGCGGACGCACCCGGACCGTACGACCTCGTCTTCGAATCCGTCGGTGGCGAGAGCCTGCCGGTCGCGTTGTCGAAGCTGGTCCCGGGTGGTGACCTGGTCTGGTTCGGCGAGGTCAGCCGGCAGCCGGTGACGCTCGACTTCTTCGACTTCTTCACCGCTCCCGAGGCAGCGCGCATCCGGCACTTCCACTACGTCCACGGCCGCGACGACGAGGATCTTGCCACGCTGGTCCGGCTGGTCACGGCCGGCCGGCTTCACCCGGAGCTCGGCCGCGTCGAGGACTGGTCCCGGACGGACGCCGTACTCGACGACCTGCGTGAGCGTCGCATCCGCGGCAACGCTGTACTGACCCTGCATGAGGAGGAGGCAACACCGATGGATCCGAAGACCATTGTGACCCGGTACGTCGAGGCTGTGGCGGCGGGTGATCTGCCGACCATCCGCGCCAGTTTCGCGCCCGACGTCGTGTGGACGTATCCCGGTGACCTCCCGCTGTCCGGCGACTGGAAGGGACGGGACATGGTCGTCGACGAGTTCCTCGGTGCGGCCGCCGGCAACCTCTTCGCCCCCCGTACGCCGGTGACGATCAAGCTGGTCAACGTCATCGCCGACGGCGAGCAGGTGTTCGCCGAGTGGACCGCACAGGCGACCGCTCGCGCCGGTGGTGCCTACGACAACAAATGTGGTGGAGTCTTTACCGTTCGGGACGGCCTGATCGTCGCGGTCCGGGAGTACCTCGACACCGACCACGCCCGCCGGGTCCTGTTCGCCGGCGAATCGATGCCCTGAGCAATCGTCATCTTTCGGCGCCCTAGGCAACGAATTGGAATTGGCGCTACTCCGGCCTTGATCGGGTCAGTACGATGGGTGACCAGATCGACACTCTTTGTTTCGACGCCTGATGCCCGAGCAGTTGCCCAGAGCACCCGACGCCGGAGGACCCGTGCCGACCACGTCACCTTCCCCTACCGCCGCTGAACGCGTTTCCTGGCGGTCCGTTCTTCACCACGACCTCCCGGCCTCGCTGGTGGTCTTCCTGATCGCAGTACCGCTCTCGCTGGGGATCGCCGCCGCCTCCGGCGCCCCGCTGATCGCCGGCCTCGTTGCCGCAGTGGTCGGTGGGGTGGTCGCCGGTGTGCTCGGCGGATCCCCGTTACAGGTCAGCGGCCCGGCCGCGGGCCTGACCGTTGTCGTCGCCGGCCTGGTCGGTCAGTTCGGCTGGGCCGCGACCGCCGGCATCACCTGCGCCGCCGGCCTCGTGCAGATCCTGCTCGGCGTCACCCGGATCGGGCGGCTCGCCCTCTCCCTGTCTCCCGCCGTGGTGCACGGCATGCTCGCAGGCATCGGCGTGACGATCGCCGTCCAGCAGGTGCATGTCGTGCTCGGCGGCAAGGCACAGAGTTCCCTGATCGAGAATGTGGCGGCGCTGCCCGCGCAGCTGATCGCTCATCACGGTCACTCCGTCGTGGTCGGCGTACTGACCGTCGCCATCGTGCTGGCGTGGCCCAGACTGCCCAAGGTCAAGGTGATTCCGGCACCGCTGGTCGCCGTGGTCGCAGTGACCGCACTGGCCGCGGTCTTCATGGTCGACGTCGCCAGGGTCGATCTACCCGACCGGCCTCTGCAGGAACTGATCATGCCCGCGATCCCCGATGGCACGCCGTGGGAGATCGTGACCGCGGTGCTGACCGTTGCCCTGGTCGCCAGTGTCGAGTCGCTCCTGTCGGCCGTTGCCGTGGACAAGCTTCATCGCGGCAGCCGCAGCAACCTCGATCGCGAGTTGATCGGCCAGGGCGCCGCGAACGCGGTGTCCGGCGCGCTCGGCGGCATGCCGGTGACGGGCGTGATCGTGCGCAGCTCCACCAATGTCGCGGCCGGTGCGCGGACCCGCGCCGCCGCGATCCTGCACGGCCTCTGGATCGCCGCGTTCGTCCTCGCGGCCGGCTCGATGCTCGAGCTGATCCCGATGGCCGCGCTGGCCGGCGTCCTGCTCGTCACCGGGTTGCGCCTGGTTCAGCTCGCCCACATCCGCACGCTGCGCCGGCACGACGAGTTGCTCGTGTACGTCGTGACCGCGGCGGGCGTCGCCGTACTCGGACTGGCCGAAGGTGTCCTGATCGGACTGGCGCTCGCGATCGTGCGCGTGCTGTACCGACTCGCCCGCGCGACAGTGACCGCAACCGAGGACGACGGGCTGTGGACCGTGCGGATCCGCGGCACACTCGTGTTCCTCGGGGTCGCATCGCTGGTCCGGACACTGCGGTCGATCCCGGCCGGCGCCCGCGTCCGGGTCGACCTGGACGTCGACCATCTCGACCACGCGGCGTACGAGGCGATCGAGGACTGGCGGCGTGGGCACATTGCCCGCGGTGGTTCGGTCGAGCTCAACCGGGCGGCGTTCCGGGCGGCGATGCACTCCGATCCGGCGCGGCGGCTGATGCCCTGGCATCCCCAGGTCATCCCCGAGCCCGACCGGCGGGTCTCGATGCTGGACGGGATCCGTGAGTTCGAGGCCTCGGCCGAGCTGATCCGGCCGATGCTCGCGAAGCTGGCGGCGGACGGGCAGCGGCCGGCGCAGCTGTTCATCACCTGTGCGGATTCGCGGATCGTGCCGACGATGATCACGACCAGCGGTCCAGGCGATCAGTTCTGCGTGCGGAACATCGGCAATCTCGTTCCGCCGAAGGGCTCAAACAGTAGTTCCGTCGACGCCGCGATCGAGTACGCCGTCGACGTACTCGGCGTGAAGTCGATCGTGGTCTGCGGTCACTCGCACTGCGGCGCCGCGGCAGCCGCACTGGACGCGAACGTCCCGGCCGGTTCCGGCCTGCAGAACTGGCTACGCCACCTCGAGCCTTCGGTACGCCGTGCGGTCGGGCTGCCGGATATCGTCGACCCGGCGACCGGCGTGAAGTTGTCCCCGGCCGACAAGCTGTCCGTCGCGAATGTCGGCGTACAACTGGCCAACCTTCGCAGTTTCGCCTGTGTCCGCACGGCAGAGGACGAAGGGCGGCTCGAACTGATCGGGCTGTGGTTCGACATCGGTGCGGCCGCGGCCCGGCTGGTGCTCGACCGCGAGCCCTACCTGGTCCGCGCCGACGAGGAACTCGCCACCACTGGCAGACGCTGAACGAGCTGCGAGGCGTCGGCGGGGATGCGTATCCGCCGTGCGTCGAAAATCAGGAGCAGCGGGAGTGCCAGGGTGATCGCGACCAGGCCGTCGAGCCAGTAGTGGTTGGCGGTCACGACGACGACCGTGAACGTGAGCAGCGGGTGTGCCATCCACAACCAGCGCCATCGCGAGCGAGTGGCCCGGATCAGGAACACCGCGACCATGAACGCCCAGCCGACGTGCAGGCTCGGCATCGCGGCGAACTGGTTCGCGACTCCCGAGTCAGTGCTCGCTCCGTACACGGACTGGCCGAGCAGTACGCCGGTGTCCACCCAGCCCGGCATCATCCGCGGCGGCGCGAGCGGGAAGAACATGTGCCCGATCAAGGCCAGTCCGGTCAGCGACGCGAGCGCCCAACGCGCCTTCCCGTACTCGACCGGCCGCCGGATCATCAACCACAGCAGCACCACGGCCGTCAGCGGGAAGTGCACACTCGCGTAGAACACGTTCGCGACGTCGGCCAAACCGTGGACCCGCAACGCCTGGTGCTGCACGACCGCCTCGCTCGGCAGGCCGAGCCAGTTCTCCCAGCGGATCAGCTCATCGGCATGCTTGTACGCCGATCCGGTGTGCTCCGCGGACAGGAACCGGCCGAGGTTGTACACCCCGAACAGCACCGCCAGCAGTGCGATCTCCCGCACGATCCGCCAGATTCCGCCCGGCGGTCTGGTCACCTTTGGACGTGATGACGGTTGTCCCACCCGCTCCAGAGTCATCTGCGCCACGCCGACCCCCAGCTCAAACCGAACGCTCGTTCTCCGAACTTCCACCCTGCTCCGCCGGCCGCCCGAAAATCAAGAACGGTCATTCGTTTTCCCTTGTGACTCTTGGCACTCTTTCAAATTATCGCAACCTGCTGATAGTTGCGAAGAATATGAAGCAACTCACAAAACCTGTGGACGGTGGTGGCTCAGCGCCGGAAGAGTGCGGGTATGGAGACAGTGCTCATCCGGTGGACGTGGATGCGGGCGCTCCTGCACAACGGGTGGTGGCTGGTGACGAGCGCGCCTCGGACGCGGCCGGCCGGCTCACCCAGAAGCAACTCCTCGACCTCGGCCTACCCACTGACCCCGACCCGATCGTCTGGTTCACCGGTCTCGGCGTCGTCGGCCTGTTCGTCGGCGCGATCGCCCTGCGCGTGGTCGCGCGGCGCATCGACGGCGACCACGCCCGCACCGACTACGCCCTGGCGGCCGTCGCCGGTGTGGTCAGCATGCTCCTGCTCGCGTTCGCCCGCGATCCAGTCGTCGGCGCGATCGCCGTCGTACTGCTCGCCGGCATCGTCAACCCGCTCACCCGGGTGATCGGCACGATCTGGGTCAACGCCCGTACCACCGCCGGCGTCCGGGCCACCACCCATTCGTTTCTCGCCCAGCTCGAGTACCTCGGCGAGATCGTCTGCGGAGTGACGATCGCCGCGATCGCCCGGCTGACCACGCTGCCCCTCGCCCTCGCCGCGTGCGCGGTCCTGTTCGCGGCAACCGCCGTACTCATGCGTCAGCCGACCACGGTCGAGTCCGCTGTGTAGGTGTCGCAGGCTGACGGGCCGGCCGCCTCGAAGCCGTTGAAGTGCCACAGCGCCATATTCGCCACGCCCCCGTGGTCGTGGTCGGGATCAATGCTGTTCCGAATGGCCTTGTTCCGCAGGTCGAGCCATTCGCCGTCGACCGGGAAGGACGCCTGGTCGGCACCGAAGTAGGCGCCGCCGAAGCAGTCCGCCTGAAGCTCGACTCTCCGGCTCTCCTCCCGTTGCGCGTCGGCCCCGTTGGCCGTGATCCCCCATTCGTACTTCGCAAGGCGCATCCCGGCCAGCGCCTGGACGTGATGCCCGTACTCGTGCGCGATGGTCAGCGCCATCCAGGCCAGCGCCACCCCGGGGCGGCGCTTGTAGTCGTCCAGGTTCTTCTGTGCGCCCAGGTAGATAGTGTCCCCGCAGTAGAACGCCCAGACGTCGTCGCCGTCACATGGCGAGGTCGGCGTCATGCCCGGTACGACGGCCAGCTTCGGTGGGGTGAAGGTGAACCCGGCCTTCCGGACCACCGGTGCCCACGCCTTGTTCAGGCAGGCGACGAACTCGGCGTAGTAGGTCTGGACGTTCCGCAGCGAGGTCGGCGGCATCGCCGGCTCCACACATCGCGGCGCCGTGAGCTTCCCGGCGCGGTAGATCGGATTCCGCGTGAGCGCCGCCGGCTGAGGTGGCCTGGAGACCGGCGCGGTCGGCGCCGTCGTCGGGACCTTCGTCGGTATGAGCGATCGCACCTTAGCCGTCGCGGATGCGGATGACTTCCTCGCGGGCAAGGAACCATCGGTCGGTGTGCAAGCGGAGAGCAGGACGACAGCGGCAGCGCAGAGGGCAGCCGCACCCCTTGTGTTCACCGACCGACTGTAGACCAGGTGATCGTGGCCTGGTCAGGACGGGCCACGATCTGGACTAGTCCGTCGGATGGGAGCGCGTCGTACTGGTCGGCGACGACGACTGGGGTTGCGAGGGCGTACAGCTCGTGGGCGATCAGGGCGCCGAGGGGGATGATCGGGTCGGCGCGGGCGAGGATGATCGCGGCGGGAGCGGTCCGGGTGCGGATCTGCTCGGCGAGAACGCTGGAGGCCGAGCTGGAGCCGCGGCCGGATTCCATCACCAGGACGCGTCCGGCGAGGATCGCACCGCATTGCGGATGGTGGGCGTCGATGATGCGACCGGCTTCGTCGGTGCCGCCCCAGAAGGACAATGGCGCGGTGAGGCGGATGACTTCGCCGGAAGCCGTGCCGGGGTGCAGTGTGCGGGCGGTGAGGATCATGAGTCCAGCACGACTCGGCCGGCGCGGGCGGAGGCGACGCATTCCTCCAGCGATCCGAGGACCGCGGAGACGTTGATGTTGCCGGGAGCGTAGTGCGCCCACTTGCCCGAGTTCGTCATCACGTTCTTCCAGCCGGGCGAGAGGATCGACGTCACATAGGTGCAGGTGTCGACGACCACGGTCACGCCCGCGCCTTCCAGCACCTGCAGTACGCCGGTCTCCGCCGCCCGCGCCCGCGTCGCCCGACCGGTCGACAGGTAGAAGGGCACCTTCAGCGCGGGTCCGTTCCCGACGAGGGCGGCCAGTCGAGCACATTCGGCGTACGACGCGTGCGGCGTACCGACGCTGACCGCATCGAGCTTGCCTTCGCGGAACGTCGACAAGCCCCGCCGGACCTCCCGCAGCGTGGCGAGGTGGACCTTATGCACCGGCAGCCCATCGAGCGAGGTGGGCGCCTCCGGCGTCACGCCGACCGCGTGGAACAACGCGACTCCCCCCGCCGACGCGGCCGCCGCGCCGAAGGCCTTCAGCTCGTCCTCACCGACATCCGCCGGAATCCCTACCAGCACAGGGATCTCGGCACCGACCACCGATCCGACATAATGCCCCAGCAGTGGATAGGCCAGGTCGGACTCCAGGAATCGACCCAGCGGACGGCAGTCGAACACCACGGTCCCCCGCCGCGCCCCGGTCGTCTGGAGTCCGGCGTACGGCGCGCGCCCGGCGATGGCGGCGCAGATGTCGAGGAAGTCGCCGTACCGATCGGTCCGCGCGCCGAGGACGGAGTTCGCGAACACGATCGCGTTCGACTCCGCCCACGCGATGTGCTCGCCGAGACCCGGCCGGTTCGGCAGCTGGTACGGCGCACACGTGAAGGTCGGCGTACACCCGAGAGCGACGTACGCCGACATCAGCTCACGACCCGCGGTCGCGAGGTCCCGGTCACGGACCAGCCCGGGATGGAGGAGATCCATCGAGCCGACGTTCAGCGTGGTCGGGACGCGGACCTTCGCACCGAGGTCGGCCAGCCGGTGCGCGAAGTCGAGACTGACCTGGCCGTGGTACAGGCACGAGTCGACGTGCGCGGACGTGATCTCGACCAGCCGCGGCGCGTCGGAGATCCGCGCCTGCCCCACGATCACGCGCATCGCGAGCGCGACGCCGTCTCCGCCCTGACCGCCGAGCATCTCTTCTTCCTCGGCGGTCAGGTGGAGACTCTGCATGCGTCGAAGCTAGACCTTCTGCCGGCGCGAGGCGACCAGCGCCCCCGATTCGTAGCCGTCGGCGCGTAGGCCTTGGCCGGGGGTGACCTCGAGGATGTCGATGCTGAGCGGCATCCCGGTCAGGTCCTCGGAGCTGATCGGGCGGTCGTCCAGGTAGATGTCGACCCGGTCGATGCCCTGGACATCGATCGCGACGGTGAGCGTCGTACCGGTGAAGGTCGTCTTCAGGTCGAGCCGGCGGACCGGCCTCGCCGCGAGCAGCGAACCGGCCTTGTTCAGCAGGTCGACGTTGCCTTCGAGCAGATCGGCCTGGGTCATCTTGTGGGTCTCGGTCGGCTTGACGCCGAGATCCTCGACCGGTGTGCCGGACAGCGCGCCGACGCGCAGAGTCCGCCGGATCGCGACCCGCATGTTCGCCCCGTTCGGCAGCGCCACGTACGGCGAGGTCTCGTCCGGTGGCGGTGGTTCGTTCAGCAGCGAGGCGAGCAGACCGTGGGTCCACACGTTCGCGCCGCCCGCGCCGGTGTTGTCGTCGACGCCGAGGATCGTGCCGATGGCGTGGTCGGCGAACCCGGCGGCGAAGATGTCGGTCGCCGAGTACACCCGGGCATCGGTGATCAGCACCACGGGGCCGAAGTACGTCTGACCGAGGTCGTTGGCGCCGTCCTCGGGCGTGATCGGCTTCGACGCCGAGTACGCCGCGCCGGTCTCGGTGGCCAGGTCGAGCGAGTCGAACCACGGACCGAGGTCGATGCCGGCCGGGTTGTCCTTGTGCCGGCGGCAGATCCGGAGGTTGAGCGGCGTACTGATGAACTGCACCGGCTCCGGGTCGATGTGCCGCGGCGTCATCGTCTGCAGGGTGAACTCGCTGGCGTAGATGTGCCCGCCGCCGTTGTCGCGGACGTCGACGATCAGGCCGTTCTGCGGCAGCATCGCGGCCAGCCGGACGAACTCGTCCCGGAACGCGACCGGGTCCTGCACGCTGAACGTGAAGATCCGCAGGTGCCCGAAGGTCCCGGACGGTGTGACCACCTCGCGGGCCCTGAAGACACCGGGCATCGTCGTCGGCACGTCGGCGCCGCTGACCGCGGCCGGCGTGCGCAGCTCGGCCGAGCTCTGGCCGCGTTCGAGGTCGACGACGTCGCGGACGTACAGCGTCTTCTTCGCGCGGGCCTTCTCGTCGGAGTCGAGGTCGAGGCCCATCGAGGCGGAGGTCGCGTTGACCGCGTCCAGATCCGTCATCGGCGGGAGGTTCGTGGTGACCTTCCACTGCTCGCGCAGCTCTTGGGTTGAACCGTCGAGACCGGTGTAGGTCAGTGTCACCCAGTCCTCGTCCGGCGGTGCCTGGATCACCAGGGGTCGCAGGGTGAGCGACTCCAGACCGCGCGCCAGGTTGGCGGCGTCGTTACTGCCGGCGAACACGGCACCGTTCAACGCGACGGCACGAGCGATCGGCGTACCGTTCCAGTGCGTCACCTCGGCCCCCTTGCCGAACTGCGGCGCCTGATAGCCGGTGATGGTCTGGGTGATCAGGTAGTGCTCGGCGCCGGCCGCGTCGTAGCACTTCTCGATCATGAACGGCAGGAAGGCGATCTTCCCGGCGAACGGGACCGGCAGCAGGTAGTTCGTGTGCAGGTCGCGGACCGAGTGGAAGATACTCGACATCGCGCGATGGAAGATCCATTCCGGTTCCATCGTGTCGCTGGTCTGCCGCTCCATGTGGGCTCGCATCACGCGCAGGCGCTGCAACGGGTTGACCGCGTGCATCGCGACCTTCAGCGGAAGATGCGCGTAGTTCTCGCCGAGCAGCAGGAGCGCCTGGTCGACCAGGAGCTTGCGCTGGTCGAGCGTCAGGGTGCCGGCCGATGCGAGGAAGTCCGGCAGGGGTACGACGGCTGCCTGCGCGGCGGCCGCCTTCGTGGTCGTGGTGGTCCGCCGGGTTGCCGTCGTACTCGCGATCGACTTGCGGGCGGCGCGTTTCGTCGCCGTGGCCGTCTTCGCCGGCTCCTGCCGGGCGGTGGTCCGCGACGCCGCGGTCTTCCGCGCCGCGGCCGTCTTCTTCGCAGCGGCGGTCTTTTTCGCCGCGGTCTTCTTCCCCGTGCCTTTCGTGCTGCGTGGCTGAGACATCGCTCCCCCAATACGGCGGCCCCTCCCCGGGCCGCGATGCCTCCACCGTCGTCCGCGCATGTGGTGATGTCAACGGCCAGCGGTTGACCACCTGGCTTGCAAGGATGGGCGGGTGAGTGAGTTCTGGGACAGCATCACGTCGGCGCAGCCGGACCCGTCGCTGAAGGTGGTGATCGGCACGGGTGCGGTCGCGCTCGTGCTGATCGCATGGCGGCCGTTCTGGCGGTTGACCCGGCAGGTCGTGACGATCGCGCACGAAGGTGCGCACGGCCTGATCGCCGCCTTGGTCGGACGGAAGCTGGCCGGCATCCGGCTGCATTCGGACACGTCCGGCGTCACCGTGTCCCGTGGCCGTCCGACCGGTCCGGGGATGATCGCCGTACTGCTGGCCGGCTATCCCGGGCCCGCGCTCTTCGGCCTCGCCGCCGCGTTCGTCCTGAGTCGTGGGTACGCCGTTGCGCTGCTCTGGGGACTGCTGGTCGCGCTGGTGATCCTGCTGCTCCAGATCCGCAACCTCTACGGGCTCTGGTCGGTCGTGGTCTTCGGTGCTGTCGTCTTCGGCGTGTCGTGGTGGGGATCGCCGTCGGTGCAGTCCGCGTTCGCTCAGCTGCTCACATGGTTTCTCCTGCTGGCCGCGCCACGGGCCGTGCTGGAGTTGCAGCATTCACGCCGAGGCGGGCAGGGGCGGAGTTCGGATGCGGATCAGCTGCGGCGACTGACCGGCGTACCGGCGTTGCTGTGGGTCGGGATGTTCGGCCTGGTGACCCTGGCGTGTCTGGCGCTCGGGGTCGTGTGGTCCGGGGTACTGCCGGGCTAGCCCGGTGGCGGCAGGGTCACTCCGAAGCCGGTGATCGCCAGGCGGAGCAGGACCTGCCCTGGTCTGAGCAGGTCGGCGATCTTCGCCGCGCTCAGCAACTCCAGCTCCGCCAGACGTTGTGCATAGCCACCTTGCACGCGGGCCTGCTGCAGTTCGATGGTGTTGTGCCAGACCTTCTGCCGGGACTCGCGCAGGAAACGCTGTGACGACAGGCGATTGAGCGGTGTCAACGCCGCGTCGAGCAGACTCTTCGCACCCGATGCCGCCAGCTCGTCGTCCTCGGCGCCCACGCGTTCCGCGAGTACGCCGTCGATCCGCTCGTGATCCCGGCGCCGGCGGTCCATCAGGAACGGGTTGCCGAAGTCGTCGTCACTGATCACGGCGAGCAGAGCCTGCGGCAGGTCGTAGTTGACGTGCGCGTTGATCCCGAGCAGCACGTGCCGCAGGGCAGGCAGGTCGGGCGGGGCGTCGAACGCAAGCCGCCACGGCCTCGCCACGGGGCTACGCCGCTCGTCTCCCGCGACCTTCCCCGCGAGATCCGCGTCGTGGGCCTGCAGGTAGAGCTCGGCGAATTTCACGTCCCAGTCCTCGACCCACGCCGGGTCCTCGAACCGGGCCCGATCGATCGCGTCACCGACCGCCTGCGTCGTGCGCAGATAGGTGCCGAGGAAGATCCGCCGGTGCGCGAGGTGCTCCGGCAGGTCGTCCAGCCGCTGCCGCATTCGCGCGACGACAGCGGCCACCGGTTTACCATCGTTCATCGGATCTCCCAAGGGGGGAGGGATCAATGCGGGGCAGAACAGATCCACTGTCCTTCGACCCGGTGGTCGTCGGCAACCGTGAGACGGACGCCTGGGCGGCCTACTACCGGCACGAGTGGCGGCGGTTCATGGTCGCGTCGGTCGGGATGGTCGCGGCCGGCTTCGGGATGTCACCGGGCCGCACACTCGCCGGAGCCTGGTATGTACTGCGCGCCAACCAGATGTGGTCGCCGTTCCCGGACAACCAGCCGGACGCGGCCCGCGCGTACATGCGCCGCTTCTACGAGCTGGTCGCACGCGCCAACGGTCTCCACTTCGACCCGGCGCGAGCCGCGCGCCTGGAGGTCGAGTGGTGGCGCGTCCACCGGGCCAACCAGCACGACGAGTCGGTCACCGAAGAGCAACTCGAGGACGCGTTGATCGATCTCTACGCCTATGTGTACGGCGCCGCCGACCGCGAGACGCTCCGCCCGGCCGCGAGCAAACGGGTCGAGGCGATGAACCTGTCCGACCGATGGGTCCAGGCAGGCCGTCATCGCGACGACCCGTTGCTCGCGGCCGAGCGGCGTGCGCTGGTTGCGTCGTACGCCGCTCTCCGCGCTGCTGTCGAGCGCTAGTGCTTCACGGGCCGGCCGGCTACACACCGGCCGGCCCGGAGCCATTCCAGGTCAGCCGCGGCCGCCGATGATCGGCCGGCCCCGCTGGGTCACGCCGGGGGCGCCGTACGGGTAGTCGGCCGCGCCGGGGTCGCTGGCCTGGTCGAGCTTCGCCGTCTCGTCCGCCGTGAGGTGGAGGTCCGCGGCGGCGAGGTTGTCGTCGAGCTGTTCCAGGGTGCGGGCGCCGAGGATCACCGAGGTCATCGCGGGACGGTCGACCAGCCAGGCGAGAGCGATCTGCGCCATCGAGTTGCCGCGTGCCGCCGCGATCTCCCGGACCGCTTCGACGACATCACGCACCCGCTGGTTGCGGCTCCGGCGATGCCAGGACTCGACCCCGCGGTCCGGATTCTCCCCGAGCCGGGTCGCGCCGGTCGGCTCCTCGTCGAAGGAGTACTTCCCGGTCAGCCAGCCACCGCCCAGCGGCGACCACGGCAGCAGGCCGAGACCGTTCTCCTGCGCGGCCGGCACGATCTCCCACTCGATCTCCCGCACCAGCAGGTTGTACTGCGGTTGGAGGGTGACGAGCCGTGACCAGCCGCGATGCTCGATCAGATCGCACGCCTTCTGCAGTTGCCACCCGGTGAAGTTCGACAGGCCGCCGTACGAGATCTTCCCTCCGCGTACGGCGTCCTCGAGGAAGCCGAGCGTCTCCTCGAGCGGCGTGACCGGATCCCACGCGTGCAACTGGTACAGGTCGATGTGATCGACGCCGAGACGCTGCAGCGACGCGTCCAGGGCGCGGCGGAGGTGCCGTCGGGACGTCCCGACGTCGTTCGGTCCGCCGCCGGTCGGGAACCGGCCCTTGGTGGCGAGGACGACGTCGTCGCGGGCGGAGCTCTTCGCGAGCCAGCGGCCGACGATCTCCTCGGACCCGCCACCCGAGTACACGTCCGCGGTGTCGATGAAGTTGCCGCCGGCCTCGACGTACCGGTCCAGCTGCACGTGTGAGCCGGCCTCGTCGGTCTCGCTGCCGAATGTCATGGTGCCGAGCGCGTAGGTGGAGACGACGGCGCCGCTCGTGCCCAGGGTGCGATATTCCACGATGATCCCTTCCTCGGAACTGTCCCACCCGCAGACTACGGTGGCGGTCATGAAGACGAGTGAACTGCTGATCGACGCACACAGCCGGGTCCAGGAGGTGCTGCACGACGTCGTGGAGGGTCTCGACGACAAGACGCTCGCGACCCGGCCCGGTGACACGGCCAACTCGATCGCGTGGCTGGTCTGGCACCTGACCCGGGTGCAGGACGACCATCTGGCCGACGCCGGCGGCTACGAGCAGGTGCACACCGCGGACGGCTGGCACGAGCGGCTCGGCCTCCCGCTGTCCGCCGGCGACACCGGGTACGCGCACAGCTCGGAGCAGGTCGCGCTGGTCCAGCTCTCGGCCGAGCAGCTGCTCGGGTACTACGACGCCGTGCACGCGCGCACGGTCGAGTTCCTGAAGACGGTCACCGACGACGGTCTGGACCGGATCGTCGACCGCCGGTGGACCCCGCCGGTCACACTCGGCGTGCGACTGGTCAGCGTGATCGACGACTGCGCCCAGCACGCCGGCCAGGCGGCATACGTGAAGGGCCTGATCAGCTGAGGGTGGTCTGCCAGAGCGAGGTGCCGGCGATCAGGTAGAGCTTGTGATCCGGCATCTGCACGGCGTCGGTCACCTGACCTTCCGGACCTTGTGACTCCCGGACGGTCCAGTGCCCGTCCTGGCCGGTGAGCACCTTCACCTTGTTGTCCTGAGCAACGATCTGGACGATCTTGCCGCCGTCGACGACCGGCGGCGGCAGTTTGTCCTTGTCCCCCACCGGGATCGACGGGACACCCGGGAGCCGCTTCGCCGTACCGGAGGCGTCGAGCTGCCAGATCGCGAGCTGACCGTCGACGTACCCGGAGATCACACAGTCCTTGCTGCAGGTCGCGGTGTTCGCCTGGCTGCGGTTGCCGGGCTCCGGCAGCGCGATCCGGGACCAGCCCTGGTTGAGCTTGGTGGATCGCCAGACGGCCGCTTCCTGGGCGACCACGTTCGGCGCGAGGCGGACCTGGGACCCGACCAGGACGATGCTCTCGCCGAGCGTCGTACCGAAGCCGGGACCGACCAGGAGGGATGGCGTGCTCTGGAGCGCGGTCTTCGTCGGGTCCTGCCGGGTCCATTTGGCGTCGCCCTCCGGCAGCCACACCATGGCGTCGTTGCCGGTCTCCACACCGCCCCACGAGCCGAGCAACGCGCGGCCGCTCGGGGTGATGACCGCGCTGTAGAGGTCGCCTGCGGTCTCTCCGCCGAAGGTCCAGAATTCCTGTGGACGCTCGATGAGTCCGGTCTGCGGCGTGCCGGTCCACACCGTCCAGCGGGTGTTGGAGTGGGCTCCGCCGGCTGCTCCACCGAGCGCGAGCAGCTGCTTGCCGTCGTACGCGATCGAGTACCAGATCGCTTCGGTGGCGTACGGGCTCGCGGGGTTGGGCTTCGCGACGATCGGCTTGCGCTGACCGGTGTGGTCCAGGAGCTGGAGCTCCGGGACGACCTTGGCACCGCGATGGCGCAGGCCGATGAGCAGCTGGTCGTCGTAGGCGGTGAGCGTGACGGGTTCCGCCGCACCGACGTCGACCTTCGACCAGGCGACCGCCGGCGGGGCGGCAGGCTTCTCGTGACTACAGGCGGCGATGGTCGCGAGCAGCAGCGCGACTGCGAACAGGCGTCGCATCAGCGGCTCTGCGGGAGTTTGGTGGTGTTCTTCCGGCCGGTCCGCGGCGCAGACGGCGGTGGCACGACCGGGCCGATGTCGCCGTCGGGCGCGGTGTCGAGGTCGATGATCACCGGCGCGTGGTCACTCGGCCCGGTCCCCTTGCGAGCCTTGCGATCGATCCACGCCGCCTTCACCCGCGCGGCGACCGGGTCGGTCGCGAGCATCAGGTCGATGCGCATCCCGAGGTCCTGGTGGAACATACCGGCCCGGTAGTCCCAGTAGCTGAACACCCGCTGATCCGGCCAGCGGTCACGGACGACGTCGTGCAGATCCTTCGCGGCCATCAGGTCGGCCAGCGCTTGCCGCTCGGGCGGGGTCACGTGCGTCTGGCCGACGTACGCCGCGGGGTCGAAGACGTCGGCGTCGGCCGGGGCGATGTTCATGTCGCCGCACACGATCTGGTCGGCCGGGCCGGAGGCGACGACGTCTCTGAGGGCTTTGAGCCAGGCCAGCTTGTAGTGGTAGTGATCGGAGTCCGGGACGCGGCCGTTGGGCACGTAGAGCGAGTGGATCCGGATGCCACCGCACGTCGCCGCGACCGCCCGGGCCTCGGGATTCGGGAACCCGGGCGCTCCGGCGACGCCGGTGACCACGTCCTCCAATCCGGCCTTCGACAGCAGGGCGACGCCGTTCCACTGCGGTTCGCCGTACAGGGCCGTCTCGTAGCCGCGGCCGGCCAGCTCATCGCCGAGCAAGGCGGTGAACGCGTCGTCCGCCAGCTTCGTCTCCTGCAGGCACACCACGTCGGGCTGCCGCTCGTCCAGCCAGCCCAGCAATCGGGGCAGCCGCTGCTTCACCGAGTTCACATTCCAGGTCGCCACTCGCACTGGACCAAGGTAGACCCGACTACGGACCATTTTCATGGTTCCGTCGTCTGACGAGGGATAGCCGAGCGTGGTCAGCCGAGCTTTGGTGCCCGCCAGACCAAGGTGTTGAGGAGATCGGTGTCCGGCCGCTCGACGCTGTTGTTGTGCTTCGGCTTGTCCTTGCGGCCCCACGCGTCGTCGCCCAGCCACGGCGGTACGCCGAACGGCAGGTCGCGGGCCGGGACCGGTGCGTAGTCCGACTCGAGGAACTTCGGGCCATAGTTCGGTACGGCGAGATCACCGTCCGGGTCAGGGGTCACGATGGCCCGCAGGTCGGTGATGGCCTGCCGCCAACTGTCGACCAGCTTCTGGGGATCGCGACTCGTCGGATGCGGCACCTCGAACACCGGCACGTCCGGCTTGGTGTCCCACAGTCGCAGTGCGGACCGCGCCTGCGCGCCGAACGCGACGATCGCCTGCAACTGCTCGCCGGTGATCAGCTGCAGCAAAGTGTTCCGCCAACTCAGGTGATCCGGCCGGGAGAGCAGCGGCGCTGCTTGCTGAGCAAGCGACGGCCGCAGCGCATACGCGTAGGCGTTGACGAGCGAGTAGCTGCGGGTCAGGCCGAGCTTCGTCAGGAACCCCTGCACACGTTGGCCCGCGTCGCCGACCAGCGTGCGCCCGGCGATGCGCTCGGTCGGCCCGGGATCGGAGGCGACCGCGAGCAGCCGAGCGGTGCGGTTCAGCCGGCCGCGGTAGAACACCGGGCCCCAGTCGTACCAGAACAATTCCTGGAAGTCCGCATAACTCGGCACTTTCGCGAAGTGCCGCGCCACCACGGCCGGCGGGCCGGGATCGAAGTCAGCCATCGCAAATACCTCCCCCTCGACGATTCGTGACCTACTCTCGTGATCAGGGGCGGCAGGGAGAATTCTACGGGAGGGAAGCCATGTTCGTACTGCGTGGAACCGTGGTGACGATGCGGCCGGACGGGCAGGTTCTCCCCGAGGGCGAGGTGTACGTTGGCGACGACGGACTGATCGCGGCCGTCACCCCGATCGACGCCGTACCCGCTGGTTTCGAGAACGCTCCGCGGATCACGGCCGGTGGTCTGATCTATCCCGGGCTGATCGATCTACACAATCATTTGATGTACAACAGCCTGCCGCTGTGGACCGAGCCGTCGCGCAAGGATCCGTGGACATCGCACAACCAGTGGGGGCGGGCGCCGACATACAGTGCGCAGATCAGTCAGCCGGCCCGACTGCTCGGTGCGGCGGCCGGTCGCGCGCTGCTCAGGTACGTCGAGACCCGGGCGATCGTCGGCGGTACGACGTCGATCCAGGGCAACCCGCGCGGCGCCGTACCACCGGACAACGACCTGATCCGGAACGTCGACTCCGAGAAACTCGGCACCCACGACGATTTCATCCGGGTCAGCACACTGGTTGCCGACAGCAAGGAAGCGCTGGCGCCCTATGCGGCGGCGGTCGCGCAGGGCCGCGGATTCATCGCGCATTCGGCCGAGGGGTCGGACCCGAAGCTGCGCTCGGAGTTCGAGTTGCTGGACCAGGTCGGGGTGGTGAAACCGCAACTGGTCGCCATTCACGGTGCCGCGCTGAACGCGGAGGACTTCGCGAAAATGAAGGCGGGGAATTCGAGCCTGGTCTGGTCGCCTTTCTCCAACTTCTGGCTGTACGGCGCGACCGCGGACGTTCGAAGCGCAAAGGCTGCCGGAGTGCGGTTGTGCATCGGTTCGGACTGGGGTCCGTCGGGGACGCGCAATGTGCTGTGGGAGTTGAAGGTTGCCGATCTCTGGAACAAGGCCAACTCGGTGTTCACCGACGAGGAACTGGTGCGGATGGCAACGTCCAACCCGGGCGAGGCGTTGTCCGGGGTCTGGCCGCATCCGATCGGACGGCTGGAACGTGACTCACTGGCCGATCTGATCGTCGTACGGCGATCCGGGTCCGACCCGCACCGCAACCTGATCGAGGCCACCGAGGCCGACATCCGGCTCGTGGTCGTCGGCGGGCGAGCGCGGTACGGCCTACGGTCGTTGATGAAGTCGCTGGCGCCGACCGCGACCCAGATCTCGGTGGGCAAGCTGTCCCGCTCGATCGACTACGGCGACGCTGCCGTCACCTGGAAGACCGTCGTCGCCGAGCTCGAGCGGATCCGGAAGGATCCCGCCGGTGCCGCGGCTCGGGCTGCGGAAACCTTCGCCGCCCTGGCCGCCGCCGACGAAGCCGGCTTCACCGACCTGGTCAATGCAGACGCCTCCCCCGGCGGAGCTCCGGCCCTGTTGGCGGCCGGCACCTTCATGCTGCTTCCGGACATGCCGGCACCGGAGCTCGACATCGAACTCCGCCGCCGCGGCGCGGCCGGCGCCACGCCGGAAGCCGTGACCATCCCACCGCTCGAGCCCCTGACCACCGGCGACACCTGGTTCGACGCGGTCGACGCGAATCCCTTCCACGACGGATTGCTGAGCGGACTCCGCGCGTACGCGTCCTAGGCGGGCGTGTTCGTCCGCACGGATGACGGCGAGGAAAGCCTGCGCGAGAGGTTCAGTCTTCACACACCGATGATCACCGGTGACCGCAGCCTTCCCGCAGCCGGTCCACCGGCAGGATCGCGGCTACGGCTGGAGTTCCAGGTCGCGCTGGTACCAGGTACCCGGCTTACCGCCGAGGTCGGCCGGGTCCGCTGGGCCGACCGCGACAAACCCGGCCTTGGTCAGCACCCTCTGGGACGCGGCATTGGCACGGGAGGTGGCGGCCCGCAGTGTGCGCAGCCCGTGCCGCGCCGCCGCCAGCCGGCACAGCTCCCGGACGGCCGCCGTCGCCACGCCGCGGCCGGCGACGTGCTGCGCGACCCGGTGGCCGAGTTTGGCAGTACCGTCCTGGAGGTCGTACAGGTTGAACCGGCCCAGAACCGATTCATCGTCGGCAACCAGCACGTAGAACGCGCAGATGCCGCCGTCTTGCTCAGCCAGCGAGGCGCTGTGCCGGTCGGCGAACTGGTTGTAGAACTCGTCGCCGCGGTCGGAGATCGAGGCAGCGAAGTAGGCGCGGTTCGCCAGCTCGAAAGCCAGGACCGCGGGGGCATGGTCAGCCTGTAGACGTTCCAGCTCGGGCACCGCCCGACTCTATCTGGGCCCTGCGCTGAGGCCACCTGAGTTTTTCGGCGGCGGAAGACAGGCCCAAGACCAGGGCACACAACGACATACGACGGAGTATTGGGCCTGAACTGCGGGGCTGTCACGTCAGGTAGTTATCCACATACTGAAAGTCGTTGCGTTCCGGCGGGTTCGATCACGGCACTCTCTTTGACAAGGAGAGGGGCACGGATGGCTGAACTGGACTGTGAACCGGCGGACGTTTCCGCGCTGGTGGCCTACCTGCGCGACATCGGGCGACATGAACTACTGACTCTGGAGGAGGTGAGCGAGCACTCGTACTGGATCGAGGCCGGGCTGCTGGCGGCCGAGCGGCTGCGCGTCGATCCGGGCCGGCACGATCCGGCCGACCTGCGGCAGGTCGTCGCGCTCGGGAAGCACTCGTGGCGGCGGATGGTCGAGGGCAATCTGCGGCTGGTCGTCTCGCTGGCCCGGCGGTACACCGGGAAGGGCATCTCGCTCCTGGATCTGATCCAGGAGGGCAACATCGGGCTGATGCGGGCGGTCGAGCGGTTCGACCACCGGCTCGGCCACCGGTTCTCGACGTACGCGATCTGGTGGATCCGGCAGTCGATCGGCCGCGCGATCTCAGACCGGTCCCGGTTGGTGCGGATGCCGGCGCAGGCGTACACCGACGCCTGCCGCCTCGCGTCGCTGCGCCATGACCTGACCCAGTCCCTTGGCCGCGAGCCCACGACCGCGGATCTCGCCACCGAGAGCGGCCTGACCGCAGCTCGGGTCGAGCGCGCCGAGGCCTGGCGAATCCACCCCGACACCCTCGACGCCGACGACTCCGAACCAGTCATCGACGACGCCCCGATCGTCCTCCGCGCCGCCCTCCGGCGCGACATAGCCCACCACCTCCAGTTCCTCGACGACCTCCACCAGGCCGTCCTCGTCCATCGCTACGGCCTCCAGGACCACACCCCCAGCACGCCTGAGGAAACCGCCGGCGCCCTCCACCTGACCCCCGACCAGGTCCGCACCCTCGAAAAGGAAGCCCTCCGCCACCTGCGCCGCCAAGCCATCCCCCACCTCCGCGACTACGCGGCCTGATCTGCCCCCCACACACAGCGTTTGGAGCAACTGGAATGATGACGATGTGAAACTCCGGCGTACGTCCTGGCCGCGCGAGGTGGCTGACGCGGTGACCGTCGCCTCCCGCGACGCATCCGGCGCGAAGGACGACATCCTCGCGGCGGTCCAACTGACGGACGGCCACTGGGTCGCCGGTACGCGGTCTGCCGTCTACCTGCCGACCGACTCTGCGGACACCTTCCGCCGGGTCGGCTGGGAGAAGATCGAGCGCGCCGGGTGGGACTCGGAGGCGTCGATCCTGAACATCTTCGAGACCACCGACTTCGGTACGCCGTTGCGCGCGACGGAGCTCAAGGTCGACGACCCCGGCCGCTTCGGCCAGCTCCTGCGCGAACGCGTCGACGCGAGCATCGTCGTCCAGCGCCACGTCCCGCTCGCCGGCAAGCGCGGCGTCCGGATCATCGGTCGCCGCAACCCGTCCACCACCGACGCCGCGGTCACCTGGAACTTCGTTCTGGACAAGGGATTGGAGCCCGACCACCCCGGCGTACTGGATGCCGCCGAAGCAGCCCTCCGAGAAGTCCGCGAGGAGTTCGGAATCTGACGCAGAAGCCAGCCTCCAGGCGGGCGAATCCCGTTTTTGTAGTTCGGGTCGCGCCTGCTAACCTACTCAGGTCCTCGGGGTTCGGGGGGCAGGAAACATCCACGATCCCGCGTAGCTCAATTGGCAGAGCAGCCGGCTGTTAACCGGCAGGTTACTGGTTCGAGTCCAGTCGCGGGAGCAACACACCAAGCCGGTCTCCTCAGGAGCCGGCTTTCTTCATGCCAACGGCCGTGAGCCTGGACGCGGGTAGGTTCAGCGAATGGATCGACGGCTGTGGGTGGGGCTGGCCGGCGCAATGCTCCTTGTGACCGGGTGCGGCACCGAGAGTGCGGTCGGCGGAATCCCCGAGCGGACGCCGACCCCTTCCGTGCACTCAGTGCCGACACCCCGGCCGACGCCCACCCCGCCACCCCGCACGTGCCCGAGCACCGGGGCATCGATCTCGGTCGGCCAGGTCGACGCGGCTCTGGGACACCGTGCCGTCGTCATCAAGCTGACCAACTGCCACTCCGGCGTTCTGACCGTCAACGGCTACCCCGACCTGACCGTCCTGGACGCCAAGCGCAGGCCCCTGAAGGTGACCGTCACGCACGGTCTGTCGTACATGGCCATCGACCCCGGACCCACCAAGCTCCGCCTGCGGAAGGGCGAATCCGCCCTCGCGGCCGTCTCATGGTCCAACACTGTGGAAGCCGGCGAGGACATGGCCGCCGGCACCTACCTGTCCATCGCCAGAAGCACGCGGGACAAGCCACTGGTCTGGCCTGTCGACACCGACATCGGCACGACCGCCGAGATCACCCTCACCGCCTGGTGCCTGACGTTCCCGACCTGACGTCCCCCACCACGGGCGGCGCTAGTCCAATTCCCGCGACACGCGGTTCTTATTTGGCCTATACCAGCTATTCCCGTACCGTGCTCCTGATCCCGAGGGGGGCCTCGGGGATGAGGGGAAGGAACCCTGTGAACATCAAGAAGATCCTGAACAGTAAGAGCGGCCGTCTGATGGTCGCCGCTGTGCTGGGGGCCGGCGTGCTGGTCGGAGTCACCGTCGCGGCGAACGGCGCCGTGAAGCCGGACTGCAAGTCCCTGTCGTACCCGCTGTGCCCGCGGTCGGTCGCGGCGACCCAGGTCGTCGACAACAGCCTGCCGGCGAGCAAGCTCGCACCTGCCGACCGCACCGCGTTCCTGAAGGACACGGACGCGAACGGCAAGCTCGGCGTTTCGAAGGCGTTCGACCCGGTCGCGATCGCCCACATCGGTGGCTCGTTCAAGACCGGCAAGACCAAGGTCGGCGAGTTCACGCTCCCGGCCGGCACCTGGCTGATCAACTCGTCCGCGTTCTTCGCCCGCACCGCCGCGGGCCCGGCGGGCACCCGGCCGCAGCTGGCCCTCCGGGTGGGGGCATCCGACACCGCGTTCGGTGACGACTACGGCACCATCCTCGGCGCCGAGATCTCCCCCGCGAAGGACCGGGAGCTGACCGGCTCGACCGTCAAGGTCGTGAAGGTGACCGGCTCGACCAAGGTCGAGGTGTTCGCCTTCGGCTACAACGACGACGCCGGTTCGGCCGGATCCGGCGACATCACCGCCGCGGCTGACGTGGTCGCCGTACAGGTCGGCTGACCGCCTCCGCAAGCCATCGGGGCCCCGACCGCAGCCTGCGGTCGGGGCCTTCGCACGTCCGCCCTCCCGAAGAGGGCTCCGCGGCCGGCGCCTACTTGCCCTTCCGCCGGTCGATCGCGCGCTGAATACGCTGCTGCGGTTGCCCGGTCAGCTTCGCGATCAGCGGCACCCGATACTTGTACGCCGCGATCGCGCCCACCACGAGCACGAGGAAAATGAACCAGCCCATCGGCCTTCCCTTCCACGGAACAGCCCTGCACAGGACCTGCCTCCATCATGCCCGGTCCAACCCAACCACCCCTCAGTCAAACCCCTGACCCACCCCTGGTTTCCCACCTCCCCCACTCCCACCAGATACGATCCTCCGAGCACGGGGCGGTAGCTCAGCTGGTTAGAGCAGGGGACTCATAATCCCTGGGTCGCGGGTTCGAGTCCCGCCCGCCCTACAAGAAGAACATGCAGGTCAGAGGGCAACTCGCCCCTCTGGCCAGCGGCGCAGTCGAGGTCGCATGCCATGGTTCATGCCATGAATGCCGTGGTACGGTCTGCGCATGGCAGCTCGGTCTCCCAAGTCGAAGCGCCAGAGGGGCTCCATCCGCAAACTGCCTTCTGGCTCTCTTCAGGTGCGGGTGTATGCCGGTGTCGACCCGGTCACGAAGGACGATCTCTACCTCACCGAGGTCGTTCCGATTGGCCCACGACAGGAGAAGGAAGCAGACAAGGCGCGGACGCGGCTCCTCAACCAGGTTGACGAGAAACGCAACCCAAAGACGCGCGCCACGGTCGAGCAGCTCATGACGAAGTACTTCGACGTGCTCGATGTCGATACACAGACGAAGCGCGGCTACCTGTCGAAGTACAACATCCACATCAAGCCTCTGCTTGGCTCAACGCAGCTGACGCGGCTCGACGTCGAGACACTCGACACCTTCTACTCTGAGCTGCGCCGGTGCCGCATCCACTGCCGAGGCCGCAAGAAGGACATCGAGCACCGAACGACCCGGCCGCACCAATGCGACGAGCACGAAGGCAACCGCTGCCCACGCAACAACCCGGACGGATGCCGGCGGTGCCGCCGGATGTGCAAGCCACATGTGTGCAAAGGCCTCGCCGATTCAACCGTTCGGCAGATCCACTGGATCTTGAGCGGCGCCCTGGACCGCGCAGTCGTCTGGAAGTGGATCTCGGTGAACCCAGCCGAGCACGCGGACAAGCCAGCTCTCCCGCCTCCGAATCCACAACCGCCGACCGTCGATGAAGTCGGTCGACTACTCACCGCCGCATGGGAGGAAGACGAGGATTGGGGATCGTTCCTGTCGACGAAGACGACGACAGGAATCCGTCGCGGAGAGATGTGCGCACTACGCTGGAGCGACCGCGACCGCGACCGCAGGGAAGGTGCAACGTCCGTCCTGCGAGTCGAGCGGTCGATATTCGTCAACGATGACGGTGAGCTGGAGGAGAAGGACACCAAGACTCACCAACAACGGCGAGTCATCCTTGATCCCGAGCCTGACGAGATCCTCGACGAACAGGAGCAGAGGGCGAGAGAACGTGCCGGAGCCGCCGGCATCGCCTTCAATCCCAACGGATTCATCTACTCCCCCGTTCCCGACGGGAGCGTGGGACATCATCCAGACACGCTTTCAAAGCGGTATGCGAGGCTCGCGAAACGTCTCGGGATCCAGAGCACGCTGAAGAATCATCGCCACTACAACGCAACCGAGTTGATCAACGCGGGCTACAACGTACGCGCAGCTGCTGGGCGCCTGGGTCACTCCGGCGGAGGGACGACGACGCTGCGCGTCTATACAGCCTGGTGGTCAGAGGCCGACCAGCGCGCCGCCGGGACGACACCGACTCGAGTGCCGCCGAGGCCAGCACCAGCTAAGTCGACCGTGAAGAAGGCGACACCTCAGATACCAAATGGCTTGGATGAGGACCTACAGCCTTACGAACGGATCGCCGCAGATCTGCGCGGCGCGATTGACTCCGGAATTCTGGCGCCTGGTGATCCACTTCCGACCGAGAAGGCTCTTGCTAGCCGGTATGGCGTAGCGGCCAGCACCGCTCACAGAGCTGTAGCGCTGCTGGTCTTGGCAGGGCTCATCACCTCAGCGCGCGGGAAACGCGCAACAGTAGCCGCAGGCGACGACCCAGAAGTTGCCTCGGTCACCGAGCTCAGGTTGTCCGACTCGTCGTAACGGCCCGATCCGCGGCAGTTGAGTCCCGGACCGTCGTTGGCTCCCACCACGCGAGATGTGATCTGCTCGCTCGCCTCTGAATCAGCCTCGTCGATGAGCCCGTCGGTCTCGACTGGGCGTGCATGAGCATGGTGCCTTGATGTCATGCCCCTGCGTTACGCCGTTCGAGGTGCTCAAGACATGCTGCCCACAGTTGGCGGGGCGTGCATACCGTCTGTGCTGATGGCCTGCACGCCCCCGTCCCCTGCCTCGGCCCCACCCTCAGCTTCACCCGTTCAGTCCTGTAGTTGCGCCGGCATATTCACGGGAGCGAGCAGTCGAGGCTGGGATCGAAGGCCAGGCTGAGTTCTATCGAACCGTCGACCTTCTCATTACGAGGAAGAACGACAGCGTCGCATCTGCTCTCTACCAGCGCTTCTAGCAACGCGGCCTCCCCCAGCGAGCGCGAGATTCCCCATGCGTATCCGCCGTTTCGTGCCACGAGTCATGCCATGCATCTCGACCATGCCGCAGGAACCACAGCACCGGAAATGACCACGCCTCGTCAGCGACCATCCCCGGAGGATAAGGCAGCAGCGGCACATCGGCCCCGTGTCGCGCGGCCAGGACGAGGTCGAGGGTCGGAGGCCACGGCGCTCCGAACCTCGTCCACGTTCGGGTCCTGTACTGGTGGTGGCCGGCGGTACTTCACCGTGGCGCCCGTCCCCGCCACACCCGTCCGCGGTACAGGCCGCCGCGCTGCGGCTCGATGTGTGATGACGGTCGGCGTCGGCTGCCGCCGCTGCTCTCCACCATCGTCGCGGGCGACGACTGTCCCCTCCCCCGTCGGCAGTCCGTCGGACTTCTCGTCGTGCTGTCAGGCGCTGTTTCGTCCGACGCGTACCACGAGACAGGCCGGCTGCACCGCGAAGCGCAGCCGGCCTGCCTCGGTAAGCACGTCACCGTCGACCTCGCACAGCTGTGGCGGGTCGATTCGCACCCTGAGGTCACGACCCCGATCACGCTGGAGCGACGGTCCGTCGCCGCGGTTGGCCAACACCCGCGAGGCCACCCCGATCCACTCGGTCAGGCTCTCGGGGCTGACCGTCGCCACGTCCAGCCGGCCATCATCGACCTCGGCATCGGGCAGCAGCACCATGCCGCCGGTGAGCTCGCCGCAGTTGCCGACCACGACCGTGCGGGCCTGGCCGGCGGCCGCGGTGCGCCCATCCACCACCAGGTCGAGCGCGAACGGGTCGTCGGTCAGGTGCGTGCCGCCGCTGGCGACGTACGCCGCCCAGCCGGCCTTGTCCTTCACGCCCTCGGGCGCGTCATTCATGATCTGGGCGTCGAAGCCGACCCCAGCCATCACGGTGAAGCAGTGGACGTTGTCCGCGCCGGCGCGCAGGTCACCAGCGCGCTGGCTCTCGTCGGGGTCGACGACCAACCATCCGACATCGATCGTGCGGTCCTGGCCGGAGAAGGCCGCGGCGGCCGCGGCAGCCAAGGAGTCGACTGGGAGACCGAGGTTGCGGGCCAACAGGTTCCCGGTACCGCCTGGAAGGAGACCCAGCGCGACGCCGGTGGCGACGAGCTCCTGCGCCACCGCCCGGACGGTCCCGTCGCCCCCGAGGGCGCACACCAAACGGGCGCCGTTGCGAACGGCCTCGCGCGTTTGGCCGAAGCCGGGATCGTCCTCGGTCGTCTCGACCAGCGTCGGCGCCTCGATGCCCGCCGCGGTGGCCGCGGCCTGGAGTACTTCGCGCACGTCGGCGAGTTCGACCTTCGTCGGGTTGACGACGACGACGACCTCAGGACCCCTAGTCTCCATCCGCGTACTGTTGCATGGCGCCTGCGGGGCTTACCAGCGGCGGTGGCTGGGTAGACGTGTAGGCAAGGGGGACATGATGAACAGCATCGGCGATCGGGCCGGCGACGTGAGCGACTCGGCGAAGAGGGCCGCAGCCACGACCGGTGACCATCCCGTGGTCGAGTGGGGGGCTCGCCTCGGCTACGGCGCGAGCGGCGTCCTGCACCTGCTGCTCGCCTACCTGACCGTACAGATCGCTGTCGGCCGCGGCGGCAAGGAGGCGAGCCAGTCGGGGGCGCTGGAGACACTCGCCGAGGACCCGTTGGGACAGGTCCTGCTCTGGGTGATCGCGGCCGGTTTCACCCTGCTCGCCCTCTGGCAGCTCACCGAGCTCGTCACCCGGCACCAGGCGTCCGACAAGGCGAAGGCCGCCGGCAAGCTCGTCCTGTACAGCGCGCTCGCCTGGATGTCCTTCACGTTCGCCTCGGGCGGTCGTACGTCGAGCAACAAGCAGACCAAGGAATTCACGGCAACCCTGATGGAGGCACCGGCCGGCCGGGTGCTCGTCGGTCTGGTCGGCGTCGCGACCATCGGCATCGCCGCTTACCACGTGGACAAGGGCTGGCGGGAACGGTTCCTCAGGGACCTGCGGGAGCACCCGGGTCGGTGGGTGGTCATCGCCGCCAAGGTCGGCTACATCGGCAAGGGCATCGCATTGGCGGCCGTGGGCATCCTCTTCATCACGGCCGCGATCCACAAGCGGGCGGGCGAGGCTACCGGCCTGGACGGGGCGCTCCGATCGATGCGGGACCTGCCCGCCGGCCCGGTCATCCTGCTCGTCATCGCGCTCGGCCTGGCGGCGTACGGCGTGTACTCGTTCGCGCGTGCCCGCTACGCGCGCGTCTGATCCTCCACGTCGCCGCGACGCAGCCAGCACCAGGCGAGCAGGGCCGCGACCAAGCCGTTGGCGATGGCCACCACCACGTCGCTGACGTGGTGCATGCCCCGGTAGAGCCGTGCCGTCGCAACGAGGAACGGGATCGCCAGGCATACGCTGACCACCGCGCTGCGGAGCACCGGGTTCGTGATCCGCAGGGCCATCAGCCCCAGCGTGACGTACAGCCCGGTCGCGGCACCGGTGTGCCCGCTCGGGAAGCTGGAGGTCGGCGGCGAGTCGTCCAGCTTCTCGACGTCGGGGCGCTCGCGGTCGATGAGGAGCGTGGTGAAGAAGAAGACCATTCCCTGCAGGCTGATCGCGATCAGTGGCACGACCGCGAACCACCACTGCTTGGTCCGCCGCCAGACCAGCACGACCACGACCAGGCACACGCCGATGATGCTGACCGTTGCGCCCGTCCACGAGAAGAAGAGCGTGACCGGGTCCCAGAACGTCGTGCGTGACGACTCCAGGCTCTTGTTGACGCTCTCCTCGGAGACGCCCAGGTCCTTCAGCGGGCCGTCGGTGAGGAGCCAGCCCATCCCGACCACGGCCAGCCACCACACCACGAGAGGGGCCAGTGCGCGGACCACCAGGTCACGGCCCGCCTCCTTGGCGGTGGGTCGGGACGTGTCGTCCTGCCAGCGGGTGAGGAACGCCATCAGTTTGAACCTTTCGTCGTGCTGCCGGTGGGGGTTGGCGGCGTCCAGCCCACATAGCCCGCGTACGACGCGGCCGTCAGCCCGCACCCGGGCAGCACGCCGGCCGTGACGTCGGACAGGAAGTGGGCGCCCGCGTAGAGCCTGTCGGCACACGTCACGATCACCCAGACCGCACCGAGGCCGACCAGCAGCCCCCGAAGGCCGGTACCCACGCGGGGCCAGATCAGCAGGACGACCACGGTGACGACGATGGCGTTGTTGGTGGCGTGACCGGAGGGGAAGGAGAACCCGGCGTGCTGGGCGAACGGGTCGTCGATCTCGGGACGGGCACGGCGTACGAGAAGCTTGAGCACGCCCGCGACGGCCCAGCCGGCGGCCATCGTCGCCAGCGCCCACCAGGCCCGCGTCCGCAGGTGCTTGCCGAACCAGACGTAGAGGCTCACCGGCAGGCCCAGGAACAGGTACATCACCCAGGGCTGGCTGATCAACTCCCACGTCTCGACGAACGACCGGAACCGTGGGTGGCCGCGGGTGTAGTCGGTTGCGGCGACAATGATGTCCTGATCGAGGGTCACCAGCGGGTCGTACTTGGTGCGGACGAGGAACGCCAGCATCGCCAGCGGGACGGCGACGACAACCGCGTAGACGACCGCCCGCGTCAGTCGGTGCCACGGGGAGACGGCGGCGGGGTCCATGACGGCATCCTTGCACTGCCGGTGTCCTGAACCCGCAGGTCGGCGCGCCCTTCACCCCCTTGACAAGGCAGACAAGATGAGTTTCGTGGATGTGCGTGCATGGCTCCTGACCAACCAGGAGAGGGAGAACCCGCGCACGCGGATCGACGACGTCCGCGGCGACGGCACCGCGTGGAGCAGCGGCAACACCGTACGGGCCATCGTCCACGGGCGGCCCTACTTCGAGGAACTCCACGAGCGCATCATCGGTCTGGGCCCCGGGGACCGCCTCTACTTCGCCGACTGGCGAGGTGACCCCGACGAGCAGCTCACCGACGACCCGGGGTCGACCCTCAACGCCACACTGGTCGCGGCGGCCAAGCGCGGCGTCGACGTGCGAGGGCTGCTGTGGCGGTCCCACTGGCACCGTCTCGGCTTCAGCGCCCACCGGCATCGTTACCTGGGCGACGAGATCGGCGAGGCCGGCGGGCAGTGCCTGCGGGACATGCGGGTGCGTACCCGCGGCGCCCATCACCAGAAGTTCGTGGTCATCCGGCACGCCGAGGACCCGACCCGCGACATCGCCTACCTCGGCGGCATCGACCTGTGCCATGGCCGGCGCGACGACCACACCCACGACGGCGACCCACAACCGGCGGAGCTCGCCAGCGCCTACGGCCCCACCCCGCCGTGGCACGACGTACAGGTGGCGATCCGGGGCCCGGCGGTCCACGACGTGGAGACGACGTTCCGCGAACGCTGGGAGGACAGCACCCCGCTCACCCTCAACCCGGGACGCCTGATCTCGAGTTTGGTGCACCGCGAGGATCTCTCCCCAGAGCCGCTGGGCGCCCAGGCACCGCCTCCACCGCCGCGGCCCGACGGGCACGACGTCGTCCAAATCATCCGGACCTTCCCAGTCATCTCACCCACCGGGTTCGACTTCGCACCCGAAGGCGAGCGCTCGGTGATGCTGGGCAACACCAAGGCGATCGCCCAGGCCGACCGGCTGATCTACGTCGAGGACCAGTACCTGTGGTCGGACGACGTGGGCGAGCACTTCGCCAATGTGCTGCGGGCGAAGCCCGAGCTCCGGCTGGTGGTGGTGCTGCCGATGGTGCCCGACCTCGAAGGCGCTCTGGCAGAGGTGCCGCAGCGGTACGGGCGGTCCCTGGCGATGCGCACGATCATCGAGGCGGGCGGCGACCGGGTCGCGGTCTTCGGCCTGTGCAACGAGACCGGGCTACCGATCTACGTGCACTCCAAGACCTGCGTCATCGACCACCGCTGGGCCAGCGTGGGATCCGACAACTTCAACCGGCGCTCGTGGACCAGCGACAGTGAGATCGCCTGCACCGTAGTCGACGAGCGCGGAGACCTGGACGCGACCGCGCCCGAGGACTCCTTCCCGCAAGTGCTGCTACGGACCCTGGTCGCCGAGCACCTGAGCTGTGACGCCGACGACGTGCCAGAAGACCCCCATGAGCTGTTCGACGCGATGGTGGCCAGCGCGGATGCCCTGGACCAGTGGTATGCCGGCGGTGTGCCCGACAAGAAGCGCGGCATCCGCGGGGCGTTGACCGGCCGGGTGCCGCACCGCATCGCTGCCGTCCCCAAGTCGGTGGCCAGGCACATCCCCGGTCACCGAAGGCGCCGTCAGAGGGTGGCCGCCCGGGCGGAAGCGGCGTCGATGCGCGGGTCGGAGCGCGCCGCCCGCCCGCCCGGACGACTGCGACGGCTCGATCCACCGGAGCTCAGCGACGCCCAACTCCGTTGGGCGCCTCGGCTCTACGACCTGCTGTTCGACCCCGATGGACGGCCGCGCCCCGGGGCCGGCGCCTGAACGATCGTCAGGAGCCGTGCGCGAGCACACGTCGGGTCGCCGCGCGTCCACCGTCATCGACGACCACGCGGTGTCCCCCACAGGACCATCCGGGCCGCCATCTCACTTGCTGTACCCGACCAGACAGGCGAGCCAACCAGACCCCACCTGCGCAGATCGACGTCTCCCGACCAACCGGGCACCCCAAGACCACAACAGAATTCACCTTCATCCAGTGGCGGTGACCCGGCTGGAATCTCGTCGCCGCTCCTTCGACCACCAGCGCTTCGACCCCGGTGGGCATGCAGGCGTCCAGCCACTCGCGAACCTCGTCGACGCCCCCGGTCGGACTCAACTCGGGTTGGCTGCTTACTCTGCGAAGGGGCGAACGGTGCCCAGAGCAACGAAAACGTCGATGGTCAGGCCGCACACCCGCAACGCCCCAGCCGCCGGGGACCGCAAGGTGGAGCCGCCTGTCGAATCGAACCGACGACCTTCTCATTACGAGGAGGAAGGTCACCATCACATCTGCCGTCTTCAGGCGTCATTCGTTGCAAGGAACCTATCTCCGGTGCCCGTATTTTTCATCCGTATCGGGCAGTTCGCTCCACGAATGGCTCCACGCCGCGCGCCACAACTCCCCCGTCCGCTGGCCCACTCCGACCCACGATCAGGGGCGGTCTGCACCGCCGGCGGCGTCGGCCCCGACCACTACCGGGTCTGGGCGCACGAGGGACCGGAGGCGACCGCGCCGGCCACCGCCGGCTCAACAGTCGCAGTGACGAGTTGGGCGGTGTACCGGCTGCCGCCCCAGCAGCTGGAGACGGTCCTGGCACGCGAGTTGGCGCACCGCCTGGCGATCCCCCGTACGCCGTCGCTACTGCTGTACTGGCTCACCGTGCCCGCCCGCATGATGGGCCGGGCGATCGTCCTCTGCCTGAAACATCGGGTGGTGTGATCTTGGCCAAGATCGTGATCGGGTTCCTGCTAATCGGTGTGCTCGGAGTGTGGATGTTCCTCGGCTTCAGCCACTACGTGGTGTTCATGTTGAGCCCCTTCCTCGCGCCGTTCGTCGTGCCCTGGGCCGCCCGCACTCAGGAACGACTCACCGGCTCGTGGGACGTGCGCGAGTTGGCCACGTTCGAGGAGCGCCTGGCGCGGATCGTCAGCGGAGGTTCTTGCGGGAGGTGATTCCGAGCTTGGTGAAGACGTTGCCCAGATGCCACTCGACGGTGCGCGGGCTGATGAACAGCTGGCTGCCGATCTCGTGGTTGGTGCGCCCGTCGCGGGCCAGCTTGGCGATCTGGGCCTCCTGGGCGGTGAGGTCGGTGAGCGTGTCCGCGGTGCGCTTGCGGACGGTTTCTCCGGTGGCCAGTAGCTCGTGGCGGGCGCGGTCGGCGAAGCCGTCCATCCCCATGTCGGTGAGCATCTTGTGGGCGAGGCGAAGCTGCTCGCGGGCGTCGGTACGGCGATTCTCGCGGCGGAGCCATTCGCCGTAGATGAGATGCGCGCGGGCCAGCTCCGCACGCATCCGGGTGCTGCCGAGCCGCTCGATCGCCTCCTGGTACAGGCGATCGGCGGTTTCGCCCTCGCTCAGCAGCGCCCGTGAGCGCGCCTCGACCCCGAGCCCCCAATCGCTGCCGCTGGCGCTGGTCGACTCCGTCAGCCGCCGCAGGGCGTCGGTGGCGGGCTCGGGCGACCCGGTCCGGGCGGCGGCCTCGACCAGTTCGATCAGACCCCAGTTCGCCGGGCCTAGGTCGGCGGCATTTGCGCTGGCCTGGTCCGCCGCCACCAGCGCCTTGTCATAGTGGCCAAGACCGTTGTGGAGCACCGCGGTCGCCCAGTCGGCGACACCGACGGCGAGCCCTTCGCCCCGCAACTCCACTTCCTCCTTCGTGGCGCCGGCCAGGATGGAACTCTCGGCTTCGTGGCCCCGCAGCGCGGCGAGGGCCAGGGCGCCGTAGGGCGCGATGCGGCTTCCCGTGGCCTCCGTGACGACCTGCACTTCCTCGACCAGGGAGGCCGCGGCGGCCAGCTCGCCCGCGAACAGGAGGGCGTAGGCGCGCTGGGTCAGGGCGAGGGGAAGCTCGCTGAGCGCGCCGGCTTCCCGGGTGAGCCGGAGGTGCCGGCTGGAGAAGGTGTCCCACCGCCCGTAGTCCCACAGGTAGACAGCCGCGACGCCGACAGACCACAGCCAGTGAAGGTCCTCTTCCGCCGACGTGTCCCGGTCGAAGGCGGCCACCGCGCGCCGGATCAGGGGCACTCCTGCCGCGGATCCTTCGCTGAAGGTCGCGGCCAGGCCGTCCAGGAGGAGATCGCGCCCGCGGGGCGGGTGCGGCGGTCGCGGCGCCGCACGCGCTGCCGCCGCCACCTCCTGCGTACCTCCGCCGGGACTGGCCAGGCCGCCTGCGAACAGCGCGGCGTTCAGCGCGTCCAGGTAGGTCTCGCGGGCAAGACCGGCATCGACGGGTTCGAGCCGTTGGGCGGCTCTCAGCAGCAGCGGCGAGGCATCGCTGCCGCGGCTTGCCGCGAATGCGAGCTGGGCGCGCAGCAGATCGACGCGAGCATGCTGGAGTTCGTCGAACGGGGCGGCCTCGGCGATCCCCAGCAGCTTCACCGCGGCATCGAACGCGCCCGCCCGGATCTTGGCCTGGGCCGCGGCCAGCGCCCGTTCGGCCCGCCGCGCCGGGTCCGGAAGAGGCGACACCAGCACCAGGAAGGATCCTCACCGCGCCGACCGAACACGCTGACCAGGTCGCTCCACCGATCCGCGGTCACCGGACATACCTGCACCGACATGGACCCACCCTACGGATGGGGTCAGATCGCCGACAGCCCTGAATGCCACGAGGCCGCGCCCACAAGCATCCTCAATTCGGCATGAGCGCGCGGATCGCGGTTGCTTCGGGCGAGCGTAGCCGCCCTCAACGCGGCAAATGAGGATGTCTTGGCAGGCGCTGCCTGAGTCGATCGCGTCGTGGAGAACCACTTGGCCCTTGGCTCGATGGGCTGTAAACACGTCGCCATCCGGGTACTCGGCCGAGCATGTCGGCGGGACTGACTACTCGGACGGGCTGGGTTGTCCCTCCCGTGGGCGTGGGCGGACTCTCGGCACAGACCCGGCGGGAGTGGAGCGTCGGGAGTGCCATCGAAAGCCTGCTGGCGAACCTGATACTCGCCCGGATTCGCCAACGGGTCGCCCGCGACATCCACGGCCGCCCCCGGTAGACCCACCCAGGACGTGGCCTGTGCACCGGCTGTTGCTGCCAGCAAGGACCGAGCAAGCACCTTCTGAGAGGCAGCGCGGCTGACTGTCACTGGTCGGCCAGGTAGGGGTCGGCCCAGGCGCTGATGATGCGGGCCGCGCGCTTCGCCTGGTTGCGCCCGGTCAGTAGGTGATCGGCGCCCTCCAGCGACACGAAACTGCGCGGGTGCCGGGCCGCCCGGAAGATCTCGCTCGCATTGGCGATGCCGACGGTGTTGTCGGTCGGTGAATGCATCACCAGCAGCGCCCGGTGCAGCGTGCGGATCTGCTCGTGCAGGTCCGCCGCGCGCACGTCCTCGATGAAGTGTCGGCGGAGGGTGAGCGCCTTGCCGCCGATCAGGAACGGTGCCTCACCGTCGGCGAGGATCCGTTCCACGAGCGCGTCGTAATTGTGTTCGACGTGGCCAGGTTGATAGGGCGCGCCTATGCTCACCACCGCACGCACCGAGTCGACGTGGTGGGCCGCGGCGATGACTGCCGCGCCGCCGAAGGAGTGCCCCACGACCAGCCGCACCTCGCGACCCGACTCATTCATGAATCGCACCGCCTGGGCGGTGTCGGCGACCTTGTGGGAAAACGACCCGTCGCCCCAGTCGCCCTCGGAATCGCCGAGCCCGAGATTGTCGAAGCGGAGCATCCCGATGCCCTCGCTGGCCAACTGCTTGCAGATCCGGCTGGCGGCGGCGCACTCCTTGCCAAGGGTGAAGCCATGCGAGAACACGCCCCAGCCACGGACCGGGGCTGGTGCATGGTCGACCAGACCAGCCAGCTTCGGCCCGCTCGTGCTCGAGAACCAGACACGCTCGGCCACGTCGGTCATCCTCCCAGACCGGGGGGCGTTGACTGGCTATGGCACGGACAGCGGCAGATGCGGATGTTCACGGACGCCGAACTCTCGCGCCCATCACCTGCAGGTTGGCGATTCAGTCGGTCATTCATCCAGACTCTCGATGAAGGAAGTCAAGTCGGAAGCCAGCCGCTCTGGTTGCTCCCAGAGAACTAGGTGACCGGTGTCCTCGTAGACAACGAGTCGAGAGTCCGGGATAGCCGCCGCGAGGCGTTCCTCGTGGTCGCGCGTCAGCAACTCGTCATGGTCACCCCAAAGGATGAGGGTGGGTGCCGTGATGGTCGCCGCGTCGGTCGGAGGGCGCGCAGCAGTGAGGCCGTTGAACGCTTCGCGCCACACGTGGGCTGGAATGCGGACACCGTCTCGGACGCGGTCGTCGATGTACCACCGCGGCACCCGATGGAATCGGGGAAACCACGTCAACGACTTCCTCACCCAAGCAGTGTCGATGGGATCGGTCAGTTGTTCGACCTCGTCGGCGAAGGAGGGGCGTCCTTGTAACGTGCGGGGGGATCCGACCAGGACGAGGCCTGCAACGCGGTTCGGGCTGCTGATTGCCACTTGTTGGGCCACGTACCCGCCGCTGGACGAACCCAACAGGACGGCAGAAGAGATGCCCACCGCATTCATGAATGCCTCGACGTCCTCGGCGAGGTTTTCGAGTGAGTATCCAGCGGCTGGTCTCTCGGCGTCGCCATGGCCGCGTTGGTCGATCGCTATCGCATGAACCGTGTTGGGGAGCAGACGTAGCAGCCGGTCGAAGGAGCGCCGAGACTCAGCCCATGCGTGTAGGAGTAGGACCGGTGTCGCGGAGCGGAGTCCTGTGGACGTATAGGAGAGGCTCACCCCGGTTGTGAGGCGAATGTGGCGGACACCTGCGTCCTGCTCCATCTGTCCACGCTAGCCCGATGCGACTCGGTCACACAGACATCGACCAGCGACACGACCGCACATCGGCATGCGCGTGCGTTGGTCGGCGCTCGAGGGGTCGCCAGGCTTCCAGTTGGTCGCGAATCAGTTGGCGGACATGTGTCGCGCACCTCCAGGCGGATCACTGTTGCTGGGTGGTTCTGCCCAGTAAGCCAAGCAATGCGGCTGCCGACGTTCTCATTGCGAGGAGGAACTACGGCGTCGCCTAGGGTCTCGACCAGCGGCTTTGCTAACACGGCCGCCCGCACCACACGCGAATTCCCGAGCTCTATCCGTCATTTCGCACCACGATCAGCACCACGACTGACGACCTACCGATGACGGCGCTCCGCATCAAGGGCCCGCAGCGCTCCGTCCCGCCGCTGGCAAAATGATGCGAATCACTGGCTCGGCTGCGCAGCCTGTCGGTGCGGTGGCTGAGCGTTGCACTGCACCACTGGTTACGCCGTCTTCGGCGTGGAGGTGGGGGCCGGGATCCTGTCATCGATGGCAGGTGATTTGCGACTAGCACGCTTACCGTCGTTGCGCGAGAATGTGGTGGATGGTGTCGGAGCTGTCGGGTCCTGGCTGGCGGTCCTCGGAGCCTCCGCAACGGCCGGTGTTGTTTGTCAACCCGAGATCTGGCGGGGGCACGGCCGCACGCGCTGCGGTTGCCGAGCGGGCACGCGACCGAGGGATTGAGACCGTCACCTTCGCGCCGGGCCAGAGCCTGGAAGCGCTCGCCCGGGAAGCCGTGGCCGATGGTGCGGACGCGCTGGGGGTTGCCGGTGGCGACGGGTCGCTGGCGGTCGTGGCCGCGGAGGCCGCCACGCATGGGCTTCCGTTCGTGTGCGTGCCGGCCGGGACGCGCAACCACTTCGCTCTCGATCTCGGGGTGGATCCGCACGATGTGCTCGGCGCGCTCGAGGCGTTCACCGGCGGGATCGAGCGCCTGATCGACGTGGCGGAGGTGAATGGCCGCCTGTTTCTCAACAACGTCTCGCTCGGTATCTACGGCGACGCCGTCCGCAGTCCCGGCTACCGCGATGCCAAGATGCGCACACTTCTGGAGACCGCCGAGAAGGTGCTCGGCCCAAGCGCAGAGGTGCCAGCGGCTGCGCCTGGCTGACGATATGGGGATCGAGCACCAGCATCTCGCGGTTGTGCTCGTGTCGAACAACCCCTACACGCTCGATCACCCGCTGACGCGCGGTGCCCG
>NZ_JBSXMZ010000009.1:0-326723 GCF_054073265.1 Kribbella sp. CWNU-51
CAGGCGTTGCAACAATCCCCTGAATCTGCCCACCCGATCCGGGACGAGATCCTCCCCACCTGGCGGCAACCAACAGAACAAGGCCGACCGCCGGGACCCGAAGGAGGCGAACGAACCACCCACGGATACGTCCGAAGAGCCGGACATCCCCCCGAAGTTGCGCAGCGGGCTGGGGCGGAGCGGGATCAGGGGACGAGCGCGCCGAGATCTTCGTGCGTACGCCACGGTGGCCGGTGTGAGCTGCGGTGCGGTGACGGAAACAGCGTCCCCTCCGGAGTCGGCGCGACGACGGACATGCCCCTCCCGAGGGTGCGTCAGCGACTTCGGGACGGCGCCGGCCCGTGGGTCAGGTGAGGCCGAGGCGTTTGGTTAGGCGGGGGCCTCGTTTGATTTTGATTTCGCCGAGGATGGCGGTGCCGCGGATGTGGAAGGTCTTGGGGTGGGCGGCCGGGGTGTTGGGGTCGGGGACGGCGCCGAGGCCGGCTTCCTGTTCGGAGACGGAGCCGAGGATGGGGTTGCTGTCGAGCATGACGATCGCGTTCTGGGGGACGCGGATCTTCACGTCGGCCAGGATCGACTTCACGTCGACGTGGACCTCGTCGAACGGGATCTGGGCCTCGGTGTAGTCCAGCGTGACGTCGCCGAGGACCGCGTTCACCTCCTGACGCTGCGGCACGAGCCAGCCGCCGAGGCGCTTGGTCTCCGACATGAACGCGTTGATCGCCGCGCCGGACTCGACCATCGCTCCGCTGTACTGCGGGCTGACGGCCGGGACTCCCGGTGCGCGCGGGCCGTTCGGCAGGTCGGCGGTGAGCTCGACGAGTTCGCCGTACGTCTTGGAGGCGTACAGAGTCTCCAGGCGCTCCTCGAGCTCGGCGTACGACAACCGCCCTTCGCCCGCGGCATCGCGCAGTACGTCGGCGACCTCCTCCCGCTCGTGATCCGACACCCGCCGGCGCAACGCCAGCTCGTCACCGGTTGGCGCCTGCGCGGGCACGGCATCCTGCGGTCGATTCTCCTGGGGAACGTCATCCTGAGCCACGCCAAAACCATACGCGCGCCCCAGCCGCACCGCCGCCAGTTTCTTCCCCGATTCACCCCTGACCCGATCCCTGATCCCGGGCTCATACTGTCCACCATGGACTGGGGTGCGGTGCGCAATGGAAAGCTCCTGGCGGCGGTGTACCTGATCGCCCTCGTGATGCTGTACGCGGGTGTCCTGTGGCTCCTGATCCAGCAGTGGACCGGAACGGAGTCGATGGGCCTTGCCGCCCCGATCCTGTTCTTCGCCGGTGGGCTCGCGATCATCGCGCTGGCCGTCGCGCTCCGGCGCCGGATGCCCATGCGGACGACCGGGCTGACGAAGAGCATGACCGGCCACCAGCGCGCCTACTACCGGCTCTCGCTCGGGTTTGAGGTGCCGGGGGCGTGGCGCGCGATCAAGGGGTGAGCGAGCGGGGCTCTGGTGGCCGAATTAGGCTGGGAGGGCTCAGGCCACTTGTTTTGGAGGTATGTCGGTGTCCGCTGACTTCGATTACTCGGATCTGTTGCCGCTCGGAGCGGACGAGACGGAGTACCGGTTGCTGACGACCGAGGGTGTCAGCACGTTCACGGCCGGCGGCCGGACCTTCCTGCAGGTGGAGCCGCAGGTGCTGCAGGCGCTGACCGCGGAGGCGATGCACGACATCTCGCACTACCTGCGGACCGCGCACCTCACGCAGTTGCGACGGATCATCGACGACCCGGAGGCGTCCGGGAACGACCGGTTCGTCGCGCTCGACCTGCTGAAGAACGCGAACATCTCGGCCGGCGGCGTACTGCCGATGTGCCAGGACACCGGCACCGCGATCGTGATGGGCAAGAAGTCCGAGGGCGTGCTCACCGGCGCGGTCGACGAGGAATGGATCAGCCGCGGCGTGTACGACGCCTACACCAAGCTGAACCTGCGCTACTCGCAAATGGCCCCGCTGAACATGTGGGACGAGAAGAACACCGGCTCCAACCTGCCGGCCCAGATCGAGCTGTATTCGACCCCGGCCAAGGACGACCCGGCGTACAAGTTCCTGTTCATGGCCAAGGGCGGCGGCTCGGCGAACAAGTCGTTCCTGTTCCAGGAGACCAAGGCGGTGCTCAACCCGGCCGGGATGATGAAGTTCCTGGACGAGAAGATCCGCTCCCTGGGTACGGCGGCCTGCCCGCCGTACCACCTCGCGGTCGTGGTCGGCGGGACATCGGCGGAGTTCGCGCTGAAGACCGCGAAGTACGCCTCGGCGCACTACCTCGACTCGCTGCCGACGGCGGGATCGCCGGTGGGGCACGGGTTCCGGGACGTGGAGCTGGAGGAGGAAGTCTTCAAGCTCACGCAGCAGTTCGGGATCGGCGCGCAGTTCGGCGGGAAGTACTTCTGCCACGACGTCCGGGTGATCCGGCTGCCGCGGCACGGCGCGTCTTGCCCGGTCGCGATCGCGGTCTCGTGCTCCGCGGACCGGCAGGCGCTCGCGAAGATCACGCCGGAGGGTGTGTTCCTGGAGCAGCTCGAGCGCGATCCGGCCCGCTTCCTGCCGGACACGACCGACGAGTACCTCGCTGACGACACGAACGTCGTCCATGTTGATCTGAACCGGCCGATGAGCGAGATCCGGGCAGAGCTGTCCAAGCTCCCGGTGAAGACGCGGCTCTCGCTGAGCGGGCCGCTCGTGGTGGCGCGCGACATCGCGCACGCCAAGATCAAGGAGCGGCTGGACGCGGGCGAGCCGATGCCTGACTACCTGCGCGATCACGCGGTGTACTACGCCGGTCCGGCCAAGACGCCCGAGGGGTACGCGTCGGGGTCGTTCGGGCCGACGACGGCGGGGCGGATGGACGCGTACGTCGATCAGTTCCAGGCGGCCGGTGGATCGTTCGTGATGCTTGCCAAGGGCAACCGGTCGGCGAAGGTGACGGCCGCGTGCAAGGAGCACGGCGGGTTCTACCTGGGCTCGATCGGTGGACCGGCGGCGCGGCTGGCGCAGGACTGCATCAAGTCGGTCGATGTGATCGAGTACGCCGAGCTCGGTATGGAAGCCGTGTGGAAGATCCAGGTCGAGGACTTCCCCGCCTTCATCGTCGTAGATGACAAGGGCAACGACTTCTTCACCGACACCGCCAAGCCGGTGCCGCTCACGGTCCGCCCGCGCTAACTTCTTGACGGCATCGGGTGATCGCAGGACCCTCGGGATCGGGGGTGGTGTGTGATGGGCCGGAGAATGCTGAGGTTCGGGAATCGGATCGGCGTGTGGATGTACCGCACCCTCGACGGGCGGCTGGCCAGCGGCAGCAAGGACGTCCACGTGCTGATGCTGACCACGCCCGGCCGTCGGACCGGCGTACCGCGCTCGACGTGCGTGCGCTACCTGGAAACGCCCGACGGCCTGATCGTCTGGGGCACCGGGTCGGGATCACGCCAGGATCCGGACTGGTTCCGCAACCTGCGCGCCGCCGGGACGACCGACGCGCAGATCGGCGCGAAGCACAGCCTCATGCACGCCCGCGAGCTGACCGGTCCGGAGCGGCACACCGTGTGGACGAACGTCATCCTGCGCGAGGATCCTGGCATCGGCCGGTTCGCGACGAAGGCCAAGCGCACGATCCCGGTGGCCGTCCTGGAGCCGGTGGAGAGGTGACGCTCAGCCGGCCTTGCTGTCGACAGCTTCGGGCAACTTGAGCATGAGCGTCTTCGCGGCCTGAACCAGGTCGGCTTCATTGTGCCCGAAGGCCTGGAGGTAGCTTCGCAGCGCGGATCGCAGCAGCTGGAGCTCCTCGTCCTGCAACTCGATGGTGTACATGTTTCCAAGGTAAGTCCGAACCCGCCGGATGGAAGCGCTCGTGACCCACCCGTTGTGCGGAGTTTTTCAGCCGGTGCGGAGGAGGACTTGTGGGGTCAACTGTGTAGCTCCTCGGCGATCAGGTCGGGTTGATGGGTGGTGGGCGCCGCGGGAAGGCGCCAGTGGAGTGGCGGGGTCCAGGACTGCCAGCCGTCGGCGAATGGGGAGGTCCACGCCTCGATCTCGCGGACGGCGGCGTGGGCGTCGGCGATGATGCGGTCGGCCTCGGCGGCGGTGTAGCGCCCGGCGGTCACCGCGCCTTCCAGTTCGTCCTCGTCCTTCCACTCGATCGTCCGGTCCGGATGGATCCACAGATCGAGGACGCGGTCGACCGTGCTGGTCCGAAGACCCTCCCGGACATGCGGTGCCTCGAGATTCACGTACCAGCCGCGGAACGTGCGGTCGTCGTCCCAGAAGTGCCAGACCGACCACGGCTTGCCCGGCGGCAGCACCTTCAGGATCCCGGTGCCGCGCCAGACGTCCAGCTTCAGCACCCGGTCCGCGGTGAACATCCCGACCGGACCGGCGTACCGGGTCTCCCGTCCGTCCACCAGCACCGGCTTGATCAGCGGCGTACCGGGCGCGAGCCAGGCGACCAGCCCGTCCGTGTCGTCACGCACCACCGTCATCGGCCGGACGTTCGGCTTGTCCGCATGCCGCCCGGTCCCCTGGTACACCCACTCGATCGTCGTCCCCGGCTCCCAGTACGCCGTCACGAGTCGGCCGGCCGGGTCATCGAGAGGACGTCGAGGGCCGCATCCAACTGCTCTTCGGTCAGGTCACCCTTTTCGACGTGGCCGTTCTCGATCACGACCTCGCGGATCGTTTTGCCTTGTTTCAAAGCGCTCTTGGCCACCGCCGCGGCATTCTCGTACCCGATGTGGCGATTCAGCGGCGTCACGATCGACGGCGACGACTCGGCCAGCGCGCGGGCGTGCTCGACGTTCGCGGTGATGCCGTCGACGCAGCGATCGGCCAGCAGACGGGTGCTGTTGGCGAGCAGGGTGATGGACTCGAGCAGGTTGCGCGCGATCACCGGCAGCATCACGTTGAGCTCGAAGTTGCCTCCGGCACCGGCCACGGTGATCGCCGTGTCGTTGCCGATCACCTGGGCGGCGACCATCAGCGTCGCCTCGCAGATCACCGGATTCACCTTGCCGGGCATGATGCTCGACCCCGGCTGCAGGTCCGGCAGCGCGATCTCCCCCAGCCCGGCACGTGGTCCGGACCCCATCCAGCGCAGGTCGTTGCAGATCTTCGTCAGGCTGACCGCGACCGTCTTCAGTTGCCCGGACAGCTCGACCAGGCCGTCCCGCGCACCCTGGGCCTCGAAGTGGTCCTCGGCCTCGCTGAACTGGAGCCCGGTCCGCCGGTTCAGCTCGGCGATCACGGCCGCGGCGAACCCGGGCGGCGTGTTGATGCCCGTCCCGACGGCCGTCCCGCCGAGCGGGAGCTCAGCCACCCGCGACAACGTCCCCCGGACCCGATCCGCCCCGCGACCCACCTGCTGCGCGTACCCGTTGAACTCCTGCCCGAGCGTCACCGGCGTCGCGTCCATCAGGTGCGTCCGCCCCGACTTCACCACCTCGGCGAACTCGGATCCCTTACGAGACAGGGAATCCGCCAGGTGCTCGAGGGCCGGCAACAACTCGTGGACAACGCCCGCCGTCGCCGCGACGTGGATCGCCGACGGGAAGGTGTCGTTGCTGGACTGGGACGCGTTCACGTGGTCGTTCGGATGCACGTCGGCGCCGTGCGACCGGGTGGCCAGTGTCGCGAGCACCTCGTTCGCATTCATGTTCGTCGAGGTGCCCGAGCCGGTCTGGAACACGTCGATCGGGAACTCCGCGTCGTACTCCCCCGCGGCCACCTGGTCCGCGGCGGCCACGATCGCGGCAGCCCGCTCGTCGTCCAGCACGCCGAGCTCAGCGTTCACCACGGCCGCCGAGGCCTTGATCTGCGCGAGCGCGTGCACGAGCGCCGGAGCCAGCGGCCGCCCGGAGATCGGGAAGTTCTCCACCGCGCGCTGGGTCTGCGCCCGCCACAACGCGTCCCGAGGCACCTTGACCTCGCCCATCGTGTCGTGCTCGATCCTGAATTCCACGTTGTCACCCATACCTGCAGAGTACGTCGCTCCGCGTCGTCCCCGGCGACGGATCGTCAGCCTGTGGAAAACGAACCCTGGTACACGTAGTAGGTCTCGTCACGCCCCTGCAGCGTCACCGGAACCGGCGTCACCTGGCAGGCACCGAAGACCGACGAGACGGCGGACGCCAGCGCGTCCGACGCAGACGACGACCAGACCGTGAGTACGCCGCCGGTCCGCAACTTGGACCGGCACACGGTCAGGAACGATGACGAGTAGATCGCTGAGTTCTCGTTGTAGACAAGGAAGTCCGGGCCGTTGTCGACGTCCAGGAGAATCGCGTCCAGGGACGCGTCCGCCGTCGCGGTGACCACATCTCGGACGTCACCGAGCGAGACAGACACCCGGGGATCGTCGAGGACCGACGGCACCAGGCCGGACCGCATCCACGCCACCAGGTCGGGCTCGATCTCGGCGACGACCACCGAACCCAAGCGGGCGTCGGCGAGCAGCGCACGGACGGTGTAGCCGAGGCCCAGACCACCCACGAGCACCCGGTCGGGCCGCCGTACCGAGGCCAGCGCCGCCGACGCCAGCAGCTCCTCACTCGAGGTCTCGCGGTCGTCCATCACGAAGACGCCGTTCACCCGCAGTTCGAGGGCCTCGTCGTCGCGCCGGCGCAGAACCAGTTCGCCGCGTTCACTGACAGCCCGTGCCAGCTCGGTCAGCGTCAGTACCAGCCCTTGGCCTGGGAGTGGCCCCAGGCGGAGCAGGGGGAGCCGTAGGTGTTCTCGATGTAGTCGAGGCCCCACTTGATCTGGACGACCGGGTTGGTGCGCCAGTCGGAGCCGTAGGCCGCCATCCGGTTGCCGGGAAGGGCCTGCGGGATGCCGTACGCCGAGGAGGACGGGTTGTCGGCGTCGACCCGCCAGCGGGACTCCTTGTTCCACAGCTTCTCGAGACAGCTGAACTGGCTCTCGCCCCAGCCGTGGTCGGGCAGGAGGTTCATCGCGACCTCCTTGGGCGTGCCCTCGAGCTTCTTCCGCTCGGCATCGCGGCTGGCCCGCTCCTCGCGCGAGTTCTCGTCGGTCTTCTGCAGCGCCTCGTAGCGCTTGAGTGCGGCGTTCTTGGCTGCCTGCTTCAGGTCGGACTGGTCCTGCGCGGCCTTCCGCGCGGCCCTCCGCGCGACCTCGACAGCCTCGACCTGGATCCGCATCCGGGCCACCTCCTGGGCCTGCTGCTTGGCGGCCTCCGGCTTGATCGACGGCATGGCGGCGGCGTGGGCCTTCTCGCTGTTCAGCACGGCCATCTCGGCCCGCCCGGAGACCTGCTCCGAGGCGCTGCTGCTCCCGGGGGAGCTGAAGAGGTCGATACTGGCGACAACGGAGACGACGACGATCCCAGTCACTGAGAGAGCCGCGACGGAGCGCTTCGCTTTCATCTGTCCTTCCGAGAAAACCCGACCCCCGTCGGCTGCAACGAGAACATACTCTGGCGTAAACCGAGCGTGATCACAAGCAGGTCACGAACGAACGGTGCGGCCGCCTGTGTGGCGGCCGCACCGTCGGCCCGAAGTCTTACGCGTGCTTTACAGATCAAATTACCTAAAACCCTACACACTCCTTACAGCTGCAGGTCATCCAGCATCTCGGTGACCAGCGCGGCGATCGGCGAGCGCTCGGACCGTGTCAGCGTCACATGCGCGAACAGCGGGTGCCCCTTCAGTTGCTCGACCACGGCGACCACACCGTCGTGCCGGCCGACCCGCAGGTTGTCGCGCTGGGCGACGTCGTGGGTGAGCACGACCCGTGAGTTCGCACCGACGCGGGACAGCACCGTGAGCAGCACGTTGCGCTCGAGCGACTGCGCCTCGTCCACGATCACGAACGCGTCGTGCAGCGACCGGCCACGGATGTGGGTCAGCGGCAGCACCTCGAGCATGCCGCGGTCCATCACCTCGTCGATCACGTCACCGCTGGTGAGCGCACCGAGCGTGTCGTACACGGCCTGTGCCCACGGCTGCATCTTCTCCGACTCCGAGCCGGGCAGGTACCCGAGCTCCTGGCCACCGACCGCGAACAACGGCCGGAACACGACCACCTTCTTGTGCTGCCGCCGCTCCATCACCGCCTCCAGCCCGGCGCAGAGCGCGAGCGCCGACTTACCGGTACCCGCCCGGCCACCGAGCGAGATGATCCCCACGTCCGGGTCCAGCAGCAGGTCGAGCGCGACCCGCTGTTCGGCCGACCGGCCACGGATACCGAACGCCTCCCGGTCGCCGCGGACCAGCCGGATCCGCTTGTCCGGCATCACCCGGCCGAGCGCACTGCCCCGGTCGGACAGCAGCACCAGCCCGGTGTGGGTCGGGAACTCACCGGCCTGCGGCAGCTCCAGTACGCCGTTCTCGTACAGGTCGTCCACATCGCGCGTCTCGACCTCGAGCTCGCTCATCCCGGTCCAGCCGGACTCCAGCGTCAGCTCGGCCCGGTACTCCTCGGCCATCAGGCCGCAGGCCGACGCCTTGACCCGCATCGGCAGGTCCTTCGAGACCAGCGTGACGTCCTTGCCCTCGGCCTTGAAGTTGCAGGCCACGGCCAGGATGCGGCTGTCGTTGTCGCCGAGCCGGAAGCCGGCCGGCAAGGTCTCCGGATCGGTGTGGTTCAGTTCGACCCGGAGGGTTCCACCCTTCTCTCCCACTGGCAGGGGCGCGTCCAGACGTCCATGAAGGATCCGGAGCTCGTCGAGCAGCCGCAGTGCGGTGCGAGCGAAGTAACCGAGTTCCGGGTGATGCCGTTTGCCCTCCAATTCGGTGACGACGACCACCGGGACGACCACCTCGTGCTCGTCGAACCGCACCATCGCGTGCGGGTCGGACAGGAGTACGGAGGTGTCCAGCACAAAAGTGCGCTGGGCCGGTGTGGATGAGGTACTTGACGCCTTGGCGTGGGTGGCAGCCATGTCGCACGTCCTCTCGGGCCGCGACGTGCACCACGCCCGGCCCACCAGTGGTTAGGTGTTGGACCGGGAGCGGGGGTGATCTCGTGCAGATCCCCTCCGGACCGCCGCACGAGCGGATCCGGGAACCAGTGAGATCGAGACCTGGGGTCTCGGGCACTCCGTTCTGCCCCTCATGGGGCAACCGGCTGGCGAACGATTCTCAAGCTGATCGGGCCTCCCGGACAGCCGGCTTCCCCTCCGACCGTCATAGTCAGGGTAGGAGGGTCCTGCAAACCCCGCAGCCCGACACGCCCGGCCACGGGGTTAACGGTGTGTTACACCTTCCACCCCCGCGAGGTGTGGACGCGGGGTCAGGTCCCGAACCGGCGCTCTCGCTGCGCATAACTGCGGACCGCCCGCAGGAAGTCGACGTGCCGGAAGTCCGGCCACAGAGCTTCACAGAAGTAGAACTCGCTCAACGCGCTCTGCCACAGCAGGAAACCGCCCAGGCGCTGCTCACCCGACGTCCGGATGACCAGGTCCGGGTCCGGCTGGCCCTTCGTGTACAGGTGCCGGGCGATGTGCTCGACGTCGACCCGCTCGGCCAGCTCCTCGATCGAGATGCCCTGCGCGGCCTCCTCGAGCAGCAGCGAGCGGACGGCGTCGGCCAGCTCGCGGCGGCCGCCGTACCCGACCGCGACGTTGACCAGCATCCCTTCGATGCCGTGCGTGTCCGCCTCGGCCGTCTTCAGTGCCTCGGCGGTGGCTCCGGGTAACAGGTCCAGCGCGCCGACCGGGTGGATCCGCCAGCGGCCGATCGCGGTCAGCTCCTCGACCGTCTGCTCGATGATCCGCAGCAGCGGCTCCAGCTCGTCGGCCGGACGGCTCAGGTTGTCCGTGGACAGCATCCAGACCGTGACGACCTTGACGCCGACGTCGTCGCACCAGTCGAGGAACTCGACGATCTTGTTCGCCCCGGCCTCGTGGCCGCGCGACACCGGGTCGCCGACCGCCCGGGCCCAGCGCCGGTTGCCGTCGATGATGACGCCGATGTGCCGCGGGATCCGGTCCGGCGACAAGGATCGCCGCAGCCGGCGCTCGTACAGGCCGTACACCGCATCGCGCAGTTTCTGCTTGCCAGGTGTCCGCATGGGCAGGGTGCTCTCCTCCAGTGCTCTCAGTCACGAGGCTAGCCCAGATTCGCCCCGGGTTGAGAGGGCACAGAGCACCTTGGAGCAAGCTGCCAGGAAGATCGAACTTTCGCCGAAGTTCTCGCGTCGGACACGCGAGGAGAGGTGTGCCACCCGGTGATCTCGCCTACATTTCATGCTTCCGAACCATTTGAACCTACGGTTCCGTAGGTTACGGTTGCGTAGGTACTGAACCGCCCCGGCACCCCTCGAAAGGACGGCGATGACCGCTACCAGCGCCCAGCCTCAGGAAGCGGGCCACCGGCTCTCCGGCCGGATCGGACCGCTCAAGCCGAAGCTTCGCGGCTGGCTCCATGCGGGCACCTTCCCGTTCGCGACTGCCGCCGGCATCGTGCTCATCTGTCTCGCCCCGCATGCCAACGCCCGCTGGGCCGCCGCCGTCTACACCGTGGGCGCGATGCTGCTGTTCGGTATCTCGGCGCTGTACCACCGGTTCTACTGGGGCCCGACCGGCGAGGCGATCCTGCGCCGGCTCGACCACAGCAACATCTTCCTGCTGATCGCCGGCACCTACACCCCGCTCGGGATGGTGCTGCTGCACGGCGAGGGTCGCGCGCTGATGCTCGGCCTGGTCTGGGGCGGCGCCCTGCTCGGCATCCTGTTCCGGATCTTCTGGGTGCACGCTCCGCGCTGGCTGTACACGCCGATCTACCTGGCGCTCGGCTGGGTCGCGATCTTCTGGATGGGTGACATCTACCACCAGGGCGGCGCCGCGGTGGTCACGCTGATCGCGATCGGCGGCGGCCTCTACTCGATCGGCGCGGTCGTCTACGGCACCAAGCGGCCGAACCCGTCACCGCGCTGGTTCGGCTTCCACGAGATCTTCCACGCGTTCACCGTGGCCGCGTTCGTCTGCCACTACATCGCCGTCAGCATCGCGACGTACCGGGCCGGCTAGGCCGGGTGTGGTGCTCCCGGCTCAGGCCCCGATCACCCGCAGGATCTCCCGGAATTCCTCGTAGCGCTCTGGGCCTAGCTGGTCCGCCCACAGCGCTTCGACGCGCTCGATCGCGGCCCGGCTGAACTCGACCGCCTCCTCCCCCCGGGCGGTACGCCGTACCAGCCGGACCCGGCGGTCGGCGCGGAGCCGGTCGGACTCGGTGTACCCGAGCCCCTGCAGGTAGTCCACGTGCTGCCCGAGCGCCTGCTTCGTCATCAACGCGACCTCGGCCAGATCGGTGATCCGCGCCCCGTCCGGCGGAATCAGCTCGAGCAGCCGGTAGTGCGAGACCCGCAGGCCCGGGAAGTCGTCCGACACCGCCAAGATCTCCTCCCGGAGCCGCCGCAGTGCTCCTCCGAGCAACCCGGCGATGTGCTCGGGCCACGGGCCCGACGGCCGGCCCGACAGGTCATTGACGGAAGTCATAAGGCCACTTTACTATCTCGATAGTAAGGCTGCTTTACTTCCTTCTGAAGACTGGCAGAAGGTCGGGGCGGACGCTGGGCAGCCAGACCGCATGGGGGGAACGACATGATCACCGCACTCGAGCCACTCGGCCGCGACGCCTTGGCCGGCCACGACTTCACCGCGCTGGTCCGGACGATCACCGGCGATCCGGCCGCCACGCCTGGCGACGTCCGGGTCGAACCGGTCGACTACCCGATCGGCACACCGAGCACCGCGGCGCTGCTCCGGCTTTTCGGTACGGCGACCACCGCGGCCGGCGACACGGTCGGCTGGTCGTGTTTCGTGAAGAAGTTCCAGTCGCCGCGACACTGGGCGTACATCGACATGGTGCCCGAGCAGTTCCGGGCGGCGTTCATCCAGAACCTGCCCTGGCAGCTCGAGATCGCCGTACACCGCAGCGGCATCGCCGACGTCCTCCCGGACGGCATGCGCCTGCCCCAGGCCTACCGGATCGACGTGTACGACGACGACCGCGGCACCCTGTGGATGGAGAACATCGTCCAGGAGCCCGGTCCATGGCCGATGGAGCGGTTCGAGCGGGCGGCGTACCTGCTCGGCCTGCTCTCCGCCCGGCGTCAGCCACATCTGGTCGAGCCACTGCTCCCCCGCGGCAACGTCACCACCCCGGGCGTCGGACTGCGGTACTACACCGGCGGGCGCGTGCAGACGTCCGCACTGCCGGCGATCGCCGACCCCGAGACGTGGCGGCACCCGCTGCTCGCCGCGGCGGTCTGCAACGTCGGCGACCACCGGCTGCGTGACGATCTGCTCGAGCTGGGCGAACGGCTGCCCGCCGTACTGGACGCTCTCGACGCGCTGCCACAGTGCTACCAGCACGGGGATGCGAGTCCGCAGAATCTTCTCGTGCCGGAGGGGACGGACGAGTTCGTGGTGATCGACTGGGGGTTCGACTGCCCGCAGGCGGTCGGGTTCGACCTGGGGCAGTTGCTCGTCGGGCTGGCGCACGCCGGTGAGCTGGCGTCCGAGGCGCTGCCGGCCGTGCACAAGGTCATCCTGAAGGCGTTCATCAAGGGCTTGGCCGCGGAGGGGATGCAGGTGACCGAGGAGCAAGTGCTGTACGGCTACCTCGGCTCGCTGTGCGCTCGCGCAACCTTCACCGCACTGCCGTTGGAGGAGATCACCAAGATGAGCGACGGTGCCTCGCTCGCGCTGTTCGAGGATCGCGTCCTGCTCACCCGTGCGCTGGTCGACCTGGTGTCACCGGTCGTCTGACGATCACATCTCAGTCGTGTCACAGCTGCAACGAACGGCACGTCTACGGGTATCCATGGTGCGTGAGGAACTTCAGCAGGTACGCCGCAGTCGCCGCAGTCGCCGGTCTCGTCCTGAGCGGGTGCGGCAACGAGTCCGACGGCGGAGTGGGCAACCCCCCGCCCTCCCCTGCATCGAGTAGCGCACCGACTGTGACGCAGTCGACCCCGGTCGGCGCAGGGCTGCCACTGACGGTGTCGAGGAAGGGTGGGTTCGCCGGCTTCGACGATCAGGTGCTGATCGGCACCGACGGTGTCGCCACGGTGAGCTCGCGCGGCAAGGACACGATCCGCTGCAAGCTCGATCCCACCCTGCTGGCGACCATCACCACGGCCGCTCAGCAGGTCGACTGGGCGAGCCTGGTCGCCACCAAGCCGACGGTCAAGCACCCCGACGACATGATCCTGGCGGTCTCCGCGAACGGGAAGACCGCCCGGCTCGAGGACCCCAAGGTGAAGCCGCTGGCGGCCCCGGTGGGCAAACTGCTCACCGAAGCCGCCATCCCACCGGGCAAGCTGTGCAAGCCGGTCTAACTGGTCGTCAGTGCCACGTCGTCGATGACGAAGCTGGTCTGCAGCGACGAGTCCTCCTGCCCGAGGAACCGCACGGTGACGGCTTTCCCCTTGTAGGCAAGGACGTTCAGCGTCTTCTGCACGTACGACGTGGTGCGGTCGACGTTCGAGTACGTCGCCAGCGTCGCAGTTGTCCCATTGTCGACAATCTGAACTTTGACCGTGTCGTAGACCGTCGAGGTGGTCGTCTCGGCGGTGTCGATCCGGATCCACAACGACAGCGACGCCGCCGTCGCCGCGGCCGGGATCGCCACCGACTGACCGACGTTCTCGGTGCTGCTCCGGCCGTTGCCCTGCAGCCACGCCTTGTACGACCCGCCGTGCGCGGGCCGGGACGTGCTGTTAGTGATCACGCCGGTGGTTCCGGTCCAGTTCGCCGTACCGGATTCGAAGCCGGGGTTGAGGATCAGGTTGTCACCGCCGGGTGGCGGGCCGCTGGTGTAGTCCTTCCGGGCGTAGTTCCAGATCATGTGGCCGATGGCGTCAATCTGCCGATCCAGTGAGGTCAGGTCCAGGTTGCTGATGGTGTCGCAGGACCGGTGGTAGCAGGGGTCGAACGCCTGGTTCGCCGTACCACCCCACTTGGCCGCCTGGGCCGATGACTTGATCTCCTCGGCACCGGAGAAGGTCCCGGCGGTCGGGATGCCGAGCGACCGGAACGCCGCGTGGTCGGAGCGGCCCTGGACGTCGATGAACTCGGTCTGGATGCTCTTGCCGGCGAAGTACGAGACCAGGTCGTCGCGAGCACCGTTGCCGGCCGGGTTGTCGTCGTACACGAAGTAGCCCGGGTTCGGCGACGCGATCATGTCGAAGTTGAGGTACAGCTCGATCTTGTCGCGCTCGGCCGCGGGCAGGTTGTTGACGTAGTACTTCGAGCCGAGCAGGCCGAGCTCCTCGGCACCCCAGAATCCGAACCTCAATCGGTTCCTGGGCGTCTGGCCACTGGCGGCGTAGGCGAGGGCGGTTTCGAGTACGCCGGCGCTGCCAGAACCGTTGTCGTTGATCCCCGGACCGGCGCTGACGCTGTCCAGGTGCGAGCCGGCCATCACCACGTGGTTCGCGTCGCCGTGTGGCCACTCCGCGATCACGTTGTACGACGTACCCGCCGAGGTGGAGAAGGACTGCAGAGTGGTGGTGTAGCCGGCCGCGTCGAGCTTGGCCTTCACGTAGTCGGCCGAGGCCTTGTAACCGGCCCGGCCGGTGTAGCGGTTGCCACCGTTGCTGGTGGCAATCGATTGCAGCTGGTCGAGATGGACCTTGGTGTTGGTGACGGAGATGTCCGGGGACTCGACCGCGGCGGCGACGTTACTGCGGGCAATCGAAGGGGCAAGCAGCGCACCGGCCACGAGGACGGCGCCGAGTCCGGAGACAAGGGACTTGTGCATGGGCGGATCTCCTTTGGCCTCAATCAAAGAAGAAGAATCCGGGGCGCGCAGGCCAGCGGGCGGTGGGCCGCGCGCGCCCCGGACGGGTTACCGCGTCAGCTCGCGGTGAGCGAGGTGTCGTCGATGACGAAGCTGGTCTGAAGGGAGGAGTCCTCCTGGCCGACGAACTTCACCGTGACGGTCTTCCCCTTGTACTGCGACACGTTGAGCGTCTTCTGGACGTACGACGTGTTCTTGTTCAGGTTCGAGTACGTCGCCAGCGTCGTGGTGGTCGAACCGTCGACCACCTGCACCTTCGCCGTGTCGTACGCCGTCGAGGTGGTGGTCTCGGCGGAGTCGATCCGGATCCAGAACGACAGCGTGGCCGTGGTCGCCGAGGCCGGGATCGCGACCGACTGGCCGACGTTCTCGGTGGTGGCGCGACCGTTGCCCTGCAGCCACAGCTTCCAGCTGCCGGTGCGCGCCGGACGGCCGGTGTCGTTGGTGATCGGGCCGGCGGTGCCGGTCCAGTTCACCGCGCCGGACTCGAAGCCCGGGTTCTGCAGCAGGTTGTCACCGCTGGGCGGCGGCTCGGTGCCACCGCTGCACTTGGCCGCGCCGGCCGGAACCGAGATCCCGCTGAAGGCAGCCTCGATGCCCTTGCACTGGGCCGAGTCGGCGCCGTACAACTCGACCGCGGAGGTGATGGCACCCTCCCGGGCGTCCTTGTAGGTGCTGCCCGAGCTCAGCTTGGTGCTCAGCGTGCGGTACCAGACCTTGGCGGCGACGTCGTGGCCGACACCGGTGATGGTGGCGCCGTTGCAGGCGGTGCTGCTGTGCGTCACACCGCCGATGACCTTGCTGCCGGTGCCCTCGGAGGCCAGGTAGAACCAGTGGTTCAGCGGGCCGGAGGAGTAGTGCGGGTCGAGTCCGCCGGTGCTGGTCGACCAGCAGTCCACGCTGGCTCCGTCCTTCGACGGCTTGTCCATGTAGCGCAGCGGCGTTCCGTTGCCGTTGATGTTGATCTTCTCGCCGATCAGGTAGTCACCCGGGTCGGACGAGTTGTTCGCGGAGAACTCGACCATGGTGCCGAAGATGTCGGAGGTGGCCTCGTTCAGGCCGCCCGCGTCACCGGAGTAGTTCAGGTTGGCGGTCGCCTCGGTGACACCGTGGCTCATCTCGTGACCGGCGACGTCGATGGCGGTCAGCGGGTGGGTGTTGCCCGAGCCGTCGCCGTACGTCATCTGGGTGCCGTCCCAGAACGCGTTCACGTACGCGTTGCCGTAGTGGGTCCGGGAACGAGCGCCCTGACCGTTGTTGAAGATGCCGTTCCGGCCGTGGACGTTCTTGTAGTAGTCCCAGGTCAGCTGGGCGCCGTAGTGCGCGTCCACACCGGCGGTCTGGCGGTTCGACGCTGCGCCGGTGCCCCAGGTGTCGTCAGGGTCGGTGAACGTGGTGCCGTTGCCGGAGGTCGCACCGTTGAGGTCGGTGGTGAAGTTGCCACCGCGGCTAGGGTCGGTCATGGTGAAGCTGCCCGACGTGCCGATGCTGACGGTGCCGGAGTACATCGAGTTGCCAGTGCCGGTCTTGATCTCGTCGTCCTGGTCCAGCAGGGCGCCGGTCTTGGCGTCGATGAACGAGTGCAGCACCGACGGGGTCTGGTCCGGCTTGACGCCGGTGGTGACGACCTCGTAGGCGAGCACGGGCTTGCTCGGCGTCACGAAGACGACCAGCGATCCCTTGTTCGCGGTGGCCTTGAACTTCGCGGACTGCGCGGCCTTGGAGAGCGCGGCCGACTGGGACAGCGTCGGCTTGGTCGCGACCCCGACGGCCTTGGCGCCGCGGTTGTAGGTGACTGTGATGGCACCGCCCACCGCCGCACCCTTGCGCTTGACGATCAGATCGCCGCCGACGACCTTCAGGCCGTTGTAGGTGCGGTCGTAGCGGACGTACTCGGTGCCGTCCGGGTCCTTGACCACGTCGCGGACCACGAGTTGTTCACCACTGGCGAGTCCGAGGGCTGCGGCCGTCTGCGCGGTCAGCGCCTGTTCGGCCTGGACGGCGGCGGGCTGGTTGAAGCCGGACGCCGGGAGCGGAGCCGTACGTTCCACGGCACCCGCGGGTGAGCCGGTGAACGCCCCGGCAAGACCCGCTGCCGCGACGATGGCCACCGCCCCTGCTGATGTCAGTCGTCTCAAGACAACATCTCCTCACGGTGTGGTCGCTGTTTGGGCGCAGCGACCGAATTCAATTGGGGACGCCGGATGCTGACTCAGCAGTGCCACTGCCTCATTTGTGACACTGTGTGTCGGGGCGTGCGAGTTCTGTTACATCCGACTGAGGGAGGACTCTGGTCGCCAGCGGCGCGGGAGTCAAGGGATCTGGGCGAAACGACAGGGAAAACCCGCACCCGTGCCGGTGTCAGGCCTGGGGTTTCAGTTCCCGGCGAAGGTCTTCCGGCAACACGAGCGGAAGCCGGCAGGTGAATTTCTGACAGACGTACGCCGCCGCCCGGCCGTCGACGAGATCCCGGCCCGCCATCAGCGGTACGGCGAGACCGGGGCCGCCGGCAACGATCGCCGTACCCCACGGCGCCGCGGTCAACGCGGTCCGGCGCAGCTCGGGTGAATCCCCCGCGATCGCGATCTCGAGTGGACCGGCGGCGATCGTCTCGGCGACCGCCAGCGCGCGGCCGGCGAACCTCGGCGCGCGGTCCGCGATGGTGGCCGAGGCCTGCAGCGCCTGCTCTGCGGCGGTTTCGTAGCGGACCGATCCGGTCAGGCTCGCGAGCGTCGTGAAGGCCTCGGCGGCCAGGCTGACCCCGGACGGGCTGGCGTTGTCGGTCGGGTCCTGCGGACGCCAGACCAGCTCCTCGGCGTCGGCCGCCGTGTCGAAGTAGGAGCCATCGGCAACGAACTGCTCCAAGGTCCGGTCCAGCAGCCGCTCGGCCGTCTCGAACCACTCGATGTTGCCGGTGGCACCCAACAGCGTCAGACAACCTTGCGCGTACGCCGTGTAGTCCTCGAGGACACCGTGAGCCGTGCCGCGCATCCCGTCGCGCGAGGTGCGATGGAGCCGGCCGGTGTCGTGGTCGAGGTGCACGTCCCGGACCAATCTGGCCGCGTGCTCGGCGGCTTCGACGTACTCGGGCTTGTCGAAGACGATGCCGGCGCGGGTGAGGGCGGTGATCGCCAGGCCGTTCCAGGCGGCGACCACCTTGTCGTCGCGGCCGGGGTAGGTGCGGTGGCTGCGGGCCTGCCGCAGGGTGGCCCGGATGCGCTGCCAGCGCTCGGGGTCGTCGGGGTCCGCGCGAAGCTGGAGGACCGAGGAGCCGTGCTCGAAAGTCCCGGTGACGTCGCAGAGGTCGATCACCCAGTCGACGTCGTCACCCAGCTCGTCACGCAGTTGCTCGGGGGTCCAGACGTAGTACTTGCCCTCCTCCCCCTCGGTGTCGGCGTCGAGGGCGGAGGCGAAACCACCTTCCGGCGTCCGGAGTTCCGTCAGGAGGAACTCGGCGGTCTCCTCGGCGACGCGCCGGGCGAGCGGGTCGCCGCCGACCGTCCACCAGTGTGTGTAGACGTCGAGCAGCAGGGCGTTGTCGTAGAGCATCTTCTCGAAGTGCGGGACGACCCACTGACCGTCGACCGAGTACCGCGCGAACCCGCCGGCGAGCTGGTCGTACATCCCACCCCGAGCCATCCGGTCGCAGGTCTGCGCGACCATCGCGAGCGCGTCGGCCGAACCGGTCCGGCGGTGGTGGCGGAGCAGGAAGTCGAGCACCATCGACGGCGGGAACTTCGGCGCCCGCCCGAACCCGGCGTCCACCGGATCGAAGTCGGTCCTCAGCAGCTGAACAGCCTTCGCGGTGTCGAACTCCCCCGGGACCGGTGGCTGCTGGGCTCCGAGCTGCTCGACCACTCGCCGGCCGATCCCGTCGATCTGGTCCCGCTTGGTCTGCCACGCGTCGGCCAGCGACTCCAGCACCTGCCGGAACGACGCCATCCCGCCGCGCGGATCCTTGGGAAAGTACGTGCCGCAGAAGAACGGCTCCGCGTCCGGCGTCAGGAACACCGACATCGGCCAGCCGCCCTGGCCGATCATCGCGACCGTCGCCGCCATGTAGATCGCGTCGACGTCCGGCCGCTCCTCCCGATCCACCTTGATGCTGACGAAGTGCTCATTCAGGTACGCCGCTGTCGCCTCGTCCTCGAATGACTCATGCGCCATCACGTGACACCAGTGACAAGCGGAGTACCCGACCGACAGGAACACGGGCACGTCCCGCTCCCGCGCCTCCTGGAACGCCTGGTCGGACCACTCCCGCCACGCCACCGGGTTCTCCGCATGCTGCCGGAGATACGGGCTGGTACTACGGCCGAGCTCGTTGACGGACGCCATGGCCCCACCGTATGCGCTTCGGTCGAGCGGAATGGACCGGGCCGGATGGGGGTTGCCTCTGGCATGCACGTTCATCCGTTGCTCGCGTCGCGGTTCAGCCCGCTTCGGTTCGATCCTGAGTGGACGATCACCGAGGAGGACGTGGAGTTGTTGCTGGAAGCCGCTCGCTGGGCGCCGTCGGCAGGCAACTCGCAGCCCTGGGCGTACTTCACGGCGCGGCGGGACGAGCCGGGGCACAAGCGGATCGTGCGGCATCTCGCGGCCAGCTCGGGACGGTGGGCACCGAGTGCCGGCCTGCTCGTCGTGACGATGGCGCATCGCTACATCGAGGACACCGACTGGGCCTACTCGGACTTCGCGGACTACGACCTCGGCCAGTCGGTGGCCCATCTGACGCTGCAGGCTCAGGCGATGGGTCTGGCCTGCCGGCAGTTCCGGGCCTTCGATCTCGACGGACTGACCGCCGACCTGGCGCCCGGGGCGGGATGGCACATCGTCTCGATGATCGCGGTCGGCCGGGCCGCGGAAGAACGCCCGCCGGACCGGGAGCGGCGTTCCGCGGCCGATCTGCGCACCGCTCCGTGGTCAGGCGGTCTGTGACAGGGCGACGGACAGGCCCAGGGTCAGGGCCATGACGAAGAGTTCGGTGCCGACGACCTGCCAGAACGGCGTACCGCCGTCGAGGAGGTTGCCGACGGCTCGGCGGCGCTGAAGACAGGCGAGGATGATCAGGAGCAGGAAGGCCCCGATCTTCGCGATCAGGAGCGCGCCGTAAGCGTCCGAGGTGAGGGCATCCAGGACCGAACCCCAGCCGCCACCCATCGCGGCCAGGCGGCCGGCGGCGCTGATCAGGCCGCTGAGGAGGACGGCGATCGACGAGATCAGCGCGACCTGGTTGAACCGCTCGAGCACGATCGGGAGTCCGGTCCGGCTGGCCCGTCCGTAGCGGACGAGACCCGCCAGGCCGCCGATCCACGTGGTCGCGGCGATGACGTGCACGACCAGGGCCGCCCCGGCGAGGACGACGTACGACTCGTTGCGCGGGTACGCCGTGAGCGCGGTCGGGACGAGGGCCGCGATGGCGATCAGGACGCCGAGACCCGCGGCCGACGAGGTCTGCACCCGGCGGATGCCGACGGCCAGGGCAAGGACCAGGATGCCGGTGATCAGCAGAGCCTTCACCTCGGGGACGCCGAGGGCGTCGTCGAGGCGGAAGCGGAGCAGGTTCACCGGGGTGTCGAGCAGGATCGACGCGGTGACGATCGCGCCGGCGAAGGCGCAGACCGCCCAGATGAAGGCCGAGTTGCTGGCATCCCGGACGGCGCGGCGCCCCTGGACGCCGAGCGGGCCGCCGTCGACCCGGAGCAGGACGACCGCGGCCAGCAGAGCGCCGGCGCAGCCGACGGTCGCGAGCGTGGCGATCAGCCGGAAGAACGGCAGCAGCCACGAGACGAATACGCTCGGCCCGCCGATCCCACCGAGGTAGCGGGGCTCACTGTCGGCCGCGAACAGGCCCACCACGAGGGCCACTGAGGCGATGACGATCGCACCCACGCCACCCGCGACCAGACGTCCGGGCATGCGATGCCGGGCGGCGCGGGTCGCGGTCACAGAGCGGACCCGGCTTCGGCACCATTCGACACGCGGCTCACTATAGGGTCAGCCGGAGGAGGGCCGCCCAGCCCGACACCATCTCGTGATCACCGTGTCGCGAAGCTGACGGAAATCAGTGCTGAGAGTGTTCCTTGGAATCACTCTGCGTCGGCTTCTCCGTCGTAGCCGCCGTATCCGTCGGCTCGGCATCGCCAGCCGGGGACGGAGAGCTGTCCGTGGTCGCTGGGCCGTCGGACGGTGCTGGGGCGTCCGCACCATCGCCGTCGAAGTCGATCTTCTTCAACTGCTTGCCCATGTTGCGCACCAGCAGCGCCGTGGCGGCACCGAGTGCGAGCACGATCAGCAGCGCGATCCACCCGGGGCGCACCGAGTTCGGATCGATCTCGGCCGTCAGAAGGGAGGTCGTCGCTATCACGCCACCAGTCTCTCACTGTCCACGCCCGCCGTCAGCGCAGCCCCGCGAACAGATCGTCCTCAGGTAGTTCCGGCTCGACCAGACTCCGGGCCAGCTCGTAGTCCTCGGTCGGCCAGGCCGCCTGGTGCACTTCCAGCGGTACGGCGAACCACGCGCCGTCGGGGTCGATCTGGGTGGCGTGCGCGAGCAGGGCCTTGTCCCGGGTGGCGAAGTACTCCGCGCACTCGACCCGGGTGGTGATCCGGCGCTCGTTCTCCGGGTCCGGCTTCCAGTCCTTGATGCGTTCGGCGTACGGCGACTCCAGGCCGCGCGCGATCATCGCGTCGTGCAGCGCCTTCATCCGCTCGTAGTGGAAGGTGTGGTGGTAGTACAGCTTGAGCGGCTGCCACGGCTCGCCGAGCTCCGGGTAGGCGTCCTTGTCGCCGGCCGCCTCGAACGCGGCCACGGTGATCGTGTGGCACATCACGTGATCCGGGTGCGGGTAGCCGCCGTTCTCGTCGTACGTCGTGACGACCTGCGGGCGGAACTCGCGGATCAGCTTCACCAGCGGGGCGGCGGCGTCCTCGACCTTAAGCGCGCCGAAGCAGCCCTCCGGCAACGGCGGCAGCGGATCGCCCTCGGGGAATCCCGAGTCCACCCAGCCGAGCCACTCCTGCCGGATGCCGAGGATCTCCCGGGCCGCGTCCATTTCCTTGCGGCGGATCTCGGTGATGTTCGCCAGCACCTCAGGGCGGTCCATCTTCGGGTTCAGGATCGACCCGCGCTCGCCACCGGTACACGTGGCCACCATGACCTCGACACCTTCGGCCACGTAGCGGGCCGTCGAAGCGGCTCCCTTACTCGACTCGTCATCCGGGTGGGCGTGCACATGCAACAACCGAAGATCTCCACTCACAAGACACAATGGTCCTCCAAGCCCAGCTCAAACCCACGACCGACCCCCTGGACCCCCGTTGACCGAGTCATCTGCCAGCATCCCGACCACCGACCTCGACGCCCGGTACGGACGGGACCGGAGGTCGCGCCGGCCGGTGCTGATCGGCGTGCTGGCCGTGGTGGTGCTGGCCGGTCTGGGCTGGCTGACGTGGGCGGCGGTGATCGGATCGAATCCGCCGGTGACGTCGCGGCTGCTCGGTTTCGAGGTGCTGTCGGCCACCAGCGCGAAGGCGACCATCCAGGTGGACCGGACCAAGTCCGTCGAGGCGAGCTGCCGCCTGCAGGCGAAGGCCGCCGACTTCTCGATCGTCGGCGAGCTCACCCTCACCATCCCGGCCGATTCCGCCCGCCACCAGACCCTCCCGGCCACCCTGACAACCCAGCGCACGGCCACCTCCGTCATCCTGATCGGCTGTACGACGGCCGACTCCCACCATCCCCACTGACGCGTCGGCAACCGATTGCCATCTCGACGGCCCCGACGCGGGAAAAACCTGCAGGCAAGCGGTTCCCCAGCGTTTGAGAGGTCAAAGAACTGTGGGGTTCTCCGCCGGATCTTGCTACGCTGAGTGGATTGGTCGCCGTCGACGACGGCGGCCAGAAGCATTTCTGCCCATCCCACCGACACAAGGAGCAGCCCGTGACGCAAAGGATCGAAGAGGACAGCGTTGTCTGGCTGACGCAGGACGGTTACGACCAGCTGAAGACTGAGCTCGAGCACCTCAAGGGCCCTGCCCGTGCCGAGATCACCCAGCGCATCAGCGAGGCCAGGGACGAGGGCGACCTGAAGGAGAACGGCGGCTATCACGCCGCCAAGGACGAGCAGGGCAAGATCGAGGCGCGGATCCGGCAGCTGGAGGACATGCTCCGCCGCGCCCGGGTCGGCGAGACCCCGAAGAAGGGCGGCAAGGTCGAGCCCGGGATGAAGGTCTCGATCAAGTTCGCCGGTGACGACGAGGTCGAGACGTTCCTGCTCGGCTCCCGCGAACTGCTCGCCCTCGACGCGTCGGTCGACATCGACGTGTATTCGCCGCAGTCCCCGCTCGGTTCGGCGATCCTGGGTAAGAAGAAGGGCGAGAAGGCCACCTACGAGGCCCCGAACGGCAAGGACGTCACCGTCGAGATCGTCGCTGCCGAACCCTTCACCGGCTGACCCACCCAGCTCCCAGCGCCCCGGTGGACAACCACCGGGGCGCTTGCTTTCGGCCTGGTGAGTGGCCGGCGCGAAGAGCTCCAGCTGGACGGTGACGCAGAAGGTACGGGATCGCAGACTTGAGTCTGAGGGACTCAACTTTGTTGATAGTTGAGTCGACACGGCTCAACTCGGCGCTTACGGTCGCCGCATGGGCATCCTCCGCCACCCCGATTTCCGTCGTCTGTGGATCGCAGACCTGCTCAGCCAGCTGGGCTCGCGCTTGAGCATGATCGCGATCCCGTTGCTCGCCGTACTCACCCTGGACGCGTCCACCCTCCAGGTCTCGCTGTTGCGGACGTGCGAGACCGCCGCGTGGCTATTGCTCGGCCTGTTCGCCGGTGCGTGGGTCGACCGGGTCAGATGTCTCCCGGTGCTCGTGTACGCCGATCTGGGTCGCGCACTGCTCTTCGCGTCGATCCCGGTTGCCGCGTGGTTCGGCGTACTGAGTCTCACGCAGCTGTACGTCGTACTGGCGCTGACCGGGATCCTCACGGTGCTGTTCGACGTGGCGCACAGCTCCTATCCACCCCGGCTGCTCGAGCCGGACCAGCTGTTGCCGGGCAATGCCAAGCTGGCCGCCAATCACTCCATCGGCGCGGTGATCGGCGCTGGTGCGGGCGGCGTACTCGTCCAGTGGATCGGTGCGGCCGTGACGATCGGACTGGACGCCCTGAGCTTCCTGTGGTCAGCACTATGGCTCCGCTCGATCCGTACGCCGGAAGCCCAGCCGGCGAAGGCGGACCGTCCCGACCTGCGCCGGGAGATCGCGGACGGCATGCGCTACGTCTTCACCCACCCACTACTGCGGCCGATCGCACTGAACACGGCAACGACCATGCTGTTCCAGGCAGCCGCCGGAGCGATCATGATCGTGTACCTGGTCCGCGAGGTTCACCTGCAGCCGGGGACGATCGGCGTACTCAGCATGATCGGTCTACTCGGAGCCATCGTCGCGTCAGCGGTCACGGAGAAGATCAGCAACCGGTACGGCGATGCCCGCACGCTCCTGCTCTCGTCGACGGGCATCGGCGTCGCGTTCACTCTGCAGGCGCTGACCGCACCGGGCTGGCAGGTGAGCTGGTACGTCGTCTCGATGCTGCTCGCCGGATTCTGCATCATCGTCAGCTACATCCTGCAGGTGAGCATCCGGCAGCGCGTGTGCCCACCGGAGCTGCAGGGCCGGGTGAGCGCCACCATGAGCTTCGTCGGCGCCGCTCCGCTCGGCAGTCTGCTGGGCGGAGTGCTCGGCACTGTCTTCGGACTGCACGCCACACTCTGGGTCGCCGGCCTGGCCGCACTGGCCGGCACGGTGTTCCTCTACCTCTCACCGTTCCGGACGCTGCGCACGGTCCCGGCGACCCAGCGGGCGGATCAGTCGGAGACGATCTGAGCGGTGCCGACCAGGACCTCGACGTCGAGGGCGGCGCGGCCGCGGCCGATCTCCACATCCTTGGACTGGCCCGAGACCGCACCGGTCCAGGTGACGCGGCCGAGCTGTGCTTCGGTGTGGACGCGGACGTCGGAGCCGCGACGCAGAGACACGTTCGCCGTACCGGACTCGACCCGGACACGGGAGCGGCCCTTGGTGATCTGCGCATCCAGGGTGGCCGAACCGGCCTGGACGAGCAGGTCGATCGGGCCGTCCACATCCGCGACCTTCGCCGTACCGGCGGTCACGCGGACCCGGGACAGCCCCGGCAGGCGCTCGGCGTTGACGCTGCCGCCGGTCACCTCGATCTCGACCTGGAGGCTCGGGTTGACCCGGATGGACAGCTCCTTGGCCAGGCCGTTCACGTGTGACTTCAGGTCGGTCGGGTTGCGCAGCATGCTGAACCCGTCGATCGAGACACCCATGTCGCCTTCGCTGCTGATCGCGAGGGTGTCGCCGTCACGCTTGATCACGTGCGGCCCGTCCACGGCGACGCCGTTGATCGCGGGCTCGCCGATCAACCGCACCCGCCGCCCGATGGCGCGCACGGTCACCCGCTGCACGCCCGCCGGTATCGGCACATTGCTGTGCTGTTCCTCGACGTCTTCTTCGACAACTTCGTCGGAAGCCGCCGGCGCCTCGTCCACAACACTGTCCTGGACGCCAGTGACGACGGTTTCGGCCACCGGCGAGTCGACCCCATCCAGTGAGTCCACCGCGTCCGGTGAGTCGACCGCGTCCGCCCAGACCGAGGCCGACGGAGTCTCGTCAGGTACGACGTCTTCGGCAACCGGAGGCTGTGCCGCCGGCTCGTCAGCCTGGGCCGTGCCCGGGGTCGTGATGGCGGCGATCAGGGTGGTGGCCTCCTCGGTGGAGAGGTGGCCCTTCGCGACCCGGTCGAGGATGTCCTTGACCCTTTGGTCGTAGCTCTGGTTGCTCATGCCCCCAGTCCAGCACCCCACTGGGTCGAAACCAATCCGGGATCGCCCCCAAAGCAGCAGTGCGGGCCCCGGAGAGTAGCCCGGGACCCGCAACTGCGTCTCTATGTACACAGCCCACGACGGAGCTGGTTGTTGTCACGCGGCCGGGGTCATCTCCTCCTCGGCCAGTTCGTTCTGTACGGCGGCCAGCTCAGCGGTCTCGGCCGCCTCAGCCGCCCGCCGGGCCTTCAGCCCACGCAAACCGGTCAGCGCGATCACCAGACCGAGTGCCGCGATCCCGGTCACCACACCCAGCCCCGGCTTGTACGCCGACAGCATCCCGGCCGGCGTGGTCACACCGACCGACTGGCTGCTGATCACCGCCGTCACGATCGCGAGGACCACCGCGCCGCCGACCTGGTTGGAGGTGTTGAACAGTCCGGACGCCAGCCCCTGCTCGTGGTCCGGGACCCCCGACACCGCCTGGATGTTCAGCGCCGGGAACCCGATCGCGAACCCGAGGCCGAGCAGCATGATGGTCGGGAACACAGTCGAGAAGTACGCCGCCTCCGGGCCGATCCGCAGCGACAGGGCGTACCCGGCGACAAACAGCGCCATCGAGGTGACGATCATTGCCTCGGTCCCGAACCGGTCGGCCAGCTTGCCCGCGTTCGGCGACAGGGTGGCGACCAGCAGGCCGGCCGGCAGGAACGCCAGAGCGGTCTCGAACGACGACCAGCCGAGCAGGTTCTGCATGTACAGGGTGCCGATCAGCTGGAAGGCGACGTACGCACCGAACACGGTCAGGATGGCCAGGTTCGCCCGCCGCAGCGAGGCGTTGCGCAGGATCCCGAGCCGGACCAATGGGTGCTTGGACCGCAGCTCGATCGCGACGAACGCGCCCAGCAGGACGATCGCCAGCGCGAACATCCCGAACGTCTGCACCGACACCCATCCGGCGTGCTCGGCGCCGACCACGGCGTACACCAGGGACAGCATGCCGCCGGTGACGGTGATCGCGCCGGGGACGTCGTACCCGCCGGAGGTGTTGTCGCGCGGGCTGTTCGGGATCAGCTTGAGCGCGAACAGCAGCACGATCAGGGCGACCGGGCCGGGCATCAGGAAGGTCCAGCGCCAGCCGACCTCGGTCAGCGCGCCGCCCAGGATCAGGCCCATCGAGAAGCCGCTGGCGGCGCAGGTGGTGAAGATGCTGAGGGCGCGGTTACGGTCCGGGCCCTCGTGGAAGGTCGTGGTGATGATGGAGAGCGCGGCCGGCGCGGTGAACGCGGCGGCGACGCCCTTGACGAACCGCGCGGCGATGAGCAGTTCGGCGTTCGTGGCCAGCGAGCTCAGCATCGAGACCGCGGCGAACACGGCCAGCGCGATCAGGAAGACCCGGCGCCGGCCGAGCAGATCGGCGGTCCGGCCGCCGAGCAGCAGCAGGCCGCCGTACCCGAGCACGTAGCCGGTCACGACCCACTGCAGGGACGAGAGGGAGACGCCCAGGTCGGCGCCGATGGACGGCAGGGACATGCCGACCATGGACACGTCCAGGCCGTCGAGGAAGATCACGCCGCAGACCACCAGAAGAGCGCCCCAGAGGCGCGCGTCCCAAGTCATGCGGGCCGGTGCAGTACCGGCTGGTGATGGGGTGTGGGTTGTCTGTGTCACGAGGGAAGACTATTCCATGCGTGTGCATCTAATGTCTAGGCATTAAATGCGTTTGCATTGAATGCGCGTGCATGCTATGGTCGCCTCCATGACCGCTACGAAGGTCAGTGCCGGTCCTGGTGAGACCAGCGCCGATGCCAGTGCCGATGTCCGCGAGTGGCGCGAGCTGCTGGCTCGCCACGCGGATCTGACTTGCGCCCTCGACCGGGCTTTGCAGGCCGGCCACGAGCTCGGCATGAGTGAGTACGAGGTGCTCGAGCGTCTGGCCGAGCTGCCCGAGCAGTCCGCCAAGGTCGCGACGATCGCGAAGTCGGTGCACCTGAGCCAGAGCGCGCTGTCCCGCGTCATCGGTCGCCTCGAGGCGGCCGGCCTGGTCGAGCGCCACATGTGCCCGGAGGATCGCCGCGCAGTCAATGTCAGGCTGACTGACAAGGGCCTCCGGCGCCAGACCGAGGCCAAGCCCACTCAGCGCCAGGTCCTCGCCGAGCGGCTGCATGCTCCGCTGGTGAAGAGCTGCACACCGCTCGACTGATCAGTTGAACGTGTACGTGTAGCCGTCGCTGGCCAGGGTGCTGAGGACCCGGCCGCGGTGGTCTTCGCCGCGGAGCTCGAGCTGCAGCGCCACCTCGACCTCGTCCAGCCGCAGTGTCTCCGAGATGCGCTCGTGCACGATCTCGATGATGTTCACGTCCAGGTCGGCGAGCTGCGCGAGCAGCGTGGCCAGACCTCCGGGCGTGTCCGGGATCCGCACCCGCAAGGACAGGTACCGGCCGGCTGCCGCCATACCGTGCCGGATCACGCGCATCAGCAGCAACGGGTCGATGTTGCCGCCGGTCAGCACCACCACGACCGGTGGCTTGAATCGCCGAGGCTCGTCGAGTACGGCGGCCACCGCGGCGGCGCCGGCTGGTTCGACCACGAGCTTCGCGCGCTCGAGGACCAGCAAGAGGGCCTTGGACAACGAATCCTCGCCGACCGTGCGGACCTCCACGACGTACCGCTGGACCGCCTCGAACGGCACCGCGCCCGGCAGCCCGACCGCGATCCCGTCGGCCATCGTTGCCATGTGAGCGAGCTGGACCGGCTCACCGGCCGCCAGCGAGGCCGGGTACGCCGCCGCACCCGCGGCCTGCACACCGACGACCTCGATCGGCATCCCGTCGCGCTGCATCGCGGACGCGATCCCGGCGAGCAAGCCACCACCACCGGCCGGTACGACGACCGTCCGGACCTGCGGGCACTGCTCGACGATCTCGAGCCCGGCGGTCGCCTGACCGGCCACGATGTCGGGATGGTCGAACGGGTGGATCAGCACCGCACCCGTCTCCGCCTCGAACGCGCGTGCCGCGGTCAGGCAGTCGTCGATCGACGTACCGACGAACCGGACCTCGGCGCCGTACGCGCGGGTCGCCTTCTCCTTCGGGATCGGGGCGCCGTGCGGCATGAAGACGGTGGCCTTGATCCCGAGCAACTGCGCCGCGAGCGCAACCCCTTGGGCGTGGTTGCCCGCACTGGCCGCGACCACGCCGCGCTTGCGTTCGGCCTTGGACAGCCGGGCCATCCGCACGTAGGCCCCACGCAACTTGAACGACCCGGTGCGTTGCAGGTTCTCGCACTTGAGGAACACGTCGCCGCCGACGAGCTCGCTCAACCAGCGCGAGTACTCCAGCGGTGTCGGCGCCACCACGTCATGCAGCAGCTCCGCGGCCCGCACGATGTCCCTGGCATCGATCACGCCCTCACCCTACGCAGGAAAAACCGTTGCACCGGCCACATACGCTGCTGGTCATGGAAATCACAGCTGTCGTGGTCCGCGCGTCCGACGACGCTGTCCTGATGTTGCCGTCGGGTCTGCCACGGGTGGATGTCACCGAGAAGTTCTGGTTCCCGGACGTCGAGCCGGTGCTGCGAGCGCTGCCCGGCATCGACGCCGCTGTGCTCACCTGCCTCAGCGAAGAACCGATGGTCTACCTGATGCTCTCGACCGGCGCCGTACCGGAAAACGCTCGCTGGGTGCACGACGTCGACGACCCGGCAGTCATGGCCGCTCGGCGACACCTCGCCCTGCCGCCGGACTCCCCCGTCACCCCGGCCTGGACGATGCCGGACTGGTACGACGAAGCCCTGCCCTGGATCGCTGAGCACGTTCCGGGCCCTTGGGCACAAGTGCGCTCATGGGGGTTGTCGAACGTCTTGCGCGTCAGCGGCCCGGACGGGGACGTCTACTTCAAGGCACTCGCGCACTCCAGCACGATCCAGCCGGCTCACGACGACGCATTGCCGCTTCTCTTCGCGCATGAGCCGTTGCTCCTGAAGCACCTCTCGGACGACCGGCCCGGCGCGGTGCCGGCGCCGTTGGCCATCGACGAGAAGCGCACCTGGATGCTGTTGCCCGACCTCGGTCGCCCGCTGGCCGACGAGGCTGACATCGCGGTGTGGATCGACGCGCTGCGAGGGCATGCCAGGTTGCAGCGCAGCTATGTGGATCAGATCGACCGGCTGCTGGAGTTCAGTTGCGTCGACCGCCGGCTCAAGGTCCTGGCGGCCGAGCTCGACCGGCTGCTCGGACCGAATCCGGCGACCGAACTGCTCGAGCCCAGCGAGCGTGCGCGGCTGCCGCGGCGGGCCGAACAGTTGCACGAGGCAATCACCGAGCTGGCGGCGATCGGCGTACCGGAGACGCTGCTGCACGGCGACCTGCACCCGCGGAACCTTGCTGTGCGGGACGGGAAGGTGCTGGCCTTCGACTGGACCGACGGGCTGGTCTCGCATCCGTTCCTCGACTTGGTGACCTTCGTCGAGGAGAGGTCACCGCTCTCGATGGATGCGCGGGTGCAGGATGCGTATCTGGCCGAGTGGGAGGAGTACGCCGCCCCCGCGGACCTGCGCCGGGCGCTCGAGCTGGCAAGGGAACTGGGCGCACTCCATCAGACGATGACCAGCCTGCACCTGCGGGATCACCTGTCCGAACCGGACCGCGAATCCATGCTCCGCGGCGCGGTGTGGTGGTTGCGGCGGTTGCTCGAGCAGTAGGTCATTTGCTGAGGATGGTGAGCTGGTTCCGCATCCCTCGGCGTACCGGTGGGTCGAGGTGGCGGTCCCAGTCCGGGTGGCGCTCGCCGCGCAGCAGGGCGTAGTACGCGAGTGCGTCGGACAGCGCCGCCTCGCGCAGGTATCCCCGGGCCAGCGGCTGCTTGCCACGGCCGTTCGGCCGCGGACGACGTTCGTACGCCGCGTTGGCGGTGAAGATCCCGAGTCCGTAGAACACGGTCAGCAGGTCGGTCAGCGACTCGTGGTCGGGCCGGCGCGCGAACGAGATCCGGTCGCCGCCGAGCAGCAACTCGTGTCCGGCCTCGTGGGCGTAGATCGCCGTCAGAGCGACCGGATCCACCGCCGTCGCCCACCCGCCAGCCGTTCGCGCGGTGCCTTCAGGTCGGCCCGGACCTGCTGGTTGCGCCGCAACACCCCGATCGGATTCCTCACCCGCCGGATCATGCCTATCCGACGGCGCTGTAAACCCTCCGGTTCCGAGAGGTCGCACTCAGTGACTATTTCAGCAGCAGCTTGCCCAGCCGCCGGGAGGCGACGTACATGCCGAGGGTGCCCATGACGGCCAGGTAGGCGGCGTTGATCAGCAGGAACCAGCTCACGGTGCCGGTGGTGAAGGCGCGCTCGAGGACGACGCCCTGATAGAGCGGGGTGATCTCAACCAGCCAGCGGATCGCGGGCGGGTAGGTCTCGACCGGGTAGAAGGTGGCCGAGAACAAGAACATCGGAATGATCGCCAGCTGCACGAACTCGAAGTCCTGCCAGCTGCGCATGAACGTGGTCAGCGCCATCCCGGCGCCGGCGAACGCGAACCCGATCAGCACCGACGTCGGCAGCGCGACCACCACCCACCACGACGACACCAGGCCCATGATCAGCATCACCACGATGAACATGGCCGAGTAGCAGGCACCCCGCAGCAGCGCCCAGGTCACCTCGCCGGTGGCGACGTCCCACGGCCGCAACGGCGTCGCGAGCATCGAGTCGTAGAGCTTCGCGTACTTCATCCGGAAGAAGATGTTGTACGTCGAGTCGAAGATCGCACCGTTCATCGCCGAGCTGGCCAGCATCGCCGGCGCGACGAAAGCGGCGTACCCGATGACGGTGCCGTCGGACAGCGTGAAGTCGCCGACCAACTGGGCGACCCCGATCCCGATCGACAGCAGGTAGAACACCGGCTCGAAGAAACCGGACAAGAAGACGACCCAGGACCGCCGATAGAGCAGGAAGTTCCGCTCGACGATGTGCCGTCCCCCACCAACACGAACCGGAACCGGAACGACCCGGGCTGCAATAGTCGCCATCAGCCGATCAGCTTCTTTCGGAAGCCGCGGACGGCGAGTTTGGTGCCGATGATGAACCAGGCCAGTAGATAGGCGACGTTGACGAGCGCGAGCCATGGATTGACCGAGCCCTCCGCCAGGGCCCGGCAGAGATGGACCCCGTGCCACAGCGGACTGACGTACGCGAGCCACTCGATCCAGTTGGGCAGCTGCGAGACCGGAAAGAACGCGCCGGAGAACAGGAAGGCCGGGACCACCCCGAACCGGAAGATCATCGCGAAGCCCGAGTCGTTCTCCAGCGTGGTGGCGTAGGCGGCGACCGGTCCGGCGACAGCCATCCCGACCAGCAGCGCGACCAGCAGAGCGAGCACGCCGAGCGGCGACTGCAGCCCGCCGAACGCCGCGATCACCACCAGGAACACCGCACAGGTGCTGCCCACCCGGAAGGCGATGAACCCGAGCTGCCCGTAGACGACGTCCGCAGGGCGCAGTGGGGTCGCGATCATCGAGTAGTAGAACTTCTGCCACTTCAGCCCGCTCATCACCGGGTACGTCGACTCGCCGACGGCCACCTGCAACGCCGTGGCGGCGAGCAGCCCGGGCGCGATGTACTGCAGGTAGCTCACGCCACCGAGCGCGCCGGTCCCGTTGCTGTCCACGAACGAGCCGAGTCCGATCCCCATCGCGGCCAGGTAGAGCAGCGGCAGCAGGAAGCTGGTGATCAGCGTGCCCTTCCAGGTCCGTTTGTAGACGGTGAGCCAGTAGTCGAACTGGCGCCGCCCGTTCTCCACTGCGAGTGCCATGTCCTAGTCCACCAACGTCCGGCCGGTCAGCCGGAGGAACACGTCCTCCAGGGTGGAGCGCCGTACCAGCACAGCGGCCGGCTCCAGACCACGCTCGTGGACGGCGGCGACCGCGCGCTCACCGTCGTCGGTATAGAGCAGCAGGCGGTCCGGCAGCACCTCGATGCGCTGGGCCAGATCCTCCACCTTGCCCGCCAGCGCGTCATGGTCGGACAGCATCACGTCCGGACCGAACCGCAGCTCGGTCACCTCGCGGGTCGAGTAGTCGCGGATCAGCTCGGCCGGGGAACCCTCGGCCGCGATCAGGCCGCCGTCCATCACCACGAGCCGATCGCACAGCTGCTCGGCCTCGTCCATGTAGTGGGTGGTGATGATGAGCGTCACGCCGGCCTGTTTGAGCCGGAACAGCTTGTCCCACAACAGGTGCCGGGCCTGCGGGTCGAGGCCGGTGGTCGGCTCGTCGAGCAGCAGCAGATCCGGCTTGCTGACCAGTGACCGGGCGATCGTCAGCCGCCGCTTCATCCCACCGGAGAGCTCGTCGACCTTGACGTTCGCCTTCTCGGTGAGCGCGACGAACTCGAGCAACTCGTCCGCCCGGAGGCGGCACTCGGCCCGGCTGAGACCGAAGTACCGGCCGTAGATCGTCAGGTTCTCCCGGACGGTCAGCTCGGTGTCGAGCGTGTCGTCCTGCGGGCACACGCCGAGGCGGGCCCGGATCGAGGGGCCGTCGGTGGCCGGATCGAGGCCGAGGATCCGCAGCGTGCCGCCACTGGTCGGTGAGACCGCGCCGATCATCCGCATCGTCGACGACTTGCCCGCGCCGTTCGGCCCGAGGAACCCGAACGCCTCGCCCTTCCAGACGTCCAGGTCGATCCCGCGCACTGCCTCGAAGTCGCCGTACGACTTCCGCAGCCCGCGGACATGGACCAGGGACTCCCGCTGCTCACTCACGGACCGACCCTAGACGGACCGTCCGACATTTTTCTTGTCGTTTTGAGCGGCTCCATGCGCCGAAGGTAGAACCTCAACAGCGCTGGAGGTCAACCGCGACCGACGTACGGCATCCCGGCCGCCATCACGGTCAGGGTCGGTACGGCGACCGATGTCGGCAACTGGGCGATCCGGACCACGAAGTCCGCGACGATCCTCGGGTCGAACGTCGGCTCGATCGCGAACGACCCGTCCGGCTGCAGCACGCCCTGCCGCATCCGCTCGGTCATCTGGGTGGCGGCGTTCCCGATGTCGATCTGGCACGCGGTGATCCCGTGCGCGCGACCCTCCAACTCCAGACCCTTCGTCAGGCCGGAGATCGCGTGTTTGCTCGCGGTGTAGGCGATACCCTTCGGCCGCGGCACGTGCGCCGAGATCGACCCGTTGTTGATGATCCGCCCGCCCTTCGGCTCCTGCCGGAGCATCAGCCCGAACGCGGCCTGCGCACACAAGAACGACCCGGTCAGGTTCGTGTCCACCACCCGCCGCCAATCCTCCTCCGCGACATCCGGTACGGCGGCCGCCGGCGCCCCGATCCCCGCGTTGTTCACCAGTACGTCGATCCGCTCCAGCCCACCGAAGAACGCGCGGACCGCTTCCCCGTCAGCCACGTCCAGCACCGCGAGCCGCACCCGCCCGCCCCCGTCAGCCACGGTCTCACGAAGGGTCTCCTCCGTCCGGCCGGTCACGATCACGTCGAACCCGGCCGCCGCCAGAGCCAGCGCCATCTCCCGCCCCAGCCCGGAGCCGCCACCGGTCACCACCGCCACCTGCGTCACAGAACGCACCCCTCTGTCGTCGAATGATCGTCCGCTGATTCTCCTCTACTGCGGACAGTGACCAGCCCGAGACGGAGAGTAAATGAGTGGCGGCTCACTTGGCGATCTCGGAAACTCATTTGCGTGTATCACGCAAGCATGTATATGCTTGCAGCATGCAAGTAACCGACGCGTACACCCCGCAGACTCCCATCGAGGGCGTCATGCACGCGTTTACCCGGATCGGACGCCGGCTCAAGGCCAAGCAGCCCGGCGACACGATCGACCACAGCGCGCACGTGGCGCTGTTCGTGCTGCGCTGCAGTGGCGCACTGCGGTTGTCCGACCTGGCCGCGCGGATGGAGCTCGACGCCTCGACCGCGAGCCGCCACGTTCGCGCGCTGGAGCAGCTGGGCCTGGTCCACCGCTCCCCCGATCCCGACGACGGCCGCGCCTTCCGGGTCGAGCTGACCGAGCAGGGCATCGAGCAGTGGGAGTCCAGTGCCCGCCGCCGGATGGAGCTGCTGAGCACCGCGATGGACGGCTGGTCCGAGGACGACATCCTGACGTTCGAGCGGCTGATGACCCGGTTCGCCGACGGAGTCGCCAACCTCACCGACACCCCGGCCGACGCTCGCTGGGCCGACAAGGGCTGGGCCGCGGTCGCTCCGCGACTACGCGCCGCTCCGGACCCTGAGCGCAGTACCGACGAAGACTTCGCGGCCGGCGGCGACCCCGCTACCCGCGAGAACACCGACAAGAACCTGGAGAGCACCAGATGAGCACCACTGAGCCCGCCACCGCCGGCGGCCCAGATAGCACCATCGCCGCCCCTGGCGGCGCCCCGAACTACCTGTCCCACAAGCAGATCCTGGTCATTCTCGGCGGTCTGATGGCCGGGATGTTCCTGGCCGCGCTGGACCAGAGCATCGTCGGTACGGCGCTGCCGCGGATCGTCAGCGAGTTCAACAGCCTGGACAAGCTGTCCTGGGTGGTCACGGCGTACCTGCTGACCTCGACCGCCTCCACTCCGCTGTGGGGCAAGATCTCCGACCTGTACGGACGCCGCCCGCTGTTCATCGCGGCGATCGTCATCTTCCTCGCCGGCTCCGTGCTGTCGGCCATGTCGCAGAACATCGAGATGCTGATCGGCTTCCGGGCCGTCCAGGGTCTTGGCGCCGGTGGCCTGATGTCGCTGGCGTTCGCCACCATCGGCGACGTGATCCCGCCGCGCGAGCGCGGTAAGTACATGGGGTACTTCGGTGCCGTCTTCGGCCTGTCCTCGGTGGCCGGCCCGCTGCTCGGCGGTCTGCTCACCGACGGTCCGGGCTGGCGCTGGATCTTCTGGATCAACGTGCCGATCGGCCTCGTTGCCCTGGGCATCGTCGCCGCCGTGCTCAAGCTGCCGCACGTGAAGCGCTCGCACAAGATCGACTACCTCGGCGCCGCCACGGTCGCCGCCGCCGTCACCACGCTGCTGCTGGCCATCTCCTGGAGCGGCCCGAGCAACGGCTGGGGCAACGGGACCACGGTCGGCCTGCTGGTCGCGGCCGTCGTACTGGCCGTCGCGTTCGTCTTCATCGAGCTGCGGGTGGCCGAGCCGATCATCCCGATGGATCTGTTCAAGGGCCGGATCTTCTCCGGGTACGCCGGCTACGCGTTCCTGCTCGGGTTCGCGATGTTCGGTGCGCTGATCTTCCTGCCGCTGTACCTGCAGGCGGTCAAGGACCTGTCGCCGACCCAATCCGGCCTGGCGCTGCTGCCGATGATCGTCGGTATCTTCTCCGCCTCGATCCCGAGCGGTCAGCTGATGAGCAAGACCGGCCGCTACAAGGTCTACCCGATCATCTCCTCGATCCTGGTCGGCAGCGCGATGGTGCTGCTGTCCACGCTGAGCCTGACCACGCCGTACTGGCAGATGGCGATCTACATGTTCGTGATGGGCGCCGGCCTGGGCCTCTCGATGCAGATCACCGTCACCGCGGCGCAGAACAGTGTGCCCCGCAAGCACATGGGCACCGCGACCTCGACGATGACCTTCTTCCGCTCGATGGGTGGCGCGATCGGTACGGCGGTCTACGGCGCCGTACTGACCATCCGGCTGAAGGACCACCTGACCGACATCGTTCCGAACGCCACGCAGGCCGTGGTTGACGGACTCGCCAAGGCGGCGAACAGTGTGCAGGCTCTGCACGGGCTGGCGCAGCCGATGAAGGGCTGGGCTCTGCACGGTCTGGTCGACGCGATGGACGACGTGTTCCTGGTCTCCCTGCCGTTCCTGGCGATCGCACTGATTCTCGCGATCATCACCCCGGAGCAGCGGCTGGCCGGCCGTTCCGACGGCCCCAAGCCGGAAGGCGAGGAGCCGGAAGGCGACGAGTCCGTCGAGGCCTCCGCCGCGGCCGCGATGCACTGACCGCGATCCATCACCACAGCCGCCCCGGGAGTCTCCCGGGGCGGCTGCTTGCTCGGTGGGACGAACCGCCCGCCTGACCCTCACCCGGCGCAATACCGCTCCAGGCAGACTGACCTCATGGATCCGCTCCAGACCCGGATGGCGACCGTAGGCCTCCGCGCCCTCGCCAACGACGGCTTCGTGCTGGCGGGCGGCTACGCTCTCCGGGCACACGGCTTCGGTGACCGCGACTCCGACGACATCGACCTGTTCACCAACGTGCTGGACAGCGACCGCTTCGCGTCAGCAGTCGAGCATCTTGTCGCCGCCTATCGCGCCGACGGCCTGCGGACCGAGGTGGCACGGCAAGCGCCCGTGTTCGCCCGACTCGTCGTCACCGATGAGCAAGGCACGACGGCCAAGGCCGACCTCGGCGTCGACGATCGGTCGTTGCCCCCTCTTCGCCGCCCAGCTAGGCGCCGCCAGCCGGCTACCCGACTCCGGCTTCGCGCTGTACGGCGCCTCCCAGGACCTGATCACGCGAATCCGGCGGACGGCGATCGACTGGGCCGACCTCATGGCCCGACCATCGGCGAGGATGGACGGATGAACGACGACCACCTGACCCAGCCTGGAGACCTGCACGCGAAGCGGATCCCGTACGTCGTGCCGGAGTCCCTTGATGAGCTCACCGGTCCGCGGTCCGGGGTCGTCGAGATCGGAACGCCGATCAACTGGAGTCCGCAGCGCACCTTCGACCTCGCCAATCGAGACGACCGCGTGTCGCTGTACACCACGGTGATCAGCGAGGCATCGACGGCGGCCGACCTCAGCAGGTTCCTGAACAAGGACCTCCTCATCGAGCTGTGGCGGCAACTGCGGTTGCCGCGGTACTGCGTGCGCCGGTGGCACACCCAGTTCCCGCAACTGGCCGCGCTCGGAACCGCCGGCCCATGGCAATGATGGGGGTACGAGGGAGCGGGGAAGTTAGTCGTCTGCTGGGGCTGGGGTGGTGGGGTGCCTGCGTCTGGGGAGTGGGGGTAGGTGTCTTGGGGGCTCGGGGTCTGCGTCGTTGCCGGCCAGGTGGTGGACGATGGCATTGATGACTGCGGCGGTTGGTACGGCGACCAGGGCGCCGACGATGCCGGCGATGATCACGCCGGTGGCGATCGAGAGAATGACCGCGAGCGGGTGCACGCTGACCGCGTGACCGAGCAGGAACGGCTGCAGGACATGCGCCTCGAGCTGCTGTACGCCGATCACCACGCCCAGCATGATGATCGCGACGATCGGGCCCTTGGCAACCAACGCGACCAGTACCGCGACGATGCCACTGACGAACGCACCGACCACCGGCACGAACGCACCGACGAACACCAGGATGCCGATCGCAGTCACCAGCGGCAGCCCGAGAATCGCCGCACCCAACGAGATCCCGACCGCGTCCACCGCGGCGACGATGATGGTGGCCCGGACGTACGCGGTCAACGAGACCCAGGCCTTCCGGCCGGACGAGTCCGCCTTCGCACGGGCGTGACGGGGGAACAGCCGGACCAGCCAGGCCCAGATCTGGTCACCTTGGTAGAGGAAGAAGAACAGGCAGAACAGCGAGATGAACAGACCGGCGACGACGTGGGTCGCCGTCGTACCGACCGCCGCCGCCTGCTGACCGAGCGCGCCGCCGGACGTGAGCTGCTCGCGCAACGACTTGATGGCGTTGGTGACGTCCTGGTCGGTGAGCCCGAAGTTGATCCGGCCGAGCTCGCGCAGCTTCTGCACGCCCTCGCCGACTTGCGTCGACAGGCTGTCGAACTGGCCGGCGATCTGCGTACCGACCAGGGTGAGCAGACCGGCCACCACCACGATCGTGGCGACCACGGTGATCCCGGCGGCGGCGCCGCGCGGGAGCCGCAGTCGCTGGAGGCCGTTCGTCATCGGGATGAGGAGTGCGGTGAGCAGCACGCCGACCGTGACCGGGACGACCACCTCGGACAGATACCGGATCCCGTAGGCGATCACGAGGACGGCGGCGACGACCACCAGGAATCGCCAGGCCCACGCACTGGCGATGTGCATACCGTGCGTAACCCCGGCGTCATCCGCCACGCGACCAGGAGGCTCCACCTTCGCACCGGCATCGTGCCCGGCCTCGGGTGGCACGCCAGCGCTCGACTCGGCCGGCACATGGTTGTCCGCGACCTGCTCGCCCTCCTGGCTTCCGGTCTCCGGCATGTCGGAGTCGTCCCGCCCCGTCTCGCTCATCACACCTCCGCAGCTTGCTGTGTTGCTGAGACTAGTGCCCGGTGCGGGTGGTTCCATGAATGTGGGCGGCCAGACCTTCGGCGGCTTTCGGGTTCTCGTCGGCCAGCAGACCGACGCCCGCGAGTACGTAATCCTTGTCGACACAAACCTCGGCGCGCTCCGGCACGAGCCACCCTTCCTCCCGCGCGTTCGTGCCGACCGAGCCCAGGATCCGCGCCGCCACTTCCGGCCCGTTGTGCCGCAGCACTCCCCCGGATCCGACCAGCAGGTCCACCTCGCGCAGATCCTTCCCGGACCGCTCGATCACCCGGCCACCCGGCCCGAACACGATCCGCTGCCGCCCCGCGTGCCGTCTGAGCGCGACCGTCGCGGCCACCGTCGCCAGGGTCTCGTCGTACGACGCCTCGAGCGCGCTGTCCGGCAGGTACGACGGATCACGGTGCCGGCGCTCAGCCGCCGTACGGATCGTGTCGTCGTCCGCGACCAGGCCCGCCTCGACGCCCGCGGCGACCACCGGTACGGCGCTCCACCGCATGCCGAGGTCGCCTTCGACGGTCCGCGTCACCGGGTGGGTCGCGACCACCTCGCGGCCGAGGTTCGCGTCTTCGGGGTCGAGCTCGATCACCGAGTGCACGTCGGTCGTCGCCCCACCGATGTCCACGACCGCCACGTCACCGTGCAACCCGGCCAGCACCTCGACACCCCGCAGTACGACGTCGGGCGTGGCGGCCCGGACCATCCGCGCGAACGCGGGATCGCGGGACAGGTTCTTCCCACCGATCACGTGCGCGAGGAACATCTCCCGGATCGCTGCCCGCGCGCTGTCCGGCGCGAACACCCCGATCTCCGGTACGACGTTGTCCGCGAGCACATGCGGTACGCCGGCGGCCGTCAGGATCTCGCCGACCTCGGCCCGCGCGTCGACGTTGCCAGCGACAACGACCGGTCGGCGCCACTTGTACTTGGCCAGCGCCTCGGTTGCCTTGAGCAACACCGCCGAGTTGCCTCCGTCCGTGCCGCCCAGCAGCAGCACGACATCGGGACGGTCCTTGCGGAGCTCCTTCTGGCTGGTTGCCGAGAGCCCACCGTTGACCACGGCAACGACCCGGCCACCGCTGGACAATGCGACTCGCCGGCCGGCCTCGGCGGTGACGAGCTCCTCGTTGCCCACGACCCCGATCCGCAGACCGCCACCCGCACTCGAGCAGGCGAGAACCTCGGCGTTCTCGACGCCGCGATCAACCTCCGCGAGCAGAGCCCGGCAGGCGTGCCAGCCGTCCATCACATCCGTGTCGATCGTGGTGCGGTGCTCGGCCCGGGCGACCAGGTCACCCGAGCCGGAGCCCACCGCGATCGCCTTGGTGAAGGTCGACCCGAAGTCGACCGCGACCACGAGCCCCACGGATCAGGACATCGCGCGGTCGAGGTCCTGCAGCAGGTCGTCGACGGTCTCGATACCGACACTGAGCCGGATCAGGTCGGCCGGGACCTCCAGCGGCGTGCCGGCGACCGAGGCGTGGGTCATCTTGCCCGGGTGCTCGATCAGCGACTCGACGCCGCCGAGCGACTCGCCCAGGGTGAAGACCTCGGTCTTGTTGCAGATGTCCAGCGCGTGCGGCTCTCCCCCGGTGACCCGGAACGACACGATCCCGCCGTACCGCTTCATCTGCTTCGCGGCGGTCTCGTGGCCGGGGTGGCCGTCGATGCCCGGGTACAGCACCTGGCTGACGGCGCTGTGCCGCTGCAGGAACTCGACGACCTTCTCGGCGTTGTCGCTGTGCCGGTCCATCCGGACGCCGAGCGTCTTGATGCCGCGCAGCACCAGCCAGGAGTCGAACGGGCCGGCGACCGCGCCGATCGCGTTCTGATGGAAGGCGATCTTGTCGGCCAGTTCGGCGTCGCGCACGATCAGCGCGCCGCCGACGACGTCGGAGTGACCACCCATGTACTTCGTCGTCGAGTGCACGACCACGTCCGCGCCGAGCTCCAGCGGCTGCTGCAGGTACGGCGAGGCGAAGGTGTTGTCGACCACCAGTAGGGCACCGGCGTCGTGGGCGATCTGCGCGACGATCGCGATGTCGGCGACGTTCAGCAGGGGGTTGGTCGGCGTCTCCAGCCAGACCACCTTGGTCTTGCCCGGGCGGATCGCGGCCCGGATCGCCTCCGGGTGGGTGACCGCGGCCGGCGTCATCTCGACACCCCAGGCGCCCAGCACCTTCGAGAACAGGCGGAACGTGCCGCCGTACGCGTCGTCGGGGAAGACCACGTGGTCACCCGGCACGCACAGCGACCGGATCAGGGTGTCCTCGGCGGCGAGGCCACTGGCGAACGCGAACCCGCGGTTGCCCGACTCGATCGCGGCCAGACATTCCTCCAGCGCCGTCCGGGTCGGGTTCGCCGACCGGGAGTACTCGTAGCCGTTGCGCAGCCCGCCGACGCCGTCCTGCTTGTAGGTGCTGGTCGCGTAGATCGGCGGCACCACCGAACCGGTGGTGGGGTCGGGCTCGTTCCCGGCGTGGATGGCGAGCGTCTCGAAGCCGTAGTGGTGTTCCGTGTTCACCGGACCAGCGTACGGCCTGGTCTGCTGCCGCCACGCACGCCGTCCACAGCCGGGACGATTCGATGGATCCGAGTTGTCCACAGGCGCGTCGAAGCCGCTGGCAACTGACCCGTACGGCAGCCTACCGTTGCGCTCAGTGGTTGCCCCCGGACCGCGGACGGAAGGACACAGCGCCGAATGAAGACGCAGGACAGGCCGCTCGACCAGGACGACCTGGCGATGGCAGACCTCGGCGAGATCCAGGACTGGACCAGGCTGGCCGGACCCGACGGCGACGATTCCGGTCCAGAGGTCGTGCGGGCGCTGGTCCACCGCGTGATGGCAGAGACACCCTGGCAGCCGTGGCCGCTACGGCAGGGTGAGGTGATCGCCGACGAGATGGTCTCCTGGGGATTCACCACTCCGCGCGGCTCGACCCTGATCGTGTTCGACGGCTTGGTCTTCGCCGACTGCCCCGACAGCGGCTGGTCGGCGTACGACATCGGCCCCGACGACATCGCCGCTGCAGAGGCCGGACTGGACGCGCACTGGCCGGACCACCTCGCTCTGGCCACCCGCCACTGGGGCGAGCCGGACTACGTCGGCGACGACTCCGAGCCCGGCTTCGCCGACGACTGGGCTCCCGGCGCCGCCGCCGGGCACCGCCACCTGGCGGTCTGGCTGCGCCCGGGCGCCGAGCTCCACCTCTACAGCATCAAGCCCACCAAGGACCCCCTGACGAACGCCGTCGGCGTCAACTACGCCGTGTACATCGACTAGGAGACCCGATGAGCGACCAGTCCCCCGCCGCCCGTCCCGGTTTTCGCGAACGCCGCAGCGCCGCCAAGGCCGCGAAGCGGGAACGCAAGTCGCGCTGGAAAGCCCAAAAGCTGGGCACGAATTCAGCCAAGGCCGCCTTTGCCAACGCCCGCGCGGGCGTCGGCAGGATGAGCCGAGCCGATCGTGCGGCAGTAGGCCGCGCCAGCCGCCGCGCCGGCCTGACCAGGGCCCACCTGGCCGAGATGGCGACGCAGCACATCGCCGGTCACTTCAACGACACAGCCCGGAGCGTCGGCCTGAGCTACGAGGGCACCGCGCGCCAGCACCTGGCGGACGCGGGAGGGCCTGACCGGATCCTGCAGTGGAATCCGGCCAAGATGGTGCGCAACGCCGCGTCCCGCTGGGCCGATGTCCGTCGGGGCACGAAGGAGCTCAAGGCCGGGTACGCAATGGCTCGGAACGCGGTCGACCGCATGGACCCGACTGTCCTGCAGACCATCGGCGACCAGCGAATGACCGCAGCCAGACTCCAGTACCTGGCGGAACAGGGCATGCGGCGAGTCATCACCGGCGGCCCGTCGACCTTGGCGCCTGAGTTCCAGCAGCAGGCCTACGAGCAACTCGGAGCACAGCAGCCCGGAGCACAGCAGACCGCGCCGATCGGGCAGCAGCAGGCCCAGCAGGTCCCGACCCCGCAAGAGGCGGTCCTGCGGGATCGGATCCAGCAGCTGGAAGCCGAGGTCGAGGCCCTCCGGAATCAGGTTGCCCAGCTCCAGGCACAGCAAGCCCAGCTGGAGCAGCAGATCCAGGTCGCCCAGCAACTCCAGCCGGAGGTCTCCCAACAGCGACCCGAGGCAGCGGAAGCGCAAACCGGTGCGGCACAGCAACAGCCCGAAGGTGCGCCGGAGCGGGCCGAGGGTGCGCCGGAGCGGGCCGAGGGTGCACAGCGGCAGCCTGAGGTGGTGCAATCGCAGGCCGGGGCTCTGCAGCGGCCGGAGATGGCTGAGGGCCAGCACTATGTGGGAGTGCACCAGGTCGTCGAAGGCCAGCGGCCGGCAGCCCGGCAGGAGGGCGACCCGGAGAACGCCCAGGACTGGGTGGACGCGGCCGCCGGACAGACGCCCGGGCAACCCCAGGCAGCGGCAGCCGAAGCCGTGGGGCAACGGCCCGACGGGCAACAGACCGCTGCAGGCGGCGCGGCCAGGAACTCAGGAAACCTGTCGGTCCGAGACATGCAAGAGGTCCACGCTGCCTTTGCCGGCAGGCCGCCGGCCGAACCCTCGAACCCCGCGGGCGCCCGGGACACCGCCGCCGCGGCCGAGAAGGGACTGCACAAGTCAGGTCAGACCATCGAGCGGCAGGGCGATTCGATCAACCGCTGACCCTCGGATCCCGTGACCTGACCGCAACCATTGGCCCGATGATGTGACCCTGACCGCGGCCTACGGTTGCGGCCGGAAGGCCTGACACAGACGGAAGGAACAAGCCCGGATGAAGACGCAGGACAGGCCGCTCGACGAGGACGACCTGGCGATGGCCGACCTCGCCGACGTGGCGGACTGGACCAGGGTGGCCGGCCCGGACAGCGACGCGTCCGGCCAGGCAGTGGTCCGCGCACTCGTGCAGCGGGTCACGACCGCCACCGACTGGCAGCCATGGCCGCTGGCGGCCGGCGAAGAGATCGACCCGCTGGTGGCGTCGTGGGGATTCACCACGCGGCGCGGCAGCACCATCATCGTGTTCGACGGGCTCGCCTTCTCCGACTGCCGCAACAGCGGCTGGATCGCGTACGAGATCGAGCCGGACGACATCCCGGCCGCGGAGGCCGGACTGGACAAGGCCTGGCCGGACCACCTCGAGCTCGCCCGGAAGCACTTCGGCGATCCCGACTACGTGGGTGACGAAAGCAGCCCGACGTTCCTCGACGAGTGGGCGCGGGGTGCGGGCGCGGACCGGCGGCACCTCGCCGTCTGGGTTCGCCCGGGCGCCCAGATCCACCTCTTCAGCGACAAGCCCACCAGGGACCCGCTGACCAGCTCGGTTTGTGTCAACTACGCGGTCTACATCGACTAGGAGCTCGAATATGACCACGCCGTACCAAGGCCCAGGGATGTGGGAGCCGGGTAACCGGGAACAATTCGTCCAGTGGGGCGCGGACCTCTCGGAGCGCGATCAGATCGCCCTCCGGCGTGCGATCGCCCTCCAACGAGCACTCGCCCCGATCATCAACGCAGCCGTCCGCGTCGAGCAGGTGGCCGTCCAGACGTATCAACGGCTGAGCGAGGGTGCCAGGTCCCTGGCGTCTCAGACCGCTCAGTTCGGCCGGGACACCGCCACCCGGGCCGGCGAGATCCGTGACAACACCGTCGACCGGGTGGCCGACTTCGGGCAGCGGGTGCAGGTCCGGGCGGACCTCGCCACCCAGGTCGTGAACGAGCGCCTGGACGCTGCCGGCCGGGCGATCACCGCTCAGGGCCGCGCCGCCGTCGAGGGCGCCCAGAACCTGGGCCGCAACGCCGTCCAAACCGGTCGCAACACCGTCGAAGGTGCACAGAACCTGGGCCGCAACGCTGTCGGCGGTGCGCAGACCGCCGGCCGTAACGCTGTCCAGGCCGGTCGCAACACTGCCGACCGGATGTCCCGCTGGTTGCAGGATCGGCGGTCCAACGCGTCCAACCGCGCCAACGCCGCGCGTGCCGCCTTCGCCGCGTTCAAGAACCCGGCGTTGAACCAGGCCAACGTGGACGGCAAGGACATTCAGGCCCTGAGCGCCCACGCTCACGCTCTGGTCAGTGCGCAGACCCCCGAGGCGCGTGCGGCCGCCGCCCAGCAGTTGGTTCAGGCCGCCTCGTCCCTGCAGACGTCGAGCAACCAGCAGGCCCCGGGGCAGCACCGCGCCGGTGCCGACCGGGATGGCAACCTCGCTCAGTTCGTCAACACCGGGCAGCCCTCCGCCGGTCAGATCCCGGCCCGGGCCGCCGCGCAGGCAGCGAACGCGCAGGGCCAGCAGGACCAAGGCGAAGCTCAGCACACCGGCGGCCCAACGACCGGCCCAAAGGGCATCGAATTCACCCAGTAACCCGAACCACCCCGAAGCACCCGAACGCCGCCGGCAGCCCCGGCGGCGTTCGCCTTTCCACCCGCCCTTCCGGCAATCTCGAACTGAAGATCTTGACGCAACCTAAGGGTTGCAATAGGTTGAGTTGCAACTAGATGGTTGCTATTTGCTGGAGGTTGTCATGGGGTTTCCCGATCGAATCGAACGGACGGTTGAGCTTGCTCACCCGCCGAAGAAGGTGTGGGCGGCGCTCACCACCGCGGAAGGGCTCGGCACCTGGTTCGGGCATCAGGCGACGATCGACCTGCGGCCGGGCGGGACCGGGCAGATGACCTGGACCAGCGGCGACAAGGCCGAGCTGCGGATCGAGCGGGTCGACGAGCCGACCATCTTCGGCTTCACCTGGCACATCTACGGCCTCCCCGCCGAGGACCCGCGCCGGACGTACGTCGAGTTCACGCTCGAACCCGTCGACATCGGCACCCGCCTCACCGTCGTCGAGTCCGGCTTCGCCCAGCTCCCCGACGAGGACTACCGCAAGGCCTTCAGCAGCAACACCGAGGGCTGGGCCTCCGAGCTCGGCGAACTGGTCGATTACCTCAACGCCGCCTGACCAGGTGCTCTGCCGCGCCGTTTGACAGCGCGTTCACCCGGCTGATACCGAGAGGGGAAGGCGCCAGGACCAGGTGAATGGCGCCGCAGTGTCCGGCGTGGATAGTAGGGCGGACCTTTGACGGTGGCTCCAGCAACACCTCGGCTGATCGATCGTGGTGATCTTGTCACTGCCCTGGATCGCGCGGCGGCGCGGAAGGTGACGATCATCTCGGCTCCGGCCGGTAGCGGGAAGACGTGCCTGCTGCGCGAGTGGGCGGGCCGGCCGGGGCAGCAGTTCCGGCTCGCCCTCGTGCAGGTCCAACGCGACCAGCACGACGCCCAGCAGTTCTGGCTGGCCATGCTCGACGCGATCGGTCACGGTTCCGCCACTGCCGGCCGCGTGGAACCGCGAGCAGCGACACCTGACTTCAATGCACCGGCGATGGTCGACCGGGTGCTGTCGGAGCTCGCCGACGCTCACGGCGGCGTCACGTTGGTCATTGATGATCTTCACGAGCTGAATTCGCAGGAGGCCCTCTCTCAGCTCACCGGACTGCTGACGAACCTTCCCCCGCGGGTGCGCGCGATCCTGACCATGCGTCACGATGTGCGGCTGCGCCTGCATCAGCTGCGCCTAGCCGGCGAGCTGGCGGAGATCCGTGCGGCCGACCTGCGCTTTTCCGAACGCGAAACCCGCGAGCTTCTCGATGCCTCGGGCATCGCGCTGTCGGCGGCCGGGGCGGCGCTGCTACATCAGCGGACCGAGGGGTGGGCCGCGGGCCTGCGGCTTGCCGCGCTCTCCCTGGCCGGCCACCCCGATCCGGAGCGGTTCGTCGCGGAGTTCTCCGGCAGCGACCGCACGGTCGCCGAGTACCTGATCGCCGAGATGCTCGAGCGCCAGCCACCCGACATCCGAGATCTGCTCGTGCGTACCTCCCTGCTCGATCGCGTCAATGGCGAGCTCGCAGACCTGCTGACCGGCCGCCCTGGCTCGGAACGGACTCTGCTGGAACTCGAGGATGCGAGCGCGTTCGTCGTCTCGCTGGACCCTGAGCGCACGTGGTTCCGTTACCACCGCCTGTTCTCGGATCTCCTGCGGCTGGAGCTGCGTGGGTCGCTGCCCGAAGAAGTTCCGGCGCTGCACCGGCGCGCCGCCGGATGGTTCACCGTGCAGGGCCAGGTGGTCGAGGCCATCCGGCACACCCAGGCGGCGGGCGACTGGTCTGATGCGGCCCGGCTGCTCGCCGACCATGCGTTCAGCCTGACGCTCGACGGGCGAGCGCAGACCATGCAGGCGCTGGTGCGGGCCTTCCCCAAGGGCGCGGATCACCCCGAGCTCGCCCTGGTACGCGCGATGGGTGACCTCGCGCAGGGACGTCTGGACCAGGCGGCCGCCCATCTCGCGGTCGCCGAGGCGCACGTCCAGGCGACGCCGCCGGATCGCCGGCGGCGCCTCCGGGTGGCGGTCGCGTCGCTGACGCTGTCGCTGGCCAGGCGCCGCGGGCAGCTTGCCGGCGTCATCGAGCAGGCCAGATTCCTGGCCTCCCCGGTCACCGGGCAGTCCCACGGGGACATCGCGCTCGGCAGCGATCTGCGCGCGATGGCGCTGATGAATCTGGGCACCGCCGAGGCGTGGACGCTCGGGCTGCCAGACGCCCCGGACGCCGAACGGCACCTGCGGGAGGGCGCCGCGCTGGCCCGGGAGATCGGCCGTCCCTACCTCGAAGTCGGCTGCCTGGCGCAACTCGGGTTCGCATCGCTGGTCCTGCACTCGTTCGCCACGACCCAGCGGCGCTGTCGTGAGGCGATCGCGCTCGCGGAGCGACACGGCTGGGGCGCGGAACCGGTGATCGCGCCCGCGCTGATCATGCTCGCCGCCACCCTGATCTGGACGGGCGAGTTCGACGAGGGCGAACGATGGCTGCAAGGAACCAGACAGGCCCTGCAAACAGACACCGGCCCGGACATCACGCTCCTGCTGCACCAGACGGCTGGGTTACTGCACGCCGGCCGCGGCCGCCAGCAGGAAGCGCTCGAGGAGTTCGGCGCGGCCGAATACCTGGGATCGCAGCTTGCGGAATCGCGGGCGCTGGCGACCCGGACCACCCGGTGGCTGCTGGCTACCCAGGCCCGCCTCGGGATGACCGGTGAGGCCCGCGCCTTGCTCGCGGCGCTCGATGACCAGCGGGCAAGCTCCGGTGAGATCCGTAACGCCTTCGCGGTGATCTGCCTCGCCGAAGGCGACCCGGCCGCGGCTCTGGCCGCGGTGGCCGATGTTCTGGACGGCACGGCCGGCGTCCTCGGGGACGTCACGGTCATTGAGGCTCACCTGCTGGCCGGACTCGCCCATCGTGAGCTCGGTGACCAGCGCGCGGCCAGCCGGGCGGCTGAACAGGCGCTGGCCCTGGCGGAGTCTGACCGGTTGGTCCTCCCGTTCGCGATCACAGGCTCCCGGGAACTGCTCGAGGCGCTGCCGCGGCATGAGACAGCGCACGCCGCGCTGCTCGCCGACATCCTCGATGTTCTGCACAGCCCTCCCCCGGCGGCCACGGAGGAGGAGTCCTCATTGCCACCGCTAGAGGAACTCAGCCCGGGCGAGCTCAAGGTGCTGCGTTATCTCCCGACGAACCTGTCCCGGCCCGAGATCGCCGGCGAACTGTCCGTCTCGCCGAACACCGTCGGCACCCACCTGCGCAGCATCTACGCCAAGCTCCAGGTCCGCGACCGCTCCTCGGCCGTGCGGCGCGCGCGGGAACTGCGGTTGCTGGCGGCCGGCCGCACGAGATAGCCCGGGTCACCTCATACCAGTGATGCGCGGTCACCTGGCCGCCCCTGAACATGAGCTTCATGGACCCCACGCCGGCGCCGTACGCGATCCGGATCCGCGGCCACCTCGGCGCCACCGTCCAGTCTGCGTTCCCGGCGCTGGCGTCGCGGCGGCACGGCGCCGACACCGTGCTCACCGGGCTGCTGGACCGGTCGGCGCTGTACGGCGTCCTGGCGGAGATCGAGGCGCTCGGCCTCGACCTGGTCGAGGTCCGCCAGCTCACCCCGAGACCGCACCGGCCCGAGTAGAGCCATGACCTGTGGCGGGGAATCACCTTCATCCGGTGAGGACGGCTCACCTCGGTGAAGGCGACCGTGTACCGCGGAACCACCGAGACAATCCTGCCGGAATGGAACGGTCGATCATGGCTTCAGACGCTGAGCGGGCCGCCCAAGGCAAGCGCGAGGACGACGACACCCGACTCGAGTCGTTCCGGGAGACGGTCGAAGTACTACCCAGCCGCCGATGGTGGGCCCTGGCGGTGATAGCGATCGCTCAGCTCATGGTGGTGCTCGACGGCACCGTCGTGACCATTGCGCTGCCCTCGGCGCAACGTGACCTGGGGATCTCCGACGCTGATCGGCAGTGGGTCGTCACCGCCTACACCGTCGCGTTCGGGGGCCTGCTGCTGCTGGGCGGACGGATCGCCGACTACACCGGCCGTAAGCGGGGCTTCCTGGTCGGGCTACTCGGGTTCGCTGCGGCGTCGGCGCTCGGCGGTGCGGCCCAGAACGGCGCGACGCTCTTCGGCGCCCGGGCCCTCCAGGGCGCGTTCGCGGCGCTGCTCGCGCCCGCTGCCTTGTCACTGATCACGGTGACCTTCACCGCGGTGAAGGAGCGGGCTCGGGCGTTCGCGGTCTACGGCGCCATCTCAGGAGGTGGCGCGGCGATCGGCTTGATCCTGGGCGGCGCGCTGACCGAGTACGCGTCGTGGCGCTGGTGCCTGCTGATCAATGTGCCGATCGCGATTGTGGCCTTCATCGCCGGCACGATCCTGGTCACCGAGAGCAAGTCCGGCGGCGGGAGCTCGTATGACGTCCCGGGCGCGGTCCTCGGCACCGCCGGGTTGGTCACCCTCGTGTACGGATTCACCCAGGCGGCCAAGACCGGTGTGGGCTGGCTCTCGGTCGAGGTCATCAGCTATCTCGTGGGCGCCGTCATCTTGCTGGTCGCGTTCGTGCTCGTCGAGTTGCGTACGGCGAGCCCACTGTTGCCGATGCGGGTGGTGCTCGATCGCAATCGCGGCGGCTCGTATCTCGCCTCGCTCCTGGTCTTCGCCGGGCTGTTCGCGATGTTCCTGTTCCTGAGTTACTACTTCCAGTACAACCTGGCCTACAGCGCGCTCAAGTCGGGTATCGCGTTCCTGCCGTTCAGCGTCGGCATCATCGTCACCTCGGTCGTGGTCTCGGCACTGCTACCGCGCACCGGACCCAAGCCACTGATGCTGATCGGGCTCGCTCTGGGCGCGATCGGTCTGGGTACCTTCACGTTCATCTCTGACACCAGCAGTTGGGTCACCAGAGTTCTGCCCGGAGAGTTACTCATGAGCGTGGGCCTCGCGCTGGTGATGGTGCCGCTCTCGAGCCTTGCGCTCACCGGGGTGAATGACGACGACGCGGGAGTCGCCAGCGCGGTGCTCAACTCGACCCAGCAGATCGGCGGGTCCCTGGGCACCGCGCTGTTGAACACCTTCTATGCGAGTGCGGTCGCGTCCTATGTCGTGGTCCATCACGTCTCACCGTCGGGATTCAATCCGCTCGCCGCGATCCACGGCTATCACGTCGCGTTCTGGATCGGGTTCGGGCTGATCGCCGCGGCGTTCGTGGCCGTTCTGGTCTTGGTCAAGGCCGGCAAGGACAACCTCACCCCGCAGCCACCCCGAACACCCCGACGCTCCGGCTGAACAGCGAGTGAACTCTCCGCCGGGGCTAGAGATCGGCCAGCTCCAGCAGCGTGTCGACCGGTGACCCCTCGGTCAGGTGCTCGGCGATGCGCACCGGTTTCTTGACCGGCAGGAAGTAGCTGCCGGACTTGCTGGGAAAGACCGAGGTCTGCCACGTCGTACCGCCGACGGTGGCGGTGACACGCACCGAGCCGAACCCTTTGCGCGTACCCGCGGTCAGGTCGGCGATGTCGTCACTGATCTCCTCCGGGACGGTGACGAAGTACCAACTCCCCTCGCCTGGGTACTGCCACAGCGGCGCCGAGAACCGGAACGCGCCGAGACGACTCACCCCACGAACGCTAACTCCGACCACCGACAAACCCGAGATGCCCGTACGCCGGGAGACGGCTAGTCCACCTCCCTGAGGCGGACGGTGAAGATCGGGAGGAGGAAGTGGACCAAGGGGCCGATCGACAGGGCGTAGACGACGGTGCCCACTCCGACCGAGCCGCCGAGCAGGAAGCCGGTCGCGAGGACGGCGAGTTCGAGCGTGGTGCGGACCAGGCGGACGCTGAAACCGGTACGCCGTACCAGGCCGGTCATCAGCCCGTCCCGCGGACCCGGGCCGAACTGGGCGCCGATGTAGAGCGCACCGGCCAGCGCGTTGACCACGACGCCGGCCACCATGAAGACGATCCGCAGCCAGAGCGCGTCCGGACGGTCGACTGTGGCCAGCGTCAGGTCCGTCACCAGACCGATCACGATCGCGTTGCTGATCGTGCCGAGCCCGGGCCACTGCCGCAGCGGGATCCACGCCAGCAGTACGACGAAGCTGACCGCGATCACGATGGTGCCGAAGCTCAACGGCACGTGCTTGGTGATGCCGGAGTGGAAGACGTCCCACGGGTCCAGGCCGAGGTTGCCCTGGATCATCAGGCCCATCGAGGCGCCGTACAGGATCAGGCCGACGTACAACTGCACCAGGCGGCGCGGCAGGTGGCCCGCTTTCAGCTGCTGGAGTGGGTTCAGGGGCGCGAGCTGACGCGGCGGAGCAGCGGAAGTGGCGGTCACCTGTCCAGTTTGTGCGGCAGGTGGCCTGGTGATCGATAGCCAATTGCGTAATAGTGGACTGCATGAAAGGGCAATATCTCCCCGCCAGCACCCTCACCGGCCTGCTCGGCGCCTGGGCCGACGGGACGGGTCCGGCGTACCGGGTCCTCGCCGAGCGGCTGCGGCTGCTGATCGCGGACGGCCGGATCATGCCGAGTTCGCGGCTGCCGAGCGAGCGCGAGCTGACCGAGGCGCTCGGCGTCAGTCGTACGACGGTCGCCTCGGCGTACCGGGAGTTGCGCGACGGCGGGTACCTGGTCAGCCGCCGCGGCTCGGGCAGCGTCACGGCCCTCCCCGGCCGGCTCGAGCCTGAGCTCGGACGGCACCACGCCCCCACGTTCGACACCGACGCGCACTACGACTTCACCGCCGCGGCGCCTGCCGCGATCCCGGGGATCAGCGCCGCGGTCGCCGCCGCGACGCCCGACCTCCCGGCTCACCTCGCCACCCCCGGGTACCACCCGCAGGGCCTGCCGGAGCTGCGCGAGGAGGTCGCGGCCGTCTACGCCGAACGCGGGCTGCCGACCTCGCCGAGCCAGATCATCATCACCGCCGGCGCGCTGGCCGCGACGTCGATCGCGATCCGGGCGATGACCCAGATCGGCGACCGGGTGCTGACCGAGAGCCCGACCCATCCGAACTCGGTCGACGCGATCCGGCACAGCGGCTGCCGGTTGGTGGCGGCGCCGATGGGGCCGACCGGCTGGGACCTTCCTTTGCTGGAGGCAACGATCAGGCAGACCGCGCCGCGGGCCGCCTGGATGGTTGTGGACTTCCAGAATCCGACCGGCTGGCTGATGTCGGCGGCGGACCGCCAGCGGCTGGCGAGCGCGTTCGCGCGGACCCGGACGACGGCGATCATCGACGAGACGCTGTTCGGGCTGTCGCTGGACGGTCAGGAGATGCCGCCGCCGTTCGCGTCGTACCACCCGGAAGGCGTGATCACGGTCGGCTCGGCCAGCAAGCTGTTCTGGGGCGGGCTGCGGATCGGATGGATGCGGGTGCCGGAGGCGCTGGTCGCCCAGGTCCTCGACGCGCGCGCTTCGCTCGACCTCGGGGCGCCGGTGCTGGAGCAGTTGGTCGTCGCCCGGCTGTTGCGGCAGCGGGCAGCACTCCTGCCTGAGCGGCGGGTGACGCTCGCCCGCCAGCGGGATGCGCTGGCGGAGGCCGTATCGGCGGAGTTGCCGTCGTGGCGGTTCCGGCTGCCGGGTGGCGGTCTGTCGCTGTGGTGCGAGCTGCCGGAGCCGGTCGGGTCGAGTCTGGTCGGGGTTGCGCAACGAAACGGCGTACTGCTGGTGGCGGGGTCGCGCTTCTCACCGAATGGTGGGCTGGAGTCGTTCATCCGGTTGCCCTACACGTTGCCCACGGACGCGCTGCGTGACGGAGTCCGCCGGCTGGCTGCGTCGTACGCGTCCCTCACAACGGGTTCGCCAGTACGCCGGACTGCGGCGATGATCGCGTAAGTCCGCCGTAATCGGCCGGGGGAAGGTTCGCCTCACTCACAGCGTTGGGAGACTATGAGAGTCACACTGCGAGAGGCGTGAGATGTCGTTCTTCAAGCGCAACACAGCCCTGGTCGAGCCCGAGGCCGCACTGCCCGGCCGGCCCACCCCCGGCTTCGCGGTCCCGGCCGAGAACATCGTGCTCGGTACGCCGCAGACCGCCGCCGCACCCGAGGGGTTCGAGGAGGTCTGGTTCGGCACCGGGTGTTTCTGGGGGACCGAGGAGATCTTCTGGCAGCAGCCCGGCGTGTACACCACGGCCGTCGGCTATGCGGGCGGTTACACGCCCAACCCGACGTACGAGGAAGTCTGCAGCGGCCGCACCGGCCAGACTGAGGCCGTCCGGGTCGTGTACGACCCGACCAAGACCACCTTCACCGACCTGCTGAAGGTCTTCTGGGAGACCCACGACCCGACGCAGGGCATGCGGCAGGGCAACGACCTAGGCTCCCAGTACCGCTCGGCCGTCTACTACACCACCGACGCCCAGCGCGCCGAGGCCGAACGCACCCGGGACCTCTACGCCCCGGTCATCAAGCCCCTCGGCTACGGCGACATCACCACCGAGATCGCCCCGGCTACGACGTTCTACTACGCCGAGGGCTACCACCAGCAGTACCTGTACAAGAACCCCAACGGCTACCGCTGCCACAGCAACACCGGCGTACCTTTCCCGGCTGACGCCTGACAGATCCACCGCGATGCCCCTGGACTCTCTGAGTTCAGGGGCATCAGGCAGTGTGTAGGGGCTATCAGGCATCTACGGCACTCCCGGCTCGCTCCGGCTGCGCCTCGGTCGGGCCGCGCGCACTGTCCCGGGCGCGCCGACGCGCAACCACCAGTACGACGGCTCCAGGCAGCGTTGCGACCAGCGCGAGCACGCCGTACACCACCGCGACGGTGACGCCCAGCGCCGCGCCCAGCCCGACCGAGCCGAACGCCCACGCGGCCGCGCCCTCGCGCGGGCCCCAGCCTGCGATGTTCGTCGGCACCGCCGAGGCCGTCAGCACGACCAGTGCCAGAGGCAACAGCCGAGCCAGCGACACGTCCGCCCCGGTCGCTCGCACTGCGATCAGGAACACGGCGGCGTGGCCGAGCACGGCGACGGTGGAGGCGAGCAGGATGCCCGGCCAGACCCGCGGCGCGAGGACCGCGTCGCGGAGGTCGCTGGTGAAGGCGCGTCCGATCCGCGAGGAGAGGCGACGTCGGTTCAGGCATAGGGGTACGGCGATCAGCGCCACACCGGCGACAACCACGACCGTCACGGCGACCGAGGGAACAACCGAGCCGGCAGGCCAGGACAGCAGGAACACCACGCCCACCGTCAGCACGATCTGTACCGCAAATCCCGACGCCCGCTCCCACGCGACGGCCCGCAGGCTCCGGCCCAGGTCGCCGACCTCGCGCCCGTGGCGCACGGCGCGGTGTACGTCGCCCATCACCCCGCCGGGCAGCGTGGCGTTGAGGAACTGGGACCGGTAGTACGCAGCCACCGCGGTCCTCAGCGGCATCTCGACGCCGAGCCCGCCGGCGACGAGCCTCCATCGCCATGCACAGCACAACGTGGTCAGCGACGTGATTGCGAGGGCGGCGGCGAGCGCCCATCCGGTTGTCAGTCGGAGCCCATCCACCAACGGGCCGGCGCCCACCCGCCAAGCGAGGAAGGCGAGGATCGCGGCGCCGCCCGCCACGCGCGCCCAGGTCCAGATGCTTCGGCTGATGGCGGTTCCGATCTCGTAGTTGGGGCCTCGTACCAGTGACACGGTTGTCACCTGCCGCTGGTTCATCCGGTCACCAAGCGACTTCCGACAGCACGGCCGACAACTCGCGTGAGGTCTGCACCCAGTCGGACAGCGTCAGTCGCCGAGATCGGGCCGCCACGCGCAGCCGCGCGCGCTCTCGGGGGTCACCCAGCCACCGACGCAGCGCCTGCGCGAGAGTCTGTGAGTCGCCCGGCGCGACCAGCAGGCCCGGTCGGCTGCCGTCGGCGGCGTGGCCGAGAGCCTCCGGCACGCCGCCGACCTTCGTGGCCACGACCGGCAGCCCGCGGGCGAGCGCCTCGGTGACGACCATGCCGTAGGTCTCGGCCTGGGAGGCCAGCACCAAGGCGTCCGCCTCTGCGTAGGCGCGCTCGAGTTCGGCACCCGTGAGCGGGCCGGTGAAGCACACCCGGTCGCCCAGGCCCCGGTCCTCGGCCTGCCGGCGCAATCCGTCGACGAACTCCACATCGAGGTTCAGTGAGCCGACGAAGACGCACCGCCAAGCCGGATCGTCCACCGTGGCCAGCGCCTCGAGCAGGAGGTCGTGGCCCTTGGCCGGGGTGATGGCTCCGACACAGAGCAGCCGCCCACCGCACAGCGAAACCGATGCCAGGTCGGCCACGTCGACGCCCGGCGGCACGACGTACACGCGATCCTCGGGCAGCGCGTAGTTGTCGAGCAGCCAGCGCCGGGTCCAGTCGCTTGTGGCCACGATCGCGGATGCCGCCGACAGCGCGGCGACCTCGCGCGCGTCGGCCCGCGGCATGTGCAGGAGTACGACGATCCGCAGGCGGTCGGCCTCCGGCTCCAGTACCTCCGGGACCACGGACGCCAGCAGGCCATCGACCAACACCGCTCCACCGTCCGGGACCCGGGCCAGCGCCGCACCCACGGCCAAGCGGGCCGCCGCGTCAGGCAGGGGCCACTGACCGGCCACGGCGTGCTCGTGGACTGACCAGCCGAGTGCCACGAGCCCGCCACAGACCCTGCGGTCGTAGACGTTGCCACCGCTCGGCCGCCGCGGGTCGTCGATCCCATCCGGGACTACGACGTGCACCTCTGTCACAACGACCGCTCGTAGCCCGCCGAGGCGATGCGTGACTCGCGCGGCGTCACTCCGATCCGGGCTGGCCGGCTCGCGGAGTCCCCTAGCCCGCCGGCCGCAAGCGCGCCGTGTAGCTCCTCGGTGGCCTGGCCGATGTCCACCAAGATGTCGTCGAAGTCGCCCCGGCCGGGTTCGCGGATCCAGAACGCGCGTGCTTGTGTCGGCACCGCAGCCTCCTTCTCGCGCCCGGGTGAACCGGTGCGACGCTGTTCTCGTATGACTGTCGTACGCGTAGATACGGAGGCACTGTGCGTCTGGTTCAGGGTCGAGTGCGCAGCCGCATCCTGACCGGCCCGCTCGCCAGCTTCGCTTGCCTGCTCGTGCTCCTCGGTGTACTCGCGGCGACCACCGGCCTCGACGTCGCCGGCTGGGCGACCGGCGTCGCCTGCGGAGCCGGCCTTGCCGGGCTGCTTGCCCGCGCGATGGCGCGTCACCGTCGTGACGGGCTGGGGCCTGCGGACAGAGTGACACTGGCTCGCGCGGTCCTCGCCTGCGGGGTCGCGGCACTTACGGCGGACTCGTTCGGCGGCAAGGCGCCGGTGGCGATCCTCGTGGCGCTCTCGACGGTGGCGCTGGTCCTCGACGGGGTGGACGGTCAGATCGCTCGGCGTACCGGCACCGCTTCGGCGTTCGGGGCGCGCTTCGACATGGAAGTCGACGCGTTCCTGATCATGGTCCTGAGCGTGTACGTCGCCCATACGACGGGCTGGTGGGTGCTTGCGATCGGTGCGGCCCGCTATGTGTTCGTGGCCGCCAGCTGGGCGTTGCCGTGGCTGCGCGGTTCGCTCCCGCCCCGCTACTGGGCCAAGGTAGTCGCGGCGATCCAGGGCATCGCCCTGACCGTCGCGGCGGCCGGCATCCTGCCCGATGCCGTGACCACAGTGACGCTGCTGATCGCGCTGGGACTGCTGGCTGAGTCGTTCGGCCGTCAGATCTGGGGACTGTGGCGCCAGGCCGGAAGCCCGCCCGGCACTCGTGCCACCGTGACGTCGGTGCTGGCGGTGCTCCTCGTCTGGGCTGTGCTTCTCGTGCCGGACCACACCGGCGACCTGTCGCCGGCCGCCTTCCTCCGGATCCCGCTCGAGGTCCTGGTGTTCGTCGTCCTCGTCTGGGTGCTGCCGTCGAGACTCGCGCGGATCCTCGCACTGGTCGGCGGTCTCCTCGTCGGGGTGCTGATGATCCTGCGGCTGCTCGACAGAGGCTTCTACTTCGCCTTCGACCGCCCCTTCCACCCCGTCTACGACGCGGCGTACGCCGGCTCCGCGCTGGGCCTGCTCGGCGACTCGATCGGCCGCGTCGGCGCCCTCGCAGTCTTCATCGGAGCCGGAGTCCTCTGCGTGGCTCTGCTCGTCCTGCTGCCGCTGTCGGCGGTGCGCCTGACCCGGCTCGTCGCGAGACACCGGCGGCCGTCGATGCGGATCGTCGCCGTCCTGGCCGCGATCTCGATCGTGCCCGCGCTGACCGGCGCCGGGCCACAGCCCGTACGACAGATCACCTCGACCTCCGCGGCTCGACTCACCACGCAGGTCCGTGACGACCTCCGCGACCAGCGGGAATTCGCGCGGGCGCTCAAGCAGGATCCCTTCCGCGACACCCCGGGCAACGACTTGCTGACCGGCCTGAGGGGCAAGGACGTGCTCCTGGTCTTCGTCGAGAGCTACGGACGCACGGCGCTCGACTCTCCTGTAGTCGGGTCGGCGCTCAAGGCCGGGGACCGGCGGCTGCAGCAGGCCGGCTTCTCCTCGCGCAGCGGCTTCCTCACCTCGCCGACGTTCGGCGGCATCAGCTGGCTTGCGCACTCCACTCTGCAGTCCGGGCTGTGGGTGAACAACCAGCGGCGGTACGACCACCTCGTCACCCTCGACCGGCTCACTCTCACCGACGCGTTCGGTCGCGCCGGCTGGCGGACAGTCGCCGACGTACCGTCCAACGACGAGGACTGGTCGGTGGCGAAGACGTACTACCACTACGACAAGGTCTACGACCGCCGGAACGTGGGGTACGCCGGGCCGGCGTTCAGCTATGCCTCGATGCCTGACCAGTACACCCTGGCCGCGCTCCAGCGGCTGGAGTTGGCGAAGCCGAACCGCGCTCCCGTCATGGCCGAGGTCGACCTGGTTTCCAGCCACACGCCCTGGGCACCGCTCCCCCGGCTCGTCGACTGGAGCCGGCTGGGCGACGGCTCGGTCTTCGACCCGATGCCGGCCGAGGGCGACTCGCCGGAAGACGTGTGGCGGCAGCCGGACCGTGTGAAGGCCGCCTACGCACAGTCCATCGCCTACTCGCTCGATGCCCTGACCTCGTTCGTGCAGCAGCTCCACGACCGCAACCTGGTGCTCGTCGTCCTCGGCGACCATCAGCCGGCCAGCATCGTCTCGGGCAAGGGGGCGAGCCACGACGTGCCGGTGAGTATCATCGCGGCCGACCCGGCCGTGACGGATCGGGTAGCGGACTGGGGCTGGCGGGATGGGCTGCGGCCGGATGCCGGCGCACCGGTCTGGCCGATGGATACCTTCCGGGACCGGTTCCTCACCGCCTACGGCCGCTAGCCCCGCCCACCCCCTCGGCACATCTGTGCTACTCGGTTCGGGTCGCAGAGCTGGTTCTCAGACGGGCGATTCCCAGCCAGATCATCAGGATCAGGAACATCAGTGGGGCGACGACGTCGAGGGCATGGAAGCCGAGCAGAGCCCCGACGCCGCGGATAGCGCAAGCAACGGCGACGACGGTGCACGACACTCGTAGGGCCGGCGTCTGCATCCGCGTCGCGACAACGCCGACGAACAGGGCGATCGCGACGAACAACGCGTCGTCAGACCAGTCAGCCCAACGGGCGGCCGATATGGTGCCGGACGCACCGAGCCGGTCATCGAGAGCGAGCACCAGCACCGGCACTGCGGTCCCCAGGCTCGCGAGTGCGACGAGACCGCCGCTGATCAGCAGCGGCCACCCACCACCGACCCAGCGCAGGAGCACCGCGAGCACCAGCAGCAGTACGACGACCGCCGCCAGCCCGACGGCCTGCGTGATCACAACGGCGCCGCGCTGCACCTGATAGAACGACGAGATGGCCTCCGCCGGGTCATCGGACTCCGGCAGCGATACGACGGCCGAGCCGACGAAGACAAGTGCGACGAACAGCACGAACCACAAGCCGTCGTACGACCGGCGCCCATGTAATGCAACGGACACAGCACCTCCCCCGCACTCCATGCTCCGCACCACCGACGGCGTGTCAACGTCCCAGCAGCACGCGAGTTTCGTTCCCGCCTGATGTTTGATGCGATGCGAGGGCGTCACCCATCGGGGTGGCGCCCTCGTTCGGGTCGTGGTGCGGAACTGGGTCAACGCCCGCTCCTCCGGCGCGGGCTCGCAGTCAGCTACGGGGTCGGGTCGGCGTAGGTCCCGCCGAAGATGTCGGAGTTGCCGAAGGCACCGGCGCACACCTGCTGCACTGGCGGGGCCACGGCATCCGGCTCTTGAGTCTTGAACGCCTGGTGGACGGCGTCCTCCTCACCACGTGGCTCCTCCGGGTCTGCCACTGGAGCTCCGGCCGCCAGCGCCTCGTTGTGCAAGGCCAGGCGGTAGGCGTCGATCGCCGGGCAGGTGGCGGCCCTGCGGACGTCGTTCCAGACAGCCGCGCCGTACGTCCGGGTGGCCGCCGCGTAGACGTAGTCGCCCAGGAACTCCGCTGCCAGGTTGTTCTGGCTGCTGCCCCTTGGGTCACCACCGGGGCTTCGGTGTACCTCGCTGAAGGCACCCACGGTGCCACCGGAGACGTCCGCGTGCTTGACCACGCCGACGAGGTTCCGCGGCGACGACGTGTTGTTACGGAACGGCGTCGTGAACGCGTTGTAGACCACCCAGACGTCGGTCCCGTTCGGTGAGATCGCCGGCGCGGCGTAGTAGCCGCGGTCCCCGGCCGTTTCGATGGTCCTGGGGCCGGTCCAGGTGGTGCCGCCATTGGTCGAGGTGGAGAACATCACGTGCTCGTGGTTCAGGCCGTCACGGCCGTCGGCCCACGAGTCGACGATCTGGTTGGTGGCGTCCGCGCCGGTCGGGGCGCCGTTGGCGAGGTCCACGCTCGGCGACGGCCCGAGGTCGTCGCGAGCCCCGGCGATGCCGTCTTCGACGCACCGGCCGATCGACGGCTCGAAAGCGTTGCACAGGTCGGTCGCCGGGAAGATCGGCTGGGCCTTGGTCCAGTGGCGGCCGCCGTCGACGGACTTGGACATGAGCTGTACGCCGTTGCCCGGGGACCCGGCGGCGAACTGGTAGGCGAACACGTACGCCACACCGTGGCTGTCGGTCCGGATGGTGCAGCCGGACCGGCCGAATCCGTTCGGGCTGTTGGGATTGTTGGTGGCCGGCGTGACCTGCTGCGTGGTCCAGCTGTCACCACCGTCGGTCGACGTCGCGACCACCAGCGGCTGTGAACGGCTTGGCACGCCGCGGAAGGCCGCGGAGCAGACGTAGGTGTGACCGAAGAACGGGCTCGAGGATGCGTTGTCGGCCCACACCTGCTCCTTGTCCGAGAACAGAGCCGAGTTCTGCTTGCTGACGATGACCGGTGCCTTCCAGTTGGCCTGGTTCGAGACGACGGCCTGGGTCAGGCCGGTGGATGCCGGGCCGTCGACCCGTGACACCGCGATCGCCTCGAAGCCCTTGAACGCTGAGCGTCCCGGGAAGTTCGACGTCAGGTTCGCGTAGTACAACCGGGAACCGTTCGCCCACGAGAAGCTGCCGTTCCTGAACACGGGCCCGAACGCCACCGCCGGGTCGCCGTCGGACACCAGGCCCGCCGCGAAGTACCCGGGCAACGTGCCGATCGGACCGACTTGCGGCGCACACACTGGATCGGTGTCGCCGGGCACGCCGACGCAGTTGCGTGCGCTCCAGCCCGTGAAGGTGGGCTGGATCCATGTAGTACCGCTGTCGAAGGAGAAGTAGACCCCCGAAACACCGACCCCCTCGGTGAACGGACAGTCGTTGTCCGGACCTGCGTTACAGGCCTCCATGTCGATGTTGTCGTTCGCGCCTGCCGCCAGCACGCCCGGGTGGTTGGCGTCGATCGCCACCGCCGGCTCGTTCTGCTTGTTCGCCGAGAACGGCGCACTAGGGCTGCCGACGGTGATCAGCGTGTCCGGATTCAGCGCACTGGCGCGACCCGCCGTCATTAGGAGCAGTGCCGACACGGCACCGATGAGCACAACCCTCAACCGCTTACCCCATGCCTCCCCCTTTCGCCCATGAGCGGGAAGCAGAGGCACTCTCCCCGCTCGGAAGGACCTCTCGACCTGAAGCTACTCGCCGCCCGGACACGACGCGAGAGTTGATGCCTCCCTCCTCACCGACCCCGGGTCGCGGCGACGGTGACTGAAAGGTTCCGGGTTATTGCGCTTCGGCGCGTTTCGGGTCTCAAATGGCTGTGAAGCTTGGCGAACGGGCAGCTCGGGGTGCGGTAAGCCGACCACTGCATCGCGGGTGCCGACGTGCTGACGTTCGGTCGTCACTCCTGTGGCACGCGACCAGCATGGAGGCACCCATGAAGTTCACCTCTCAGATGACCCGGCGCAGAGCGCTCGGTCTGGCAACTGCGTCCCTGATCATCTCCGCCGGCCTGATCACCCCGACAACCTCGTTGGGTGCGGCCGCCGGAGGTACGCGCGCGATCCCCAGCGGCGGAACGACGAGCATCCAGACGCGTCCGTTGGGAATTGACGGTCTCCAGCAGCCGGAACTGCGGCCCGGAGGCAGGGAAGAGGAGGAAGGCGACGGCGAGGCCGGTCAGTTCACCCGTCCGCGCCCGGGGTTCAAGAACGGCAAGTTCCCGAAGAAGCCGCTCGACGCGCCGGTCGTCGCGTCCAGCGCCGTGGCCGGCTCCAACCCGGACGTCCTGGCGAGTGTGAACGGCCTGACCCACCGCGACCAGCGCCTCGCCAACGGCGGTAACCAGTTCTCGGTCGAGCCGCCCGACCAGGCGCTGTGTGTCGGTAACGGGTTCGTCGTCGAGGCGGTCAACAGCGTGCTGCGCGTCCACAGCTCCGCGAACGCCGCCGCGCTGAGCGGGGTTCAGGACCTCAACACATTCTTCGGCTACCCGCCCGCGATCAACCGCACGACCGGCGTGATCGGGCCGCAGGTCATCGACCCGGTGTGCCTGTACGACCCGGACCACCAGCGCTTCATGGTGGTCCTCACCACCTTGGGCAGCCTGCCGAACGGCGACTTCACCGGCAAGAACACGATCGACCTCGCCGTGTCCAACACCGGCAGCCCGCTCGGAACCTGGACGATCTACCACGTCCCGGCGCAGAACGACGGGACCGACGGCACACCCGACCACGGCTGCACCCTCGACGGGGTCGTCCACGGGCCGTGCTTCCAGGACTACCCGCACATCGGCCAGGACGCCAACGGCGTGTACGTGTCGACCAACGAGTACGACCTGTTCGGGCCGAACTTCAACGCCGCGCAGATCTTCGCGTTCTCGAAGGCACAGCTCGCCGGCCACCCGGCCAGCGTCAACCTGACCCTGGTCGAGAACCTCGCGGTCGACGGTTCGCCGGGCTTCACCGTCTGGCCGGCCAACTCGCCGGCCGGGGAGTACTCCGGCGAACGGAACGGCACGGAGTACGCGCTGAGCACGATCGCCGGTGACGGCAGCGAGACCGGCAACCCGACCGGTACCGCGCGCCGGCTGGGCATCTGGGCGATCACCAACACCGCGTCGCTGAACACCGCGACCCCGAACCTCGGCATCACGAGCCGGCTGACGAACAGCCAGACCTATGTGGTCCCGCCGAAGTCGGACCAGAAGCCGGGGAACATCCCGCTCGGCGATTGCATCAACGACACGACGATGCCGACACCGTTCGGCCCCGGATGCTGGCAGGTCTTCTTCGCCCCCGCCGACGAACCCGCCCACAACGAGGTGGAGTCCACACCGGACTCGCTGGATTCGCGGATGCAGCAGACCTGGTACGTCAACGGGACCCTGTGGGGTTCCTCCGGTACCGCGGTCAGGGTGAACGGCGAACTCAAGGCGGGCATCGCCTGGTTCGCGGTGAGCCCGAAGATCAACGGCGCCGGCAAGATCGAGGGACGGGTGACCACGCAGGGTTACATCGCCCTCGCGAACAACAACCTCACCATGCCGGCCATCGCCTTCACCCCGGCCGGCAAGGGCGCGATCGCGTTCTCGGTCCTCGGCGAGACCAACTTCCCGAGCGCGGGTTACGTCCGCATCGACGAGCGCGGGTCGGTCGGACCGATCCACCTTGCGGCCGCGGGCCTCGGGCCGGCTGACGGCTTCACGTCGTACAAGGCGTTCGTCGGGGATCCGCCGCGGACGCGTTGGGGTGACTACGGCGCCGCCGTGACCGACGGCGGCAACATCTGGCTCGCGTCGGAGTACATCGGCCAGACGTGCACACTCGCGGAGTACTTCCCCTCGCCGGACCTGGCCGGCTTCGGAAGCTGCGGAGGCACGCGCACCAGCCTCGGCAACTGGTACACCAGACTCACCAAACTGAGTCAGTGAGCTGACGAACGACGGAGGGCGTCACCTGCGGGTGGCGCCCTTCGTGGTTACTTGCCGGGGTCGAGTTGCTGGGCGAGGTATTGCTGTACGCCGATCCGCTCGATCGCGTCGAGTTGGCTTTCGAACCAGTCGACGTGCTTCTCCTCGTCGCGGACCATTTCCTCGAACACCGCGGCGGTGCCGTGGTCGCCGAGGTCGTGGCACTCCTTCGCGCCCGCGTTGAACTGCGCCACCGCGGCGAGCTCGCCCTCGAGCCCCAGCCGGAGCATCTCCTGGGCGTCCTCGCCGACTGTGACGGCACCGAGCTTCTGCAGGTTCGGGTGACCGTCGAACAGCAGGATGCGGCTGATCAGCTCGTCGGCATCCTTCATCTCGTCGATGGACAGGTCGTAGAAGGCCTTGCCCAGGCGGCCGAATCCCCAGTTGTCGAGCATCCTGGCTTCCAGGAAGTACCCGTTGATCACCGTCAGCTCGAGTGTCAGCGCCTCGTTGAGCAGTACGACGACGCGTGGGTCAACCGGTTGCACTTGCGACCTCCGTGAACGAGGGTGCCGAGACCGACCTCCCATGCTGGCACAACAACCGCTTCAACGAGAAGACGCAGCCGCCACAGTTCCGTCCCGCCCCGGTCGCCCCGCACACCTGCGCGACCGTCCGGGCGCCGTCGGCGATACTCTCGCGGACGTCCCGGTCGCTGACGACCTCGCAGTGGCAGACGATCACACAGCTGAGGCTACCCTAACCATCCCGGGTCAGTCACGGTCGTGTCCGTCACATGGGCAGCATCCCCTACCGAGTGCTTTCAGCGCAGTGGGGGGGCGGTGTGAACCGGCGTCCCACTCAGCCGCGGAGGGACTTGGTGAACATCAGGTTGGCGGCGTCGTCGTTGCGGACCAGCTCACCCGGTGGGACCTGTTTGCCGTCGTACACCAGGCCGCGGCCGTCGGGCAGGTAGCCGCGGCGTACGTACATCCGTTGGGCGGTGCCGTAGTCGGCGTACAGCCCGACACCGATACCCACCACATCGGATCGCGAGGCAACCAGCGCTTCGGCCGCGTCCATCAGAGCGCTCCCGATCCCCCGCCGCCGGAACTTCGGCAGCACATTGAAGTCGGCGATCTCCGGGATCCCGTCGAACGGCTCGTACTGCGACTCCCACCGCACGGTGACATATCCGGCGAACTCGTCCGCAACGGTTGCCACCAGCACGTCACGCGACCCGACCCGCTGATCAGCCAGATACTTCTCGTACTGCGCCACCGGCTTGTCCCACCCGAGTGCGGTGAACGCGGCCGAGATCGCCTCCGGGTCGTCGTCCCGCAGCGCCCTGATCGCGTACTCGTCCACGAAAGTCCTCCGGCTAGCCCATCGTCTTCTGGCCGTCGATCGTCTCCCGGATGATGTCAGCGTGGCCAGCATGCTGGGCGGTTTCGGCCGCGATGTGCAGGAAGACCCGGCGCACAGTCCAGAAGACACCCGGTGGCTGCCAAGGCGCGGCCGGCAGCTCGTAGCTGGTGTCGAGGTCGAGCGTACGGACCAGGTCGTCGGTGGCCGCGGCGACCTTCTCGTACTCCGCGAGTACGCCGGCCAGCGTCTCACCCTCGGCGAGCCGGAACTGGTTCTCCCAGGCAGCGATCATCTCCGGGGTGTACTCGGTCTCCTCGGAGATCTCCTTGCCGCCACCACCCTGGGCGAAGTCGGCCCACGTCCGCTCGACCGCGGTGACGTGCTTGATCAAGCCGCCGACCGTCAGGGCGCTGACCGTACTGCGGGTGTTCGCCTGCTCGTCGGAGAGGCCTTGCGCGGTGTGGCGCAGAAAGTAGCGGTGCTTGGCGAGGAAGTCGAGGAGGTCGACACGTTCACCGGTCAGGGTCTGCTCGTTCGCTGTCATACCCCGAGCCTAAGAGGCATAGCGGACAACGTTTGACCTCTATTACGAAAGACGCTGGCTTCTGGAGTCCGGACGTACGAGCGTGGTCGTGAAGGGGTGGTGAGTGAGATGTTGCTCGTTGTCGGGGGAACCGGAGATCTGGGGCATCGCGTCGTACGGCGCCTGCGCGAACAAGGGAACGCCGTCCGGTGCCTGGTCCGCCCGGGCACCGACGACTCCGGCCTCCTCGAGATCGGCGTCGACGTCGTACGCGGTGATCTCACTCAGCCGGAGAGCCTCCGTGCCGCCTGCGCGGGAGTCGACACGGTGGTGGCGACGGCGACCGTGATCGGACGCCGGCTCGCCGGAGCGCGTACGCCGTCGATCCACGAGGCCGACGAGGTGGGGATGGCGTCGCTGGTCGACGCGGCCGAGGCCGCCGGGGTGGAGCGGTTCGTGTACGTCTCGTACGCCGGCGCGGATGCCGCCCTCGGTACGCCGCTCGAGCGCGCCAAACTGGCGACCGAACAGCGACTCAGCAGGTCGGCGATGCGTACCGTGATCGTCCGGCCCGACGCGTTCCAGGAGGTCCATCTGGCACCGCTGGGACGCTTCGACATGGGCGCGGGCAAGATCGCAGTGATCGGCAAGGGCGACACTAAGCGACGCTGGGTCGGCACCGACGACGTCGCCGCACTCGTCACCGCCGTGGCAGTCGAGACCGATCCACCCGCCGTCGTCGAGTTCGGCGGCCCCGAGGCCATCAGTCGCAACGAAGCCGCCTCGATGGCCGAGGAACTCACCCAGCGCCGCATGAAGGTGCAGCACCTGCCCCGGTCGGTCGCCCGGCTCGCGATCCGTCTGCTCGACAAGCGGAACGACGCTCTCGCCTCCATCTTCGGCGCCGGTCTTCTCCAGGACCTCCACGAGTCGCAGTGCGACGACGAGCCGTTGCGGCAGCGCGGCATCAAGCCGACGTCGGCCGGCGACTACCTCCGCGAGCAAGCCCGCCTGCTCCGCTGAGCCGTGTCCCAATAGCTACCGGCATCGGCGGTCGCGGGCTAAGGTGACGTGGGGGTGGTGAGGCCACCGAACCTGTTGCTGACAAAGGGTTTCGGGCCGTTGACGATCGGTTCGAGGCCCAAGACGTCGGGCGTTTGCGAAGCCTGCCCGAGGTCCCATCGAGTCATGCCTGGATGACGCACTTCGAGGGGGCAACACCCGTGGGAACGATCACGACCAGCGACGGTATCGACATCTTCTACAAGGACTGGGGCAGCGGTCAGCCGATCGTATTCAGTCACGGCTGGCCACTGTCGGCCGACGACTGGGACAATCAGCTGCTGTTCTTCCTGCAGCAGGGGTACCGCGTCATCGCCCATGACCGCCGCGGTCACGGGCGATCCACGCAGACCGCCGACGGTCACGACATGGACCACTACGCCGACGACCTGGCCGCGGTCGTCGAACATCTCGACCTGCACGACGCCATTCACGTCGGCCATTCGACCGGCGGCGGCGAAGTCGCGCACTACCTCGCCCGGCACGGCGAAGGCCGCGCCGCCAAGGCCGCGCTGATCAGCGCGGTACCGCCTCTGATGGTGAAGACCGACGCCAACCCCGAGGGGTTGCCCAAGGACGTCTTCGACGACCTGCAGGCCCAACTCGCGGCGAACCGCTCCGAGTTCTACCGCGCACTGCCGACCGGACCGTTCTACGGCTTCAACCGGCCGGGCGTGGAGTCCTCCGAGGCGATCATCGCGAACTGGTGGCGCCAGGGGATGATGGGCGGCGCCAAGGCTCACTACGACGGTATCGTCGCCTTCTCGCAGACCGACTTCACCGAGGACCTGAAGAAGATCAGCATCCCCGTCCTGGTGATGCACAGCGAGGACGACCAGATCGTTCCGTACGTCGCAGCCGGCCCGAAGTCGGCCGCGTTGCTGAAGAACGGGGTCCTCAAGACCTACAAGGACTACCCGCACGGCATGCCGACCACCCAGGCCGACGTGATCAACGCCGACCTGCTGGAGTTCCTGCGGTCGTAGCAGTCCGCCTGCCACGAGACCCGGGCCGGCCATAGCTTGAACAGTACGGCGTACATCCGTGCGCCGTACCGCAATCACCTACGACTTCGTCAAGCTCGACGCCCTCCCGGCGACAGTCGCGTGACGAAAGGCTTGTCGATGTTCAGAAAACGATCACTTCCGCGTGTGTTGACCGTGCTGGCCGCCGTACTGGCCGTGGTGCTCACCGCGGTGACGCCCGCCGCGGCGTCACACCCGAACGGACCCAAACCCACCATCGTGCTGGTCCATGGCGCCTGGGCCGACGGATCCAGCTGGTCCAAGGTCACCAGCCGTCTCCTGAACGACGGCTACACGGTCCGCGTACCACCGAACCCGTTGCGCAGCCTCAGCAGCGACTCCGCAACCATCAAGGACTTCCTTTCCACCCTGACCGGACCGATCATCCTCGTCGGCCACTCGTACGGCGGTGCCGTCATCACCAACGCGGCGACCGGCAACCCGAACGTGAAGGGGCTGGTGTACGTCGACGCCTTCGCGCCCGCGGCCGGAGAAACGATCCTCCCGCTGGTCGGCGCCGACTCGGCCTTGAACGTCCCTGATCCCACCACCGTCTTCGACATCGTCCCCTACCCGGGCGGGCCTCCCGGTGACGTGGATCTGTACCTCAAGCACGACACCTTCGTGAATTCGTTCGCCTCCGGCGTTCCGCGCCACGAGGCCGAGAACCTGTACCCGTCCCAGCGACCCCTCACGCTCAGCGCCGGAAACGAGCCGTCCGGTACGCCCGCGTACGCCACGATCCGGTCCTGGTACGTGCTCGGCACCCAGGACCTCATCATCACTCCGGACGCCCAGCTGTTCATGGCCACCCGCGCCCAGTCCACCATCACCCGAATCAAAGCCGGCCACCTAGGCCTCGTCTCCAAGCCGGCCCCCATCACCAAGGTCATCGAACAAGCCGCCCAAGCCAGCCGCTGACGGCTCACGCATCGCTGGGTCCGGGTTGCCATCCGGCTTCCCGGGCCCAGCGTGTTCCGTAGGCGACGGCCTCGCCGGGATCGGTCACTTTGTGCACCAGATCCGTACGGCGACGACCTCGGCGTACGGATCTGGTGCACAACGTCGCCCCCGCTGTAGCCCGAATGGGGCACCCACGGAAACGGGAGCCGGATATTCCGGCGCGTACTGGTGCAGATCGACAGGACGTGTCGGCTCAGGTCCGGCCCGCCGGCCGGTTTCACGCCTGAGGACGCCGCCCGACCACCACCCGTGGACCGACACATCCTGTCGAACTGCACGCCAAACGGGCGCGGCGGGCAACGACGTCGTCTGGATCACGTGCTCGGAGAGCGATGGCGACTGGCCGATTGCTCACCGCCTTTACTGGGCTCCGGGTGTATTTCGTAGGCGTTCGGTGCTCACTGCCCGAGCTGCGCCGCCGCGAACTCGAGCGCGGCAATCGCACGGTCGGTCGGGCCGAGCTTCAACTTCCGTTGGTGCATCAGCATGGCGTGTACGACGTGGAGGTCGACACCGAGGCACACACGCCGGCGCAGTGTGCGGCCCTGATCCGGGATCGGCTGGCTGCCGGACCGCCGACGGCCTTCGATCAACTGCGATCGCTACTGCCCACGCACGAGGACTGAGCGCCGTCTCCGCGGAACGCGTGGGTGAACTCCTCGACCACGCGTAACAATGCTCCCAACGCCTCGTCACGCCGTACGACGGCGGGCAAAATCGCTTGCGGGCCCCGGGAGAGTAGGACGGTGGGATATTCCGATGCGGATGCGGCTGAGCTCTATGACCTGCTGAACCCGTGGGGTAAGAGCGACGACTTCTACCTGTCGTTCGTGATGGATGCGGGTAGCGTGCTCGACGTGGGTTGTGGGACGGGCGGGCTGCTAGCCAAGGCGCGCGAGGAAGGGCATACCGGACGGTTCGCGGGGATCGACCCGGATCAGGCGATGCTCGAGCGGGCCCGGCGGCGGGTGCCGAACGTGGAGTGGATCGAAGGGAAGGCCGCGGATATCGCCTGGGCGGGTGAGTTTGAGATCGCGGTGATGGCGAGCAACGCATTCCAGTTCCTGGTGACGGACCTGGAGGAATCGCTGCAGCGGATCCGGACGGCGCTCGTCGACGGCGGCCGGTTCGTCTTCGGCACGCGCAACCCGGAGGTCCGCGAGTGGGAGAGCTGGAACCCCACCAACCCGTACGACGTCGTCGACCACAACGGACGCGAACTCCGGATGATCTACCACGTCGAGAAGGTCGAGGGCGACGTGGTCACGTTCACCGAGACGACCGCGCTCCGCGACGACACCCCGCTGCGCACCGACCGGGCCAGCCTCAACTTCCCCGGGGTCGACACGCTGAACGCCGTACTCACCAAGGCCGGCTTCACCGTCGAAGCGCAGTACGGCGACTGGTCGCGAGGCCCACTCACCTCCGCCAGCGAGAACATCATCACCGTCGCTCGCCGTTAGCGGGCCTGGAAAACCCCCGACGCGCGGAAGACGGCGTACAACTCCAGCACCACCCGCGTCGGCGGATGCAGGTCCGCCGGTGGTTGGTCGAAGAAGACCGCATCCAGCACCTCGTCCGCCGCAGGACGCAGGTCGCCGGTCCAGCGGCGAGCCTCGAAGCACAGGGCGAAGCAGTGCAGGACGTCACCGTTGGGATAGGTCAGGGTGTGGACGTCGGACTCCGACAGGCTGGCGAACGGGACCAGGTCCGCCTCCGCGACCACCAGCCCGGTCTCCTCGAGGAGCTCACGTGCCGCCGCGGACCGGAAGCTGTCGCCCGGCTCAGCCGCACCCGCGGGCAGCTCCCACAAGCCGGAATCCCGACTCCGCTGCAAGAGGAAGCGTTCGGCGTCGTCGACGACCAGCACTTGTGCGCCCGGCATCAGCAGCGGACGGGAGCCGAGCTGCCGGCGGATGTCCCACAGGTAAGAACCCTCGTACGTCATCGATGAGAGGGTAGGGGCGTGGACTGGGTGAGGCGTCGGGCGGGGTCGTTGCTGGCCGTGGGGCTGTGTTTCGGGCTGGCGTGGACGGCCGCGGTGACGTTGTCGATGCCGGGCTGGTTCGACCCGACCGAGGCCTGCACGCACAAGTTCCCGGCGGCTGCCGACAGTGCGGACGTGACCGTGCGGACGCGGTGGTTGCCACCGGCGGCGAGCTGCGACTTCGACGGCGACGTCCGTCAGTTCATGTCCCCGGCGCGGTCGGCGGTGCTCTCCGTGACCGGCGTACTGATCCTCGTCGTGCTGCTGACCAGCTTGGTCCTGACGGTACGGCGCCTGTCCGGCGAGCCCGGCCCGATCCGGGCGGCCGGCGACGTCAACCTCGGACGACGCAAGTTCAACCAGCTGACCTTCGGTGCCCTCGACATCGCCGTCGTGGTCGCGGTGCTCACGTTTCTCAACGCGACCGCGATCGTCTTCGGCGGTATCGCCGGCGGCGTCCTCTTCATCGTCGTCACGATCACCGGTCTGAGTGGCCTCTGCGTCCTGCTCGATCAGCACATGGGCCCACTTCCGAGTATGGCGCTCGACAGCAGGCGGCGCGGCACCGTCGCCGGAGTCACCGTGTTCGGGGTGATCTTCGCGGCGACCGCGCTCACCGGCCAACTGCCGTTCTTCCGTCTGTGGTCCGTCCCGCTGGGCGCGATCACCTACGCGGCGGTCGCAGCTGTGCAGTGGTCGCGGGTGCCTAACGAGGCCAGCCCGGCTCAATATTCTGGTTGAGGTGGAAGACGTTCTCGGGGTCGTACTCGCACTTGACCCGGGACAGCCTGTCGTAGTTCTCCTGGCCGAAGCCCGCGATCACCCGGTTCTGTCCTTCGTTCCCGATGAAGTTCAGGTACACGTACCCGGTCGACCATTCCTGCAGGTCCGAGCAGACGTCCCGCGCCCACCTGATCCCCCGCGCGTCGTCGGCCGGATCCGACCACAGCCCGAACGGGTGGACCACCCACGCGGCTTGGCGATGCGGCTGCGGCCACTTCTCGGCGCCACGCTGTACCGCACCGCCCCACGGCACGATCGCCTGCTGCGACGGTGACGGCGAGACCATGTCCTGCGCCCGGTCGGCGAACGCCGTGACCGCTGCATCCGGGAACGCGGACAGATGCTCCGCCGACCAGTAGTTGCGGAAGCCTGGCGGATCGTCGAGCGCCGACTGGATGTCGGCGTACGGCATCTCGGCGACCATCTCGGCCTCCGGGGCCAGCGCGAACAACGGCGCGAACACCTCACGGGTCTCCGCCTCGCTGCCGGCGTAGATCGCCGCCGCACCGACGATCAGCTCCCCGTGCAGGTGCGCGGGCACGAACTCCTCCGGCGGTCCGGTCAGATAGATCACGCCGCCCCCGAGCTCGTCCGGTGCGCCCTGCTCGATCAGATCCCGGTACGCGCGGAGCACGTCAGGACCCATCGACGCCGGCCACATCAGCAACGCCAACGTTGTCGTGGGCAACTGCTTGAGGTGGAAGGTCAGCGAGGTCGCCACGCCGAAGTTCCCGCCGCCCCCGTGCAGCGCCCAGAACAGCTCGGCGTTCTTCGTCTCGTCCGCGATCAGCAATCGCCCGTCCGCCGTGACCAGCTCCACCGAGATCAGCGCGTCACACGCGAGCCCGAACTTCCGCTCCAGCCAGCCGGATCCGCCCCCGAGGGTCAGTCCGGCGACCCCGGTCGTCGACGCCCGCCCACCGGTCGTCGCCAGCAGGTACTTCTGACCGGCCCGGTCGACATCACCCCAGGTCGCACCGCCGCCGACCCGCGCGATCCGGGCGAACGGGTCGACCTGGACGCTGTTCATCCGGCGCAGGTCCACGACCAGACCACCCTCGGTGACCGCCGTGCCGGCCACCCCGTGACCGCCGCCACGGACCGCGACCTCCAGGCCCTGGCCGACGCCGTACCGCACCGCCGCCTGGACGTCGGCCGCCGACTCGCACTGCGCGATCATCGCCGGCCGCTTGTCGATCATCCCGTTGAAGACCGTCCGGGCCTCGTCGTACGCCGCGTCGCCGGCTCGCAGCAGCACGCCCCCGAAACCCTGCGGTCTCGACCACTCGATCGTCTCGGACATGGTGGAACTCCCCCTCGCTCACACTCCCCCAGGTGATCCACCGATGGTCTATCGCCACCCGGACCCGGTCAACGCCTGGACGCTTACCCCGCGATGACGGGATCCCTTCCCTACCAAGGGCTCTCAGCCGGTCACAGCTGGAAACCAGGCACTCACCGGTCGACCACGGGACGAGAACGCCTAGGCTGGCTGTCATGGTCGACGTACTAGGTGGTGCGGGTGGGGTCCTGACCGAGGACGAGGTGATCGGTTTCGTCCGCGGGTCGCTGGCCGGTGCGGGGCTGGAGGGGCGCAGTGTGTGCGTGATCGTCCCGGACGCCACCCGCAGCTGCCCGCTCCCGCTGCTGCTGCGGGCCGTCCACGGCGCACTCGACGGCCGCGTCTCCCGGCTCACCATCTTGGTTGCCCTGGGCACCCATGCGGAGATGACCCCCGAGCAGCTCCGCGAGCACCTCGGCGCCGACTACCCGAACGTGATCAATCACGAATGGTGGAAGCCCGACACCTTCGCCGACCTCGGCACGATCAGCCCGGACCGGGTCGGTGAGATCTCCGACGAGATGCTGCGCGACGAGGTCCCGGTGCGGCTCAACCGCGCCGTGGTCGAGCACGACGTCGCGCTCGTCGTCGGACCGGTGTTCCCGCACGAGGTGGTCGGCTTCTCCGGCGGCAACAAGTACTTCTTCCCGGGCGTCGCGGGCCAGGAGGTCATCGACCTGAGCCACTGGCTCGGCGCCCTGATCACCAGTGCAAGCATCATCGGTACGCCGGGCACCACGCCGGTCCGCGCGCTCATCGACGAGGCCGCAGCGATGATCCCGGCCGAGAAACTCGCACTCTCCGTCGTCGCCCAGTCCGGCACCGACGCCCTGCACGCGATCGCCTTCGGCGACACGATCTCGTCGTGGCAGGCCGCCGCCGACATCTCGGCCCAGACCCACGTCCGGTACGTCGACCATCCGGTCGAACGAGTCGTGTCGGTGATGCCGTCGAAGTACCAGGACATCTGGACCGCGGCCAAGGGCTTCTACAAGGTCGAGCCGATCGTCGCGGACGGCGGCGAGGTCATCCTCTACGCCCCGCACGTCACCCAACTGGCGGCGATGCACCCGGAGATCGAGGAGATCGGCTACCACTGCCGCGACTACTTCCTCGGCCAGTGGGAGCAGTTCCGCGACCTGCACTGGGGCGTACTCGCGCACTCCACCCACCTGCGCGGCGCCGGCAGCTGGGATCCCGCGACCGGCGAGCATCTCCGCGTCCGGGTCACCCTCGCCACCGGCATCCCGGAGGACGTCGTGCGCCGGGCCAACCTCGGCTACCTGGATCCCGCGACCGTCGACCTGGCCGCGTACGACGAGGACCCCGGCACCCTCGTCATACCCAATGCCGGCGAGATCCTGCACCGGTTGATATAGGCAGGTCTTACCGAGGCGGCACCGGCACCGGCCGCCTTACAACGGATGGAATCGATCCACGACCATCCGGAGAACCACACCATGCTGTCTTCCGTACGACGATCCGGCGCACTGCTGCTCATGGCCTGCACCCTGGTCGCCGGCCTCACGACCGCGGCGGCCGAAGCCGTCCCGAAGCTGACCTGGAAGCCGTGTGACGGCGGCTTCGAGTGCGCGACCGCGAAGGTCCCGCTCGACCACCGCAAGCCCAGTGGGCAGAAGGTCGAGCTCGCGATGATCCGCAAGCCGGCCACCGACCAGGCGCATCGGATCGGCTCGATCTTCGCGCTGCCCGGTGGTCCTGGTCAGAGCGGCCTCGACATCATCCGCAGCCAGCCACCGCAGTTGCTCCAGCTGTTCGCGAAGTTCGACGTCGTCGGCTTCGACCCGCGCGGGATCGGCGCGAGCCGGCCCGCTCTGGACTGCGGGTCGGCCGACCCCGGAACGGTGCGCCACAGCCGCGCCGACGTCGTCGACAGAGCGTCGTACGAGCAGACGATGCGGGCCTATCAACAGGCTTGTCTGCAACGGAATCCGGCGCTGCTGCCACACATGAGTACGGCGAACACCGCTCGCGATCTCGACCTGCTCCGGCAGGCGGTCGGCGATCAGAAGCTGACGGCGCTCGGGATCTCGTACGGCACGAACATCGGCGCGACGTACCTGAGCATGTTCCCCGGCCGGACCCGCGCGATGGTGCTCGGCAGCGCCGAGGACGTCCGCGGCAGCAACGCCCGGCCGGTCGACACCTGGCGGAGCCAGACCGCGTCCTTCGAGAACGAGCTCGACCGGTTCTTCGCCGCGTGCGCCGCGGCCGGTCCGCGCTGCGGGTTCGGCGGCCGTGATCCGGAGACGGCGTTCGACGCACTCGTTGCCAAGCTCAACAAAACACCGTTGCCCACGGACGATCCCCAGGGACCGCCGGTGACCGGCGACGAGGTGTTGTCGGCTGCCACCTCCGCGATGTACGCGACCAGGTTCTGGCCGGTGTTCGCCGACGCGCTAACCCAGGCCGACGGCGGCGACGCCAACCCGATGGCGGCCTTCGCCCGGGCCGACGACGGCTTCGGATCCGCCGACGTGTTCAACGCCGTGACGGCGGTCGACGCGAACTGGCCCACCGGTCCCCGCGAGCGCTTCTACGCCGACGGGCTCGACAACCTCGCGATGTTCGACCACTTCTGGTGGCTCGGCGGCGGCCTGGACGACATGTACTACGGCACCTGGCCGGTCGAGGACCGCGACGCGTACCACGGCCCGATCAGCAACCCCGCCTGGGCGCCGCCGGTCCTCGTCGTCAGCAACACCCACGACCCGGCCACGCCGTACGTCGGTGCGAAGCGGCTGACCGCCGACCTCGGCAACGCCCGCCTGCTGACCTACCAGTCCGACGGCCACAACTCGATCACCAGCGGTGACCCGTGCCTGCTCGGTCCGATCGTCACTTATCTCCACGACGGGACGACGCTGCCGCCAGAAGGCACCGTGTGCGTGAACCACACAGAACCATTCCCAGCCGGGTGACTCGCCGGTAACCTCGGCTGGTATGGCTGAGGTTGTCATTGTGGGATCCGGGTTCGCCGGGTTGTGTATGGGCATCAAGTTGCAGCAGGCCGGGTGTGAGGACTTCGTCATCCTGGAGAAGGCGGACGACCTCGGCGGCACCTGGCGGGACAACACGTATCCCGGCTGCGCCTGCGATATCCCGTCGTACCTCTACTCGTTCTCGTTCGAGCAGAACCCGCGCTGGACGCGGATGTTCGCACCGTGGGACGAGATCCTCGCCTACCTGCGGCACTGCGCGGACAAGTACGGGATCGCGGACCGGATCCGGTACGGCGCGGAGGTCACCGAGGCGGTGTTCGACGAGGCGACCGGCCGGTGGACCGTGACCGTGAACGGCTCGGAGACGATCGAGACCCAGGCCCTGGTCGCGGGCGTCGGCAGCCTGCACCGGCCCAAGCTGCCCGACATCCCGGGTCTCGACTCCTTCGGCGGTACGACGTTCCACTCGGCGCAGTGGGATCACTCCCAGGACCTGCGCGGCCGGAACGTCGCGGTGATCGGGACCGGGGCATCGGCGATCCAGTTCGTTCCGCAGATCGCCTCGGAGGTCGCCCAGCTGGACGTCTACCAGCGGACGCCACCGTGGATCACTCCGAAGCCGGATCGCTCGATCGGCCCGTGGGAGCGCCGGCTGCACGAGCGGTTCCCGGCCGGGCAGCGGGCGATCCGGAACGCCGTCTACTGGGGACTCGAGGGCCGCGGCGCCGGCTTCGCGGGCAACCCGAAGCTGATGAAAGGCCTTGAACTCCAGGCGAAACGTCACCTACGCAAGCAGGTCGCCGATCCCGAACTGCGCGCCAAGCTGACCCCGGACTACCAGATCGGCTGCAAGCGGATCCTGCTCTCGAACGACTACTACCCCGCGCTCACCCGGCCGAACGTCGACGTCGTCACCACCCCGATCGCGCGGGTCACGCCGACCGGCGTGGTCACGAGCAACGGGACCGAGCGGGCCTGCGACACGATCGTGCTCGGCACCGGCTTCGAGGTTTCGGCCAACCTGACCCGGATGCCGATCCTGGGCAAGGACGGGGTCGACCTGGCCGACCACTGGAAGCGCACCGGCATCGGCGCCCACCTCGGCATCACCGTTGCCGGCTATCCCAATCTCTTCCTGCTGGTCGGGCCGAACACCGTGCTCGGCCACTCCTCGATGGTCTTCATGATCGAGGCCCAGGTCCGCTACGTGATGCAGGCCCTGCACCTGCTGCGTCGCCGCGGAGCGTCATATGTCGAGGTCCGCGAGGACGCCCAGGAGCGGTTCGTCGAGGGGGTCCAGAGCGAACTGGACGAGACCGTCTGGCATTCGGGCTGCAACAGCTGGTACCTGGACGCCGCCGGCCGCAACTCGACCACCTGGCCCGAGTTCACCTTCTCCTACTGGCGCCGCACCCGCCGCCTCGACCCAGCCGACTTCGTGCTGGTCCACTAGGGGTTTCCCCGCACTCCTGAAGTAGGAGTGGGCAGGGTTCGCCGTACGACCTTGGGATGAAGGCAAGACCGGTCCTCGGGCCGATGTCCGGACCGCTCCACTGAAGGATCCTTGAGGTATGGAAATCCTTCAGATCGCTGGAGCGGCAGTCATCGTGATCGGCATCGTGATCACGGTCCTGCTCGCCATCGTGCCCTCGGTCGTCGACCGATAAGTCTCCCCGTCAGGGAGTCAGTCGGCGGACAAGTGGACCAGGAGGTCCTGCCGGGTCAGAACGCCCACCGGCTTGCCGTCGTCCAACACCATCAGGGCGTCCCGACCCTCGAGCAGCTCGACCGCCTTGGTGACCGGTTCGCCCGCGCCCAGGGACGGCAGCGCCGGGTCCATGTGCAGCTCGACCATGTCGGCCAGCCGCGCCTTGCCGGAGTACAGGGCGTCCATCAACGTCCGCTCCGACACCGAGCCGGCCACCTCGGCCGCCATCACCGGCGGCTCGGCCCGGACGACCGGCATCTGCGAGACGCCGTACTCGCGCAGGATCTCGACCGCCTCGGCGATCGTCTCGTGCGGGTGGGTGTGCACCAGCGGCGGCAGGCTGCCGTCCTTGCCGGCCAGGATCTCGCCGAGCGTGACGCCGTGCCGGGCGTGCGCGAGGAACCCGTACTGCGCCAGCCAGTCGTCGTTGAAGACCTTGGTCAGGTAACCGCGGCCGCCGTCCGGCAGCAGTACGACGATGACGGCTTCCGGGTCGTCGAGCTCGTGGGCCAACCGGATCGCGGCCGCGGCCGCCATGCCCGCCGAACCGCCGACCAGCATGGCTTCCTCGCGGGCCAGCCGCCGGGTCAACGCGAACGAGTCCGCGTCCGACACCTCGATCACCCGGTCGCAGATGGTCCGGTCGTACGTGTCCGGCCAGAAGTCCTCACCGACGCCCTCGACCAGGTACGGCCGGCCGGTGCCGCCGGAGTACACCGAGCCCTCCGGGTCGGCGCCGATGATCTGCACCTTCCCGCCGGAGACCTCCTTGAGGTACTTCCCGACGCCCGTGATCGTGCCGCCGGTGCCGATCCCCGCGACGAAGTGGGTAATCTTCCCGCCGGTCTGCTCCCACAGCTCCGGACCCGTGGTCTCGTAGTGCGAGCGCGGGTTGTTCTGATTGGCGTACTGGTTCGGCTTCCAGGCGCCATCGATCTCGCGGACCAGTCGGTCGGAGACGTTGTAGTAGGAGTCCGGGTGCTCCGGCGCGACCGCGGTCGGGCAGACCACGACCTCCGCGCCGTACGCCTTGAGCACGTTGCGCTTGTCCTCGCTGACCTTGTCCGGGCAGACGAAGACGCACTTGTAGCCCTTCTGCTGGGCGACCATCGCGAGCCCGACCCCGGTGTTGCCGGAGGTCGGCTCGACGATCGTGCCGCCGGGCTTGAGCTCGCCGGAGGCCTCCGCGGCCTCGATCATCCGGACCGCGATCCGGTCCTTCACCGAGCCGCCGGGGTTGAAGTACTCGACCTTGGCGAGCACGAGCGGCTTGGCGCCGTCGGTCGTCTTACCCAGCTTCACGAGCGGGGTGTTGCCGACCAGGTCCAGGAGAGATTCTGCGTAGCGCACAGCTTCACTCTAGTGATGCTCGTGTCGTTTCCCCTATTTCACTTGCTTGTACATCACAGCGTGTAATCCTTGACTCATGAGTAGAGCCGGGGCCGCGAAGCGACTGGCCCAGGCCGCAGCCGTAGGGGGCGGGGGACTCGGGCTCATCGGTGCCACGTTGTACGGCGTACTGACGGCTGAAGCCGAGTATGCCAAGCGCGTGATCGGACCGATGCGCTACTACCCGACTCCGGGCGACGGCCTGTTCGGCCGGTATCCAGGACGTCCGATCACCTTCGCCATGATCGGCGATTCCAGTGCCGCCGGTTACGGCACGGACTCGCCGGACGAGACCCCGGGCGTGCTGCTGGCGTCCGGCCTCGCCGAGTTGGCCCAGCGTCCGGTGCGGCTGGCCGACGTGTCGAAGACCGGCGCGAAGTCGACCGATCTGGCCGCCCAGGTCGACGCCGCGCTGCAGGCCGGACCGCATGTGGCCGTCATCCTGATCGGCGTCAACGACGTGAAGGCGAAGATGCCACCGTCAACCTCCGTGCGGCTGCTGTCGACCGCGGTCCGCAGGTTGCGGGCCGCGAACTGTGAGGTGGTGGTGGGTACCTGTCCGGACCTCGGCGTGATCCGGACGATCATGCCGCCGCTGCGGCAGGTCGCCCGGTCCTGGGGCCGCCGACTGGCCGCCGCTCAGACCATCGCAGTGGTCGAGGCAGGCGGCCGGTCCGTGTCTCTGGGCTCTCTGCTCGGCGAGGTGTTCCGGACCAACCCGTCGATGTGGGGGCGGGACAACTTCCACCCCTCCGCCACCGGGTACGCCGCCGCCTCCGCCGCACTGCTGCCGTCGGTGGCGGCAGCGATGGGGGTCGGGCCGGAGTCCTTCGTGCCACCGGAGACGTTCCGGGGCGAGGCGATCCTGCCGATCGCGGAAGCCGCGGTCCAGGCCGCCCAGACCGCGGGGACCGAGGTCGCGGCCACCGAGGTCGCCGGGCACGAGCGCGGTCCGCGCGGACGCTGGGCCACCCTTCGCCATCGCCGCCGGCACCCGGAGGCCGACGTGGAGCGCATCGACGAGGGGACCGCGGACACCGTACCGGTAGGGAAGTGAACCGGGTCCCCGGATTCTTCAGGTTGTGCGTCCGCTGAGCGGCGACATACATGAAGAAGGTCTTGCCTGTGGGCGTCCTCGTGGTGCACAGTCGATAACTACGCGGTACCCCGATAAACGGGAGGCGAAGATGGGCTTGAGCCACTCCGAGGAGACGCACCAGCGTCTGGTGGAGAGGGTGCCCAGGTGCACCGGACGCGAGATGACCGAGTGGTTCGAGCTGATGAACGACGGACCGTCGTTCCTGCGCTTCGATGACAGAGTGAGATGGCTTTCCAGCGAGTACGCCCTCGCGCACGGGCACGCTACAGCCATCGTCCACGAGTACGACCTGGTCAAGGCGCACCGGCGAATGGGCTGACGAGCCGAACAGGAGTCTGAGAAAACAGAAGGCCTGCCCTTTCAGGTGGAGGGGCGGGTCTTCTTCGTATGTTCGCAGTGTGCGGAAAAGCCGAAGGGCCGGCGAGTAGGCCGGCCCTTCGGTTCGTTCGTGGGGGGTCAGTCGCCGCCGCGGAGGATGGCGAGGATGCGCAGAATGTTCCAGTAGAGCCAGACCAGGGTGACGGTCAGGGCGAACGCGGCCCGCCAGGCCTCGTTCTGCGGGGCGCCGTTGCGGACACCACGCTCGATCAGGTCGAAGTCGAGGATCAGGTTGAAGACCGCGAGTCCGGCACCGAGCGCGGCGAACACCAGACCCATCACGCCGAACCCGGCGATCCCGGTGTTGACGCCGAACAGGCTGACGATGAAGTTGATCAGGATCACGCCGGCGAAGCCCATCGTCGCGATGATCACCATCTTGGTGAATCGCGGCGTCACCTTGATCGCGAAGTACTTGTACGTCGCCAGCGTCAGACCGGCCGTCACCAGAGTGGCGAGCACCGCCTGCACGATGATGTCCGAGTCACCGACCCAGTTCGCGATGAACTTGCTGCCGATCCCGAGGAAGACGCCCTCGGCCGCGGCGTACACCATCACCAGCGCCGGGTTCACCTTACGGGAGAACGACAGCACCATCGCGAGGATGAACGCCAGCAGGGCACCGGCCAGGAACGCCGGGGTGACCAAGCTGACCGGGATCGTGTTCCAGGCGATCACGGCGACTACCGTCACGACGCCCAGAGTGGCGGCGGTCCGGACGATCACGTCGTCCATCGTCATCGGGCGGCTGCCGACCGGAGAACCTTGGTACTGCTGCGGCGGGACACCTGGCCCGCCGGAGCCGTACGGACCAGGCTGGCCGTACGGAGCGGCGCCCGGATACGCCTGGCCGTGGCCAGGCGCGAACGCACTCGACCGGTTCAGGACCGGGTTACTGCTCTGCATGTCATCCTCCTGGTGACCCACATCCGGGGCCGTATCGAGATACTACGGTCCCACCCTTAACAACATCTGAGAATCACACTGCTGTTCCCCAACCGAAACCGCACAAGGGAAAACGGTTGCACACACCAATCGATTCCCGATGCGAAAGCCCTACCCCCGTACGTCGTATTCAGCGCGGGGAAGGTGGTGCTCACGGTCTGACGGCGTCGTGCCTGTATGGGCAGGCACGACGCCGGACCGGCGGCCACCCGGGACGTCTTGCTCCCGCAGGCCGGCCAGAGGGGACGGCGCAGTGCTGTCAGAGGTGCGGGTGCAGGGCCTCGTGGCTGGAGAGGGCGGCGCCGACCTGGTCTGCCAGGGCGACAGCGACGAGACGCTGTTCGAGGTCGGGGCGAGCGATCCGGGCGGCCGCGGTGAGCAGGAAGCGGCCGCGGGTCTCGCCGGCATGCTGGACGGCGAGCTCGATCTCGGAGTTGGTCGGCAGACCGTCGCGTTCGACCTTCAGTTCGTGGCTGCCGCGCGTCACCGAGCCGTCCGCGTTCAATCGCGGAGCCTGCGTCTGCTTGTCACCGGCAACGAACTTGACCCCGTCGATCCCCAGTACGGCGGTCAACTCGACGCGCACCTGCTCGATCAGGTCGTCCGTGGACCCACCGGCCGCCACCGCCTGCGAGGTGGTGATCACGCCGTCCAGGTAGCCGAGATGCCGGGACGCCCGGGCTTGTTGCCTGCGGCCCCAGATCGCGATCTCGGTGACCGCGGTGCCGATCAGCACCAGCAGCACGGTCAGCTCGACGTCGGAGCTGCTGTTGATCGTGAAGGTGTTGTAGGGCACGGTCAGGAAGAAGTCGAACCACACCGCGCTCGACACCGCCGCCAGCACCCCGGCGAGCCGGATGCCGAACGCCGCGACGGCGACGATCACCACCACCAGCAGCAGGGCGGCGTTCGCGTTGTCGAAGTTGTCGCGAAACGGGGTCAGCAGCGCACAAACGGCCGGAGGAACGAGCAGCGAACCCGCCAGCACCAGATTGCGGTAACTCTCCACACTCCTATTCACTCTCGCAACACCCCGCCGATCAACCTTTCTCACAGAGCTCTGTCGCGCTTACCGTGGTCCGATGTCCGAGATCACCCGCGTCCGGCCCGCCGAGGACGCCGACGAACACGGTACGCTCACCGGCCTGCTCGACTTTCTGCGCTCAACCGTCGAGCTCAAACTCACCGGCCTGACCGACGCCCAGGCGTTCGCCCGACCGGTCCACCCGTCCGCGTTGACGCCGGCGGGCATCGTCAAGCATCTGACCGCGGTGGAGCGGTTCTGGTTCGCGATCGACTTCGCGGGTCTCGACATCGAGTGGCCGTGGACCGAGGAGGATCCGCACGGCGGTTTCCCGATTGCTCCCGGCGACACGGTCGATGGCGTGCTGGCGTCGTACCGGGCCGAGTGCGCCCGCTCGCGCGAGATCACGGTGGCGGCCGCCTTCGACGATCGCGCCCGCTCGGACGGCATGACCTTCACGCTTCGGTACGCCGTCGCCCACCTGATCGAGGAGACCGCTCGCCACCTCGGCCACCTCGACCTCCTCCGGGAGTCGACCGACGGTCAGGTGGGCGAGTAAAACCTGTCGCGGACGATGCGGCCGGTGCATAGGTTGGTCGGTCATGGCAGAGCCTTACCGCATTCGCCCGGCCACGGCGGCCGACATCGCGTTCCTCACGCACGTCACCCTCGAAGCGACCCGCGCCCAGGGCCGCCTGGCCGCCGACGTCGACGAGGCGGAGTGGCACGCCGGGTTCGGCGCGTGGCACCGTGAGCTGCTCGCGGACGAGTCGTCCACGCTGAGCGTGATCGAGCTCGACGGCCGCCCGGTCGGCCGCCTCCGGGTCAGCCGGACCACGGAGTCCATCCAGCTCAACGGGATCCAGCTCCTGCCGGAGGTCCAGAACCGCGGGATCGGTACGGCGATCATCACCGGACTGCAGTCCGAGGCCGCGAGTACCGGCGTACCGCTGGATCTCGGCGTGGAACGGGACAACCCGGACGCTCGGCGGCTCTATGACCGCCTCGGCTTCCGCAAGATCGGCGAGGAAGCGGATGGGGACAAGCTTCGCTGGCTCTCACCCGCCGCGGCCCGGCAGAACGAGATCTGGAACGCCGACACCGCGCGAAGGTACGACACTCCGGGCAGTGGGATGTTCGCGGCCGACGTACTCGAGCCGACCGTGGATCGGCTGGCCGAACTGGCCGGCGACGGCCGGGCCCTCGAGTTCGCGATCGGCACCGGGCGGGTCGCCGTACCGCTGGCGGAGCGCGGCGTGCCGGTCAGCGGGATCGAGCTGTCCACGGCGATGCTCGAGCAACTGCGGACGAAGGCCGATGAGGCCGCGATCCCGGTGACCGTCGGCGACATGTCCGCCGTCCGCGTGCCGGGCGAGTTCACCCTCGTCTATCTGGTCTACAACACGATCTCCAACCTGCTCACGCAGGAGGAGCAGGTCGCGTGCTTCCGGAACGCCGCCCGCCACCTCTCCCCCGGCGGCTGCTTCGTGATCGAGCTCTGGGTCCCCGAACTCCGCCGCCTCCCACCCGGCATCCCGGCCACGGTCGGGGTCGCCGACTCCGGCTACATCCTCTTGGACACGTACGACGTACTGCAGCAACACGTCGTCTCACACCACTTCCACTTCGGCGAAGGCACCCAGGCAGAGCTCTTCCGCAGCCCCCACCGCTACATCTGGCCCGCCGAACTCGACCTGATGGCCCAACTAGCCGGCCTAACCCTCGAATCCCGCCACGCCACCTGGACCGGCACCGCGTTCACCGCCGACTCCCCCTCCCACATCTCCGTCTACCGCCTGCCTGAGGAAGACCTCGCCTTGCAAGGCGAGTCCGAAGAGTGACGCTCCGGAGGAGGCCTCTCGTCCGGGGCAATTTCAGGGGTGAACCTCGGAGATGCACCCTTCTACCCACCGCATGTCCGGGGTGATGGGACCAGATCAGGGGTGAACCCCGCACCGGCCGCCGCGGCCGGCTCGGGTTCATGACTGCCTCTTCGCGTGACGCCAGGAGGCCGCCGGCGGCCTCGGCCCCTGGGGCGGCTTGCGGTTGTGTGTCGGTGGGGGTTGGCGCTGGTCGGGCGGGGGTACGGGCCTCACCATGAGGGGATGAGAGGTCGCCCGGAGGGGGGACTGTTCGGAGGGTGAGATCACTCGCGAGAGGGTTTGTGAAATCTTTCACGAGCACTTAGCGTTGAAGTGAACATGAAGTCTGAAGACCACTCAGGGAGAGTGAACCGCATGACTGCCCAGGTGCCGCACATCCTCGTCGTCGGAGGCGGTTACGTCGGGATGTACACCGCGTACGGCCTGCGCCGGGCGGCTCGCAAGGGCCGGATCCGGGTGACCGTGGTCGACCCGCGGTCGGTGATGACCTACCAGCCGTTCCTGCCCGAAGCCGCGGCCGGCTCGGTGGAGCCGCGGCACGTCGTGGTGCCGCTGCGTAAGACCCTCAAGGGCTGCCGCGTGGTGACCGGCCGGGTGACTGGGATCGACCACGCCCACAAGGTCGCCAAGGTGATGCCCGAGGAAGGCCCGGAGTACGAGCTGGCCTACGACCAGATCGTGGTCGCGCTCGGCTCGATCGCCCGGACGCTGCCGATCCCCGGCCTGGCCGAGGAGGCCACCGGGTTCAAGAATGTCGAAGAGGCGATCGCCCTGCGCAACAAGGTGCTGGACCGCCTCGACGTCGCGTCGTCCCAGCCGGACCCGGTGCTGCGCAAGTCCGCGCTGACGTTCGTCTTCATCGGCGGTGGGTACGCCGGTGTCGAGGCCTTCGCGGAGCTCGAGGACATGGCCCGCTACGCGACCCGGTACTACGACAACATCAAGCCCGAGGACATGCACTGGGTGCTGGTCGAGGCCACCGACCGGATCCTGCCCGAGGTCGGCCCGGATCTCGGCAAGTACACCGTGGACCAGCTCCGCAAGCGCAACATGGACATCCGGCTGGAGACCCGGCTGGAGTCCTGCGAGAAGGGCCACGTCGTACTCAGCGACGGCGACGAGTTCGACGCCGACACGATCGTCTGGACCGCCGGCGTGAAGGCGAACCCGGCTCTGGCCGCGACCGACTTCCCGCTGGACGAGAAGGGCCGCGTCAAGGCGCTCGCCAACCTGCGGATCGAGGGTGTCGCCGACGCCTGGACCGCCGGCGACAACGCTGCCGTACCTGACCTGACGAGTGAGACCGGCGCGTACTGCGCTCCGAACGCCCAGCACGCCGTACGCCAGGCCCGCCAGCTCGCCGCGAACATCCTCCGGGTGGTCGACGGGCAGCCGCCGCAGGACTACGAGCACAAGTACGTCGGCTCGGTCGCGAGCCTCGGCCTGCACAAGGGCGTCGCCCAGCTGTACGGCGTGAAGGTCAAGGGCTGGCTGGCCTGGTTCCTGCACCGGACCTACCACGTGTCCCGTGTCCCCACCTTCAACCGCAAGGCACGCGTCATCCTCGACTGGACGCTGGCGCTGTTCTTCCGCCGCGAGGTGACCAGCCTCGGCAGCCTCCAGACCCCGAACGACGAGTTCCGCCGCGCGACGCAGTCCTGAGCTGCTAACTGAGTCCTCACGTCCGAAGAAGTGTGGGCTGTAGCCCACACTTCTTCGGACGTTACGGGGTGGTGGCGCGAGGTTGCCTAGTGCAACAGATCGGCGTCGTGGACCAGGAGCGCGATCTGCACGCGGTTGTTCAGGTCGAGTTTGGTCAGGATGCGGGAGACGTGTGTCTTCACGGTCGGGACGCTGAGGTAGAGGGTCGCGCTGATCTCGGCGTTCGACTTGCCCTCGCCGACCGCGACGGCGATCTCCCGCTCGCGGTCGTTCAGGGTGGCGAGACGGGCGACAGCCTTCGCCTTGCGGTTGTCCTGACCTGAGGCGGCGACCCTGGTGATCAGCCGCTTGGTGACGGCCGGCGAGAGTACGGGCTGTCCGGCGGCCACCCGCCGTACCGAATCGACGATCTCGGCCGGCGGGGTGTCCTTCAGCACGAAGCCGGCGGCCCCGGCACGGAGTGCGCGCAGCACGTGCTCGTCGGCGTCGAACGTGGTCAGGATGACGACCTCGGGCGCGCCCTGACGCCGCCGTACGGCCTCCGTCGCGGTCAGGCCGTCGGTGCCGGGCATCCGGATGTCCATCAGGATGACGTCCGGCGCCAACTGGTCGATCAGCCCCTGTACGCCGCTGCCGTCACCGGCCTCGCCGACCACGCGGATGTCGGGCGCGCCGCCGAGCATCAGCTTCAGCCCAGCGCGCAGCAGCGGATCGTCATCGACGATCAGCACGCGAATACTCATGCACGTCCTCGGTTCGCTCCGTGCCCGGCCGAGGCACAAGATCGGCTGTGCTTGATGCTGAGCTCGCTCATGCCGGCCACGGTAGCCAGGCGAACAGCCGGAACTCGCCGTCGGGGGTGCGGCCGTGCTCGATCCGTCCCTCCACCAGGGCCGCGCGCTCGGTCAATCCCTTCAAACCTTGCCCATCCCCCCGCCTGCGGTTCGGCGCGGGGTTGCGGAGCTCCACCTCCAAGCCGTTGCCCGGGGCACCGGATACGGTGATCTGTACCGGCTCGCCGGGCGCGTGCTTGAGCGCGTTGGTGAGCCCTTCCTGCACGATCCGGTACGCCGTACGCCCGACGTGCTCGGGTAGTGCGCCGGGCGCGTCCAGCACCAACTCCACCGGCAGCCCGGCCTTGCGCGAACCCTCCACCAGCACGGGCAGATCGGCGAACGTCGGCTGCGGCAGCTCGCCCACCGGGGCCCGCAGTACGCCGATCACCTCGCGAAGGTCTTGCAACGCCTGGTGCGCGCTGGCCCGGATGATCTCGGCGGCCCCGGCGACCTCCGCGGTGGACGCGTCCGGGCGATAGGCCAGCGCGCCGGCGTGCACGCTCAGCAGGGACAGGCGATGGCCGAGTACGTCGTGCATCTCGCGGGCGATCTCCTCGCGAGCTCGCAACTGGGCCTGCTCGGCCTCCAGTTTGGCGACGGTCTCGGCGCGTTCGGCGCGATCCCGCAGAGTCTGCAGGAGCTGGCGGCGCGATCGGATGTAGAGGCCCCAGCCGGCCACCGCGATGTAGATCGCGATGGCGGCGACCATGAGCGCTGTGCCATCGGCCTTGTGCCGGACCTGGATGTAGACAATCAGACTGACCGCGTTGGCCACGAAGATCAGTAGCGACGTACGCCATGGCTTGTGGATCGCGACCGTCATGATCAGGACGAGCGCCGCCCCGCTGGCCGCCTCGGAGTAGATCGAGACCACGGCCGCCACCAGCGCCAGCTGGACCGGCCAGCGGCGGCGGTACCAAAGCGTCAGGCAGAGCGCCATCCCCGACACAAAGTCGAACGCGAGCAGGCCCTGGTGGACGGGGTCGTTCTCGCCCTCGCTGAACGTCCAGATGCCGAACAGGATCGCGAGGACGAAGACGATGCTGTCCACGATCCAGTCCCGCCTGCTGCGACGGCGATGTGTGGACCCGGTCATGTCTCGAATGTAGCGGTGCGTAAGCGCTCTCCAGGGCAGTTGTGGCTGTCCGCATACCGAAGTCGCTTTCGAGAGCTACTTAGGTCGGCGGTAGGTTTCCGGGCATGAGTCAGCTCGCCGTCACCGTCATCGGCCCGGATCGCCCGGGCATCATCGCGGACGTCACGGAGGCCCTGGCCGGGACCGGGGTCAACCTCGAGGACTCCACCATGACGCTGCTGCGCGGTCATTTCGCCATGATGATCGTCTGCTCCGGGCCGTACGACGAGGTGAAGTCCGCACTCGAGCCACTGCGCGGTGAGCTGGTGATCACGGTGCGCCGGGTCGGCCCCGAACACGAGCACGCGCCGATCGGAGCGCCGTACATGCTGAGCGTGCACGGCGCCGACCGGCCCGGGATCGTGGCCGCCGTGACGCGGATGATCGCGTCGGCCGGCGGGACGATCACCGACCTGGCGACCCGGCTCAGCGGGGAACTGTACGTGCTGACCGCTGAGGTCGAGCTGCCGCCGTCCGCCGAGCTGGACATGCTCTACCGCGCACTGGACATCACCGCCGAGGAGCTCGGCGTCGGCGTCACCCTGCGCCCGGCCGAGAGCGACGACCTGTGACCGTGGCCGAATTGATTTCCGGCTGGACTCCTTCGCAGCTCGGCGTGGCCGGTGAGGTTCTGGAAGTGGTCCGCGCGCCGCACCCGGTCCTGGCGACCGAGGGCGCGACCGTGGATCCGCTCGATCCGGCGATGATCCAGCTCGCGGCGGATCTGGTCGCAACCATGCGGGTGTCGCCGGGGTGCGTCGGTCTGGCGGCGCCCCAGGTCGGCGTGGCGGCGCAGATGTTCGCCCTCGACGTGACCAATCACCCGAAGACGCGCACCCGTCACGGCGTCTTCGTGCTCTGCAATGCCGTCGTGGTCGAGGCAACCCGGCAGGAGAAGGGCCGCGAGGGCTGCATGTCCGTCCCCGACTTCACCGGCGACGTCAAACGCGCCACCCGCCTGACCGTCACCGGCGTCCTCCCCGGTACGACGGACGCCCTCACGATCACCACCGACGCCTTCGAGGCCCGCGCCCTCCAGCACGAGATCGACCACTGCAACGGCCAACTCTTCCTCGACCGCGTCGCCGGCGCCCACGCCGTCTACCCCCGCAAGGTCTACAAGTAACTTGTAACCTCAAGGCGAGCCAGCTGGCCCGGGTGGCGGAACGGCAGACGCAGCGAGCTTAAACCTCGCAGCCCTAACAGGCATACGGGTTCGAATCCCGTCCCGGGCACTGGACGAGCGCGGTCGAGCCCACGCGCGCTGTCGGCCCGCGATTCCGGGCTATCACCCGGCACTGCGCACTACCGCGCGACGGACCACCTCCACCTCTCGCCGTCTCCTGGTCAATGAGCCTCTCGTGGTGGGTGTGCAGTACGCCGAAGCCAACCTGGTCCCTTCGGGATGCCGAGCGTTGGAGCTCGTGCCGCGCCAAGCAAGGTTGGGGAGGTAATCCGGGTCACCACCTCGAAGCCGAACCCGGCGGCCAGGTGTGGGGTTCACCCCTGATCTGGTCCCCTCACCCCCGGGATGCGGTTGGTAGAAGGGTGCAGCTGCGGGGTTCTCCCTTGAAATTGCCCGGCGGAAGGCAAGTGTGCGGCAACGACCTCGACGTTTCTTGGCGAGGCACTAGCCGTTTCAGTTCCCCGCTCACGCAGACGATGCCGATGCCCGCTAGGTCGTCGAACTGGCCTGCCGCGAGCTTGCCGGTTCCCTTGAAGGCGTCTGGGAAATGTGATTGCCGGGCCGCGGGTGCGCTGACACGATTTCGGTCATGAGTGGTGTTGGGGCGTCGGACTGCTTGCTTGTGACGGGGATGCCTGGGGCCGGGAAGTCGACTGTGACAAGGCTGGTTGCGCAGCGGCTGGCGCGTTCCGCTCGGCTCGGCGGCGACGAGCTGAACAGGATGGTTGTCAGTGGCTCCGTCTGGGCGCTGGGCGAGCCTGCCGATGAAGCGGCGCGGCAGGTGGAGTTGTTGCACCGCAATCTGTGTGCGCTGGCGAACAACTTCTCCGACGCCGGTTTTACGCCCTTGATCGATGCGATGGTGCCGTCCCGCGAGAAGCTGGACTTCTTCCTTGATCTCCTCAGTGCCCGGCGGGTCTTGTTGGTTGTCCTCGCGCCGGGCATTGACGCTTGCCAATACCGCAATACCATCAGGGATCCCAGTGAGCAATTCGACTTCGACGGCTACGAGACCCTCGACGCCGACATGAAGCGCGAGTTTGGCGATGTCGGCTGGTGGTTCGACACCGCGACCCTTACCCCCGATCAAACTGCCGATCGCATCCTGCGCGAAGCAAGCCGCCGCGCCCTCGTGAACTGATTGCGGACCCGATGCGGGAGGACTACTCGGTCTCCTGACGCGCAACCGTCAGGCGTTGGCTGGGTCGGCTGCTCTGGCGGCCCGCTCGATCTTTGCGCGCTGCTCCGCCCAGAAGGCCGCCTCGTGCCTTTGCACGGCCATGCTCTCCGCGTCTGTTCCCACCGCTCCGTCGAGTCCTTCGCGAAGGATGTCGGCGTGGCCGGCGTGCCGGCTGGTCTCGGCGAGCATGTGGACCAGGATGTCGAACAGTTTCACCTCGGGGCGCGGCCACCACGCAACGTTGCCACGGGCATCGATGGCGAGCGTTTTGATCGTCGCGTCGCTGTGGTCCCACACTCGCCGATATCGGTCGATGATGTACCTGCGGGACTCGTGCTCGGTCGCCCACATGTCGGCGAGGCGCTCGGCCTCGACATCCCAGCGGGGCAACGGTTCGGGGAAGGGGCGATCGAAGACCTCGCCGAAGTACCTGGCTTCCCAGGTCGCCAGGTGCTTGATCAAGCCCAGGAGGTTGGTCCCGGTCGTGGTCAGCGGCCGGCGGGCGTCGTACTCGGAGAGCCCGTCGACCTTGGCGAGCATCGCCTCGCGGGTATGTTGCAGGTAATCGTGCAGATATGGCTTCGCGAAGTCATCGATCATGGGACAGGACCCTGCCACTCGCTCCTGGTGGGGATCAACCGCCTCTTCGGATCCGAAGACGGGCGGCGACGCACGGATCTGCCGATAGCGGAGGAGTTCACCCCGTGGGTGACGCACTGGACAGCCGGGACCTGCTGCAACGCGAACCGTGGCGCCTGTCCGAACTAGACCTCGCGGCCCCGACAGGGATACGGATTCAAATGGCCGGCACCGGTGGATGAGGTTCCCCTGGCGCTGGTCACGGCTCCGCCTTGGGGCGTGGGACTGTCCGCCGCGTTGACACCTGGGCATCCTCGCGACGCGCGTCCGGCGGCCCGTTGGCCTGGTACCGTTCAGATACCGTTGGCTTTCAATCACCGCCATTCTGGCCCTGTCGTCCTCGGTTACGCCTTTACCGGGCAGTTGCCCAGGACCGAGACAAGCGACCGATGGCTGCCGATCCGAATTACGATGCGCTGATCGACGCGCGTAGCACCCTTCGCCCTCTGCGGAGCCGGCTCACATTCGAAGCCCTTCGCGTGAAGGAAGACTCCCCCGTGAGGGTGGCGAAGACTGCGGCTGACGTATTCGCTGAGCTGGCGATCGCGCTGCACGACTTGCCGACCGTAGACGAAACCGTCGATGCAGTGGTGCACTTCGCGCTGCAGGCGCTGAACTGCAGCTACGCCGGTGTTGCCCTGCTCACCCGAGGCCGTCCGGAGATTGCCGCGGTGACCGCTCCGGTGGTCGAAGCCATCTACCAGACACAAATCAGCACTCAGCAGGGCCCGCTGGTCGCCGCTTTGCACGAGCGATCCACGGTCTTGATCCGCGACACCACGACCGAAACCCGGTGGCCGGACTGGGCGGCGCAAGTCACTGAGCTCGGCGTGCGCAGCGTGCTCGACGTTCCCCTCGCGGTCGGCAACGGTAGCGCGACAGTCGGGGTGCTCGGGTTGTACAGCACCAGGCTGGACGCCTTCTCCGACGACGACGAGGCGGTGGCGCACATCCTGGCCCGGCACGCCTCGATCGCAGTGGCCAGCGTGCGGCGAGACAAGGACCTGGCCGAGGCGGTCGATGCGCGGAAACTGGTGGGGCAAGCGATGGGCATCCTGATGGAACGGTTCGACCTGGACGCCGACCGTGCCTTCGCGGTCCTGCGACGCTACTCCCAGGACACCAACGTCAAGCTCCGCGATGTCGCCCAGCAACTCATCGACACCCGCAAACTCCCGAACGCCCCCGCCAACCCACGTTGACACATAGCCCTCTCCAGCAGCGACGTAGTCCCAACCGCAGCTGCCATGGTGCAGCGCTCCGGGTAGCGCAGGTAGAAGGTCGAGTTGGACTCCATCGCCTGATCCTGTCAGGCCTCAGAGGCCGGCGACGGTCTTGGCTCGGGTGAGGACTGTGTCGAGCATTGCTTCGGTGAGTTTGCCGGTGAAGGTGTTTTGTTGGCTGGGGTGATAGCAGCCTAGGACGGTGACTTCGCCGTACGGCGTTTCGATGGGGTGCTCTACGGCGTGGCCGAAGGGTGGGCGGGGTTTGGGGACGGCGCCTCCTACTGTGGCCAGGGCGGTCAGGAGGGCGTCGTAGCCGAATTTGCCTAGGCAGATGATGGCTTGGGTGGTGGGGAGGACCAGCTCGAGTTCGCGGCGGAACCACGGGGCGCAGGTGTCGCGCTCCTCGGGGGTGGGTTTGTTGGCAGGTGGGGCGCAGCGGACGGCGGCGATCATGCGGGTGCCGATCAGGTGGAGGCCGTCGCCGGCGTGTTCGCTGGTGGGCTGGTTGGCCAGGCCGACGCGATGGAGGGCGGCGAAGAGCCAGTCGCCGGAGCGGTCGCCGGTGAAGACGCGCCCGGTGCGGTTTCCGCCGTTGGCCGCCGGCGCGAGGCCGGCGATCAGGATCCGAGGCTCAGCAACACCCCAGCCCGGGATCGGGCGGCCCCAGTACGGCTGGTCGGCGAAGGACTTTCGCTTGCTGACGGCAACGTCTTCCCGCCACTCGACAAGACGCGGACAGGCGCGGCAGACGGAGACGCGTGCCTCCAGCTCCCGCAACTCTCCGGTCGCCGCCAACCGCGGCACCTCGGACGCATCCTCCGCCACCGGAGTACGTCGTACGGCGGGATCCTCCGGCCACCCGGTCCCCGGCGGCACCGGACTCTCGAACAACTCCCCCGTCAACGGATGCGGCAACTTCATCGCATCAGCGTAGCCAGTCGAGTCATCGCGGATCTCCGGAAAGAAGCTGCCGCCCCGTGACAGCTTCTTTCCGGAAACCGACCTCATGACGGGTCAGCCGACCAGTTCCTCGAGCGCCGGCTCAGCGACCGTGGGGCGGGGGTGGCGGATGGTGGGGATGGCTAGGGCGAGGAGGACGGCGGCTGCGGCGAAGGTGGAGAGGAGGAGGAAGGTGTCGGTGAAGCCGGATTCGGCGGGGAGGCCGTTGGGCTGGAGGTGGCCGGTGATGATCGAGCTGGCGAGGGCTGTGCCGATCGAGCCGCCGATGGTGCGGATGTTGGCGTTCATGCCGGTGGCGACGCCGGTCTGCTCGCGCGGGACGCTCTGAACGATCAAGCTGGTCATCGAGGCGTACGCAAGCCCGAGTCCGACGCCGAAGAGCGCTGTCGACAGCGCGACCTGCCACGGCTGGTCGTGGAACTCCGCGAACGCCAGCGCCGCAGCCAGGATCAGCGCGGAACCCCAGACCACCTGGGCCTTCACGTGGAACCGTGGCGCCAACGGCCCACTGAGCGAACCGGTGATGGCCATCGTGACCAGCATCGGCAGCATCAACAGACCGGCCTGCGTGACACTCGAGCCGAAACCGAACCCGGCAGCCTTCGGGATCTGCATGAACTGCGGCACGAACGCGTACACCGCGAACATCGCCGCACCGAACAGCAGCGCCACCAGGTTCGTCGTCCAGACCGCCGGCAGCCGCATCATCCGCATGTCGATCAGCGGGTTCCGCGACCGCAGTTCCACGGTGATCCAGGCAACCAGCAGTACGACGGCAGTCGCGAACAATCCGATTGTCAACAATGAACCCCAGCCCCAGGACCGGCCCGCGCTCAACGGCAGCAGTAGCGCGACCAGCCAGCCGGACAGCAACGTGGCGGCCAGCCAGTCGATCCGGCCGGGCACGCGGTTCGGCGACTCGGGGACGTAGCGGCGAACCATCACCGTGGAGAGCGAGATCACGACCATCGGGATCCAGAACAGCCAGCGCCATCCGAGCGACTGCACGATCGGGCCGGCCAGCACGATGCCGAGACCGCCACCGGCGGCGATGATGGCCGACACCACGCCTACCACGGACGGCACCCGCTCCGACGGGAACTCGTCCCGGATGATGCCGAACGACAGCGGGAACACCGCTCCGCCGACCCCTTGCAGCACGCGGGCTCCGATCAGTACGGCGATGTTCGGGGCCAGTGCGGCGATCAGGCAGCCGACCGCGAGCGCGATCAGTGCGATCAGGAGCGTGCGCTCCTTGCCGCGCATGTCGCCGATCCGACCGAGGAGTGGGGTCGCCACCGAGACCGACAGGAGCAATGCGGTGAACACCCAGGTGACGGTGCTCGGAGTCGTGTGCAGGTCATGCTGAATGACGGGCAGCGCCGGGCTCACCAGCGACTGCAACATCGAGAACGAGGCCACGACCGTCGCCAGCACAGCCAGCGTCAGTCGCGGAGAAGTTGTGTTTCCAGGCATGCAAAAGTCCTTCGAAAGGGAGGTGTGCGCGCCGGACTAAAGCGCAGAAGTTCCCCGGCCTGGTAAAGTCGAGGTATGCCTCCACTATAACGGAGGGGTGCCTCCGGTTTCAACTGGTTAGGGTGAACGCGTGGTGAATGAGCAGACCAGGCCGGCGTTGCAGGTCGACGTACGGCGGCCGACGCGGGCCGATGCGCGCCGGAACTTCGACGCGTTGCTGGGCGCTGCGCGGGACGCGTTCGCCGGCAAGGGAGCCGACGCGTCGCTGGAGGACATCGCCCGCCAGGCCGGCGTCGGGATCGGCACGCTGTACCGCAACTTCCCGACCCGGCAGGACCTCTTCAACGCCGTGTATTTCGGTGAGATCGAGCAGCTCTGCCAAGCGGCCGAGGACGTCGCCGACCTGCCGCCGTGGGAGGCCCTGACCACCTGGCTGCGCCGCTTCGTCCAGTACGCCGCGACCAAGCGCGCGATCTGGGAGTCGCTCAACCGCGACTCGGACCGGTTCAAGACGGCCCGGGAGGCGATGTACGCCGCCGGCACGCCGCTGTTCGAGCGCGCGCAGGAGGCGGGCGAGGCGCGCAAGGACGTCAGCTTCGACGACCTGCTGCGGATGGTCAGTGGACTGACCGCGGCCGGCTTCGTGGACGACGACCAGCGCGGCCGGGTGCTCGAGATCGCCCTCGACGGCGTCCGCGCCCGCTGATCACGACGGCGCGACGGCGACACTCCAGGCGTTCTCCGGGATCTGGATCTCCCCGGCGTACGGGATCACCGAACTGGCCAGTCCGCCACCCGCCGGCAGATCCTGCATCACCGTGATTTCTCTAGATCCACAGCCGGAACGGGAAGAACTCACGACGTCTTGCGCACAGCGGCAGGCGACCGCGACCTTTGCGGTCCATTTCAGCGCCTCATCCCAGGCGGGTACGTCGACGACCCCGCGTGGCATAGGGCCTGGTCAGGCGAGCGAGAGCGCGACACCGTCCAGGATGTCGTGCTCGGACACGATCACCTCGCCGACCGTCATCCGGTCGAACAGCCGCTGCAGGATGAGTGCTCCGGCGCCGATCACATCCACGCGTCCGGGATGGATTGTTGGTACGGCGGAACGCTCAACGCGACTGGAGTTCGTCAACCAGGTGGTCGCGGCGCGAAGCTCAGCGCGGGCGAGACGTGCGTGGTGGACCGCGGCCCGGTCGTACTCCGGAAGCCCAAGAGCGACCGCCGCGACCGTGGTGACGGTCCCGCCGACCCCGATCAGCGCGCGAGCCCGCGAGAGCGGGACTGTGGTCGCGTCGAGGAGTGCGTCCGCGTCCTTGGCGATGGCGTCGAGCTCGTCGGGCGCCGTGGGGTCTGATCTGACATGCCGCTCGGTCAACCGCACCGAACCGATGTCGAGCGACTCCGCCGCGATCACGCCGTCGGCGTCGCCCAGGACGAGTTCGGTCGAGCCGCCGCCGATGTCCGCGACGAGGTAGGGCCCGGGGAGACCGAGCGATGCCGTGGCGCCGCGGAAGCTGAGCTCGGCCTCCTCCGCACCCGAGATGATCTCCGGCTCCACACCGAACCGCTCCCGGATGCCGGCGAAGAACTGGTCCCGGTTGCTCGCATCCCGAGCCGCCGAGGTCGCCACGAATCGCGTCCGCGCGACACCGGCCGCCCGGATCACGGCGGCGAAGTCGTCAGATGCGGTGAAGACACGCTCCAGCGCTTCCGGAGCGAAGGATCCGGTCGCATCAACACCTTGCCCGAGGCGGACGATCGTCATCCGCCGATCGACCTCGACGAGCCGACCGTCGACCAGGTCAGCAATCAGCAAGCGGATCGAGTTGGTCCCGCAGTCGACGGCCGCAACCCGTTCAGACACACGGACCTCGGCGGCCCCAGTCCTCCAGGGCTTCCAGGGCCTGGTCGCCAAGGGGATTGACGCCGGGGCCGGCGGCGCGTGAGTGACCGACCAGCACGTGCAGGCACTTCACGCGGTTGGGCATGCCGCCGGCTGTGATGCCGGCGATCTCCTCGACGTGCTGGATGGACTCGCGGTGGGCCAGGTAGGACTCGTGGGCCGCCCGATAGCGCGCGGCCAGGTCCGGATCGCTGCCCAGACGGTCGGTCATTTCCTTCATCATGCCCTCGGCCTCGAGCGTACCGATCGCGGACGCGAGTCGCGGGCAGGTCACGTAGTACGTGGTCGGGAACGGCGTACCGTCCGGCAGTCGCGGCTCGGTCTCCACCACATCCGGCAGGCCGCAGCTGCAGCGGTGCGCGATGGAGCGGATGCCCCGCGCGGTCCGGCCCAACTGCTTGCTGACGGCTTCTTCGTCCGCGGGACTGACGCTCACCGGGTCGCCTTCGGTGACGGCGTGATGATCGGCTTCGGGGTCGGTTTGGCCGGAGCCGGCGTCGTAGCCGGGGCCGGCGGGTTGCCCGCTCCCTCGACACTCCCCCACAGCTTCGTGTACCAGGTCGGCTTCTGCGCGTCCGTCGTACCGTCCGTCGGTGCCGAAGGCTCGGGCGGCGCGCCCAGCGGCTTGCCGTCCGCGCCGATCACGCGGTAGCCGACCTCGCCCGGCATCACCCAGCCGAGCCGCTGCCGCGCCTGCGCCTTCACGAACGCGTCGTCGTCCCAGCGGGCGATCTCGTCGTTCAGCTCGTTGACCCGCTTCTCCCGGTCCCGGATCTCCTGCTGCAGCGCGGTGACCTGCTGGTGCTGGTCGAACCACACCCGCAGGCTCTGCGCGTACGACACGATCAGCGCACCGAGCACGAGCAGTACGACGGCCGCCCGGCCGGTGAGGTTACGGGAGCCCCGGGTCCGGACCGGGCCGGCCGGGGTCCCCGTCGTACGGCGTTTGGGCTGGTCGCCCCGACGGGCCGGTGGACGCGACTGGGTCCGGCTCGACGGACGCGAGCCGGGGCGTGCACCGGATTCCCGGCGGGACGACGGCATCTCAGCCCTGGAACCGCGGGAAGGCCGAGCGACCGGCGTACGTCGCCGCGTCGTCCAGCTCCTCCTCGATCCGGAGCAGCTGGTTGTACTTCGCGGTCCGGTCGGACCGGGCCGGGGCGCCGGACTTGATCTGGCCGCAGTTCGTCGCGACCGCGAGGTCGGCGATCGTGGTGTCCTCGGTCTCGCCGGAGCGGTGGCTCATCATGCAGGTGAAGCCGCTGCGGTGGGCCAGGTCGACCGCGTCCAGGGTCTCGGTCAGCGAGCCGATCTGGTTCACCTTCACCAGCAGGCTGTTCGCGGCCTTCTCGGTGATGCCGCGCTGCAGCCGCTCGACGTTGGTGACGAACAGGTCGTCGCCGACAATCTGGATCTTGTCACCGAGCTGACCGGACAGGTTGATCCAGCCGGACCAGTCCTCCTCGTTCAGCGGGTCCTCGATCGAGACGATCGGGTACGACGACACCAGGTCGGCGTAGTACGCGATCATCTCGTCGGCCGACTTCTTCCCGCCCTCGAACGCGTACACGCCGTCGGTGTGGAACTCGCTCGCGGCCACGTCCATCGCCAGGGCGATGTCCTTGCCCGGCCGTAGGCCGGCCTTCTCGATCGCGACCAGGATCAGGTCGAGCGCCTCGCGGTTGCTGGCCAGGTTCGGCGCGAAGCCGCCCTCGTCGCCGAGGCCGGTGGACAGGCCGCGCTCCTTCAGCACCGCCTTCAGCGCGTGGTAGACGCCGGCGCCCTGCATCAGGGCCTCGCCGTACGTCGCCGCGCCGATCGGGGCGACCATGAACTCCTGGACGTCGACGTTGCTGTCCGCGTGCGCGCCGCCGTTCAGGATGTTCATCATCGGCACCGGCAGGACGTGCGCGTTCGGGCCGCCGACGTAGCGGAACAGCGGCAGGCCGGCGCTGTCCGCGGCCGCCTTCGCCACCGCCAGGCTGACGCCGAGGATGGCGTTCGCGCCGAGCTTGGCCTTGTTCGGGGTGCCGTCGAGGTCGATCAGGGCCTGGTCGATCAGCCGCTGCTCGTGGACGTCGTACCCGACGATCTCCTTGTCGATGTCCTCCAGGATCGCGGTGATCGCCTTCTGGACGCCCTTGCCGCCGTACCGGGCCTTGTCGCCGTCGCGCAGTTCGACGGCCTCGAACTGGCCGGTGGACGCGCCCGAGGGCACGGCCGCCCGGGCGACGGTGTCGTCGTCGAGCAGAACCTCGACCTCGACAGTGGGGTTGCCGCGCGAGTCGAGGATCTCGCGGGCGCCGACGGCCTCGATGGTGGCCACATTGACTCCCAAGTTCTCGATGACGAATCGGTCCCGAGCCTAGCCTCCAGACCAGCTGCCCCGGTGGACCGCGTCGGCCCTAACGATCGCATCCGCGGGTACCTCCCGCGTCAGCAACACCCCGTTGGGCGCCAGATAGACCTCGAGATTGCCGGAATCCACACCCAGTAAGACTTCTACCGCCGTACGCCGGCCGACCGGGCTGTCCTTGGACGCCGCCAGATGGACGTGCGTACGCCGTCCTGGCCGCAAGCCTTCCCGTTGGATCGCAGGCAGTACGGCGCGATTGGTTCCATGCCAGAGGAGGTCAGTGGGATACACCCGTTCCCAACTGTTCTCCAAGGCTTCACGCGTCACCGGCATCCCTTCCAGCGAATGCCCCTGACACGCCCGGATCCGGTCCCCGTCCACTTGCAACCGCTGCTTGTCGTTCTCGTCGACCGCCACCGCCAGCGCAGCCGACGACATCCGCAGCTCGGCCAGTACGTCGGCGATCGCCACCCAGCCGTCCGCACTCATGGTGAGCCCACGCTCACCTGCTGTATGCCTGAGCAGCCTGAAAATCCGCCGGCTGTCCCGGCTCACCTCAACAGCCTCTTCAGCTCGTCCACTCGCTCTCCGCGGTCCAGCCGGCTGATGACGTAGTACCGCACCGGGGGCAGGTCCGTGACCGGGATCTTCCGAACGGCGGCCGTCGTCCGCACGAAGCCGTTCACCACTGCCGGCCCGATCCCCAGGCGGACGAACTGGACCAGTAGTTCCCACCCTTCGGCCTCTACCGCGACGGACCACCGGACGCCGAGGTCGAGCATGCTCCGCTCCAGCTGCTGCCGATGCGGTCGATCCTTCGGCGGTACGACGAGAGCCTCGTCCTGCAGGTCCTTCAGCCTGATCGTCCGCCGGTCGGCCAGGCGATGGTTGGCACGCGTGATCAGGGTCTGCGGGAACTGCGCCAGCAACTCACAGTCGAGGTCGTCCGGCGGGATCCCCAGCGCGGTGACGCCGACATCGGCGGTCCCCTCCCGGACGGCCTCGAGGGTCCGGGCCGCGTTCCCGGTCAGCAGCCGCAGCTCGTGTCCCTTCCGCAGGAACCGGCGGATCGGCTCGCCGAGAAGGTAGAGGTAGGCGCCGGAGCCGGCCATCAGCACGACCGGGCGCGGCGGCGCGGCCTCGATCGAGCTGAGAAAGTCCGAGGCCCGGTCCAGCGCGTCATTGGCGAACGCGGCCAGCCGCTCACCCACCTCGGTCAGCTGGAGTTGCCGCCCTTGCTTCAGGTAGAGCGGCGTACCCAAGCGACCTTCGAGCTTGCGGATGCGGGCATGCAGCGCGGGCTGGCTGACGTGTAGTTCCGCCGCGGCCCGGGTGAAGTTCCGGTGGCGCGCGAAGGCGGCGAACGCCGCGAGATCCTCCGCGACCAGTTCCATCGACGGAAACTATAGCTTGTCGACACATCGATAGTTCTGCTCAAGCGCTCCAGCGGTCAGCCTAGAGCCATGAACAGACTGGGAATCGCACCGGCGTCGGGCCGGCGATTGCTAGGGATGAACCTGGAGGGAAATGCCACTCCACAAGGGCAAAACCCGCCACCTTCCAGGCGAGATCCCTCCACAAACGGGACATGCTTCGGCGATCGCCGGCCAGGTGGCGGAGGCCGGGTGCATCGTCCATCAGGTTGGGCACAGCTGCTCGTCTCGAGGTCCCGTCCACGCAACGTCCACGGTCACAGGTCCGCGGTTTCGAAGGCTTGTCTGGCATCGGCGAGACCTTTGAGGTTCTCGGCGGGGTCGGCGATACCGGTACGAACGTCATTCACGCAGCGCCAGGCGAAGTACCCAGCCTGCACAGCCCAACGGACCCTGAGGAAGGCGTCGAGGCCGGCGAAGATCTCGTCCGCGAGCTCGGGGCGCTGGTCGAGGTACGCCGGTACGACGTGATCCGGGCGGCCACCGGCGTACATGACGGCCGACGCGACGTCGTACAGGACAGGGCCGTGCATGGCGGCACCCCAGTCGATCAGCGCGATCTCGCTGTCCGGCTGCCGGAGGAATGCCTCTGCAGCGGGATCGCCGTGCAGCCAGGCCCACGACAACTCGCCGAGTGCCTCCACACCTTCGAGCGCGCCCTCGACAGCCGGCCGGATCCATTTCTCCAAGTCCAGGAACGGATCGAACTGGGTCACATGCTGGAGCCACTCAGCCACCTCCCCCGGCGGGGTCCACGACAGCTGATGCACCCGCGCCAGCGTCATGCCGACCGCCCGCTGATCGTCCGTAGCACCAGTGAGCGGCACTCCGTCGACAAACTCCAGTACGCCGACCTGCCGCTCACCCACCAGCTCGACCAGCCGACCCGCCGCGCTAGGCCGCGGCCGCCCAGTCACGACTCCCGCATCATCAAGCCGCACCGCCAACCCCAGCCCCGGCGCGAACCCCATGTCCCCGGCGTCGACCGACTTGACCACCCCGCGCCATCCGTCCGCTTCGGCGAGCCACGTCTCCGACCCCATCCCACCGGTGAGGGACTCCAGGCGGGCAGTCAGCTCCCAGCGCTCTCGCAACACCCCGGCGACATCCACCCCGCACACCCTGCCAGCGCGGGCGGTCGCACACACATGGTTTTCCCCGAGAATTTTCTCCTTGCGAAAGTGGAAAGTGATCGGCTAACTTTCCGGTGTGGAAAGTGATGCCGAGGAGCTGTCGCGCGTGCTCGAGCGGGCCGAGGCCACGCCGTACGTGAACTACCCGAAGACACCGGGGTGGTACTCGCCGGCCGTCGGGCTCTGGATGGCCGCGCTGATCGGAGCCTTCATCTGGTGGCGGGTCAGCGCCGCGCTCTTCGTCGGGTCGCTGGTTGCGCTCGTGGCGCTCGAGTTCTGGTTCATCACATGGATGCGGCGGCGGCACGGCGCGATGCCGACGCCGGGCCACGGCACACCCCCACGGGAGATCGGAGCGATCTGGGTCCGGTTCTTCGTGGCGGTGCCGGTCGTCGTGGCGCTCGTCGCGCTGGCCTGGTGGCTCGGCGGCGTACCGGCCGGAGCGGGTACCGCGTTCGTGCTGGTGACGGCCGGGCTCTGGTACTACGAACGCCGGTACGCCGTGGCGGCGGCCGAGGTCCGGGAACGACTCGGGTGATCGACGGGATCGACCCGGTCATCCACGCTCCCAAGCGACTGGCGGCGATGGCGGTACTGGCGAACGCGACGACAGTGACGTTCCGCTTCCTCAAGGACTATCTGCAGGTGACCGACTCCGACCTGTCGAAGCACATGTCGGCGCTGGAGGCAGCCGGGTACGTCGCCACCACGAAAACAGGCCGCGGTCGCGGCGCGACGACGACGTACCGGATGACGAAGTCGGGCGAGCACGCGTACGCGGCCCACCGCGACGCCCTCCGCGCCCTCCTCGACGGCCCGAGGTAACGCGCCGCGCCCGGGATCTGGGCGCGGCGCTCGCATCATCGGGTGAACGTCAGATCCGGGCCCGAATGGTCCCACGGGTGCGGCGGGATTCGCCGGAGTCGCAGCGTGACGTCCGCGAGCCTGACCCGAAGAGCCGCGAGCCGGCGATCACGGTCGATCACCGGCTGCAGATTGACCGCCTCAGCGCCCGGGATCCTGTTGCTCAGCGGCGGGCGGGACCCGGTCGCCACCTCCACCGCGCTCGACGGCACGGCCACCTGGCTCGACAGCCCACCGATCTGCAGCCGGAGGAAGTTGTACGGCGCCGACGCCTCGTCGACCACCTTCTGCACATCGCTGAGGATCGCGGGCATGATCTTCTCGACCTGCTCGCGCTCAAGCCGCCGAGCAATCGCCAGGTCCGACTCGGCCTGCTCGACGAGTTCGTCGTACTGCTCCCGATCCTCGTCGAGGTCGTCGGTCAGCGCGTCCCGCTCCCGCGACACCTTGCTGCCGTCGAGCGCCTTGCCCAGGAATGCCAGCGTCGGCATCAACAATCCGGTAGTCACGGCCAGCATGATCATGACAACGGCCACCGCCGTCTGTGCGTGCCCGAGCGCGTCGAGACCTCGCTCGATCAACGCCGACGTGATGCCGAGCGCGATCGTTGCCGTCACCAACAAGTACCCCAACCGGTGCCGGCGGCTCGCCTCCGCGTGGTGCTTCTGCCCGTCCGCCTGCGCCTCGCGAGCGTGGTTGTGAGCACGCGCCGCGTGATCCACCAGCCAGGTCTGCCCGAGCATCACGTAGACCACCAGGATCAAAGCAAACGTCCATCCCATCCAGTCCCGCCACGGACTCACGATCGGCACGTTCAGGTAATAGGTGAGGAAGGCAAGGAATCCGAGCGCCTCGGCCCACGGCGCGACGCGCGAGATCGTCCGCAGCCAGGCCGGCGCGCGGTCGTGGTGCCGATGGCCGTCGGCCCGGTCCGCTTCCACACGGTCGGTCAGCTCCTCCACCCGGTCGACCGCGTCGTGGCCGCCGTACACTTTGTTGGTCTCCGGCGTACTGAGGTCCCTGGGATGTCTGCCGAGATCGTCCATCGTCGTCTCAACGTCGTCGCACAACCGGTCGATCGCGTCCAGCGCCGGGTCGACCTGGTTCCTCAACCGCGTCGCGAGCAGGTCCTGCCCATCACGCACGTACGGCGCGCTGAGCTGGCGGCCGACCACCGGCTGCGGCTCCCACTCGCTCCGCGGAAGGCCGGCCTCCCGGTGGTGGCGTACGACGTACTCGTAATAGGTGGAGGCGATGCGGTACTCCTCCTTCGTGCACAGGCCCGCCCGGACGGCTTCCCGTCGCGTGTACTGCGGCCCCCGAATGGACTCGTGTCCGTTGTCCGGTAACGGAATCGCCTGCGTGGCCATCTCCGTCCCCCTTTACTTGGTACTGCTGAAGCGAACGATCACACAGCGATTTCTAGGGTCGCTGGGGTCCGGGTACGGCTGGTTCGCATTGCCATAACCCTTGATGTCGATGCGGTTCCGCGCCACGCCGCGCTGAACCAGTAGTCCGGCGACGACCTGCGCCCGCTGCGTGCTGAGCTTGAGCGCCACCGGGTTGTTGGGCCGCTTGACGGCCGAGGAAGTGTGTCCTTCGACCGACACCCGGCCGGTCGATCCGATCGTGGCGGCGCACGAGCCGATCGCCCGCAACGTCGCCTGGCGATCCAGCAGGACCGCTTGATCCGAAGCGAAGTACGTCGCCGCGCTCAGCGTGCACGTCTTCTCTCCGGGCACCTTGGTGGTCTTGGCCGGCACCGGCGTACCCGGCGGCGGGGGGATCGGTACGACGGGCGCCGGCAGAGGCGAGGTGGACGGTGCGCCGTCCGGGTACTCGTACCGGACCGTCGGCGCACCGGCCGCCCGGAGCAGCGTGGTCCACACGGCTTCCCGATAGACGATCTGCGGCCGCCGCAGAACCGGTTGCCGCCCGGACTCACCGAGCATGACGAACGTGATCGCCGCGCCCTGCAGTGCGGGTAACTCCCCCGCCTTGCGCAGCTCACCCGTCAGAGTCGCCGGCGCCACATCGAACGCCAGCTTCCGGAAGTCGACCGGATCGGTCGTATCCAGCCCCGAGGAGAAGATGAACACCGGCCGGGAGACATCGATTCGAGCCCGCGACAACCCGGCGAACAACGCCTCGCCGCCGACCACCGAGCTCTTCTCGTTGAGCTGCTGTTCCAACGTCCCGATCAGCCGGTCGATCTCCTTCGCGGCCCGCTCCGCAACCTTGAGCGGCTCCCCATCCGGCTTCCCGTCGACCCGCGGCGTCAGATCCGTTGCGGTCGTCGAGACGGCCCCATTGCCGTCGATCCGCACAACCCTGACAACCTGGTGCTGGGCTCCAGCCCGCTCGAGCATCTCCCGAGCGCTTCCAGCAATCCGGATCGCCGCCTGATTGGCCGTCGGCGCCGTGTAAACGATCGTCCCGCCGAGCACCGGCCCCGCCGGCTCGTGCCTGCGCGACTCCCACAGCGCCGCCGACGCCGAGACGACTGCCAACAGCAGTCCGATGACGACGCCGAGAATCCATCGCCGGGAACCCCTCCGCCCCCGGCTACGCCTCCTCGATCTCCCACCGACCCGCATCGGCCGACTCCGCCCGGTGCGATAGCGGGTCCTCCCGCCCCGCCGGCTTCTCATCACACACCGCCAGCCTGGAGGTGTTTCGACACCTTGACGGACTGGACCGGAATGCTCGCAACCGCCTTATTTAGTGCAGATGTGCACATTGGCTTGCACATCGCACAGTTTGGGATAGGCTTTTGTTTCATCACGGATCAGACCCCTCACTTGCTAGGTCGTCGGGTTCTCGGTGATGTGGGGCGGCTCGGGTGCAGATCGAGCCGCCTCTTCGTATAGCGGCCTCGAACTCAGAGTAGGTGCACTCCTGCAACAGGTCAATACAAATGTGCGCTCCCTCTATGCACAAGTGCGCACGTCGCGCACAATGTCAAACACCTGATGCAACCGGGGATCGGCAAGGCAGCTAGGGAGGGGTTGAACTCCGCTGTGATGCACGGTGACGAACAGTTGTGAACGCTTCGGCGTGTAGGCGTCGCCGAGGGCGATTTTCTGCTTGTATGGCGCCGCAGCACCCCAAGCTCCGCCCGCGAAAGACAGACCTCAAGCGACGACTCGCAGAAAGGGGAGGCGGTGACCGACACACCCGCTGGCCTGACCGTTGACGATTCTCGGGAGACTCGCCGCGCCATCGCCGGCCAGATCCGGATGGCGCGCAAGGAGGTCGGGCTGAGTCAAGCGACGCTCGGCTCCCGAGTCGGAGTGAGCCGCTATGTGATCAACCGGCTCGAGGGCGAGAACCAGGATCTGTCACTCGAGCTCGCCGCCAAATTGGCCGAGGAGCTCAAACGGCCCGAGCTCGAGCAGTTGAGCCGCGCCCTATTCGAGGCCGAGTCTCAGCCAGTTCGATACCCAGCCACTCGCGACGCCCTGCTCGAAGATCTGCTTGCCGCAGACGGACTCAACAGGCTGGTAATCGTTGTCGCCGACGAGCTGGACATCCTGTCCCTGCTCGAGCGCACATGCATCAACCTTCCGGAGAGAGTGACGATCGTCTTCCCCAGTCACGCGCGCCAGCAGCAGCTCCGCGGACCGGCGGCTCCAAACGCCGCCACCTGGGACGTGCAGAGGCAGATCACCAGGATCTTCGAGGCCCTCGCGGTCGGCGGCCGGCTGCATCCTGACGAGGGGCCGCTCGACTACGACGTAAAGCTGTACGAGTCTGACGAGGTCCGGCAGTCCTTCGTCCTGATCGGGTCGGCCGACGGGAACCAGTGTGCCGTCTGGCCGGCGCTGCCGAACATCGAGCCCGATGAGCTCAGTTCCATTCCGGTCGCCGTCTCGGCGGAGCCGTCCTTCATCCAGCTAATCGAGGCTCACTACCGCGATCTGGTCCGCGACCGGATGCCGCTGACCCATCTGAAAGCTGTCGTCATCGTTGGCGAGGGCAACGAGTCGACGCCGGTCGGCCCCGCCGCCCGCCACCGCCTGTCCAGCTACTTCCAGCTCGGTGTCGACTCCGAGAACGACGCGGCGGCAGCCGGTGACGGGGAAACCGGGCGCTTCGGATTCGGCGTCGCGCTAGTACTCGTCCATGGCTATGCCGAGCGGTCCGGACGCGCCGTCGGCCGTCGCGTCCTGCTGCAGCAGGACGCGAAGTCCGCCACGTATCAGCTCATCAGCAGCCACATCTCCGACGAGGATCTGGTCGGAACCGGAGAGCGTGGGCCACGGTCGACGTCGACCAGCCATGAGGCGCGACGAAGGCTGATCGCCCGCGATCGAGAGGCAAGTGTCACCTCGGCCGCGTTCATCCGAGCGGCCCGTCACGGGCTCCTCGATGAATTCGGCGCAGACGTACCGATTCGCGCGCTCCAGGAGATCCCATTGCCGGAACCGCTCTGGATCGTTGAGAAGTTCGACCAACAGGGCAACCGCCTGATGCCGGTCGTACCACGGTTGTTCCATCTGGACCTGACTCCCCGCGACCGCGAGGACATGCTGGCCCGGATCGAAGCGAGTGGGCAGAAAGGGGATTCGGCGCGGCTCGACGACTGGCTGGCATCCGTCGGCCGCCTCGAAACGGCCCTGCTCGACACCCCTGGCACGATGACCTTCGGTCAGCAGGATCTGCAGCATCCGGAAGTCCCACTCAACGATTTTCTGGAGACCGCGCGGACACAAGCGGGGGACTGGTTCTTATCCGTGCTTCAAGAATTGAAGATTACGATGGAGTGATGAACACAATCGACCATGACCTCAGGCGGGTTCCGCGCGAGTGGCTTGACGCGCTGGAGTTGACGCCGGGGTCTACTGAGCCGGTCGCGACGTACATGCCGGTCCTCGCGCTCACGATCATCCGCGAGGACCTAGGTTCGCGACAGGTTCTGGGTTGCGTGCGGTCTCCTGAGGAGAACCGGACGCACCCGGGGGTGCTGAGTTCTCCGACCGTGCGGGTTCGCGGAGTGGAGGACTTCTCTTGGCTGCAGAGCGGGCCGGTGGTTGGGGATGCGCCGGCTTGGTTGACGGCGCATGTGGATCAGTTGCTGGGGGGCAAGCTGGCTGCTGACAGTGGAGTGACGGCGGGGCTCAAGCCTGATTTCGTGCAGGTTTGGCAGGCTCACAGTGTGATCGGGAGCGCCGATGGGCGGCGGGTCACCGAGCCTTTGACGATGATCAACGTGCATGTGTCGGTGCCTGCTGGCGTGGAGATCTTCCCGCACCGGACGCCGTCGTACTCGTGGATCGGGTTTGTGGACGAGGAGCGGCATGCCGTGGCCGTGGAGCGGCGGGATGCTGAGGCGCTGGGGGCGGACTTCGGGGGCGAGACGCCGGTCGTCTACGGACTCTGCACTTTGAGTACGGCGGCCATGCTCAAGGCGACCGCGCTCACCGCGGTGTCCTGACCGAAATCAGCTCTGTTCCGCGGTGCGGATCTGGTCTGCCAGCGATCGGACCGCACCGCGGAGTGCTTGTTCGGGGTCGACGTCCAGGGTGCGGGCTGCGCGGACCAGCTCCAGTAGTTGCTGACCGATGCGGTCGGTGTCGGTGGACGGCTCCGGGGTGGGCTCGTCGTCCGCGAGGAGCTTGGCTGCGCGGCTGAGGACCTTGTCCGCGAGTGCCAGCGCGGGGAGGGCCAGCGGAACACCGTCCAGGACGGAGCTGCGCTGCTTCTCCGCGGCTTTGATGGTCTCCCAGTTCGCCTCTACCGCGGCGAGGTCCTTGTTCGTCTCGTCGCCGAAGACGTGGGGGTGGCGGCGGATCATCTTCTCGACGATGTCGCCGGAGACGTCGTCGATCGAGAAGCCTTCATCCGGGTTCTCCTCGGCGATGCGGGAGTGGAAGGCGACCTGCAACATGAGGTCGCCGAGTTCTTCGCGGAGGTGGGCTCGGTCGCCGGTGTCGATGGCTTCGAGGGTTTCGTAGGTTTCCTCGAGGAGGTACTTCGCGAGGCTCTCGTGGGTCTGTTCCTGGTCCCACGGGCAGTTGCGGCGGAGGCGGTCCATGACCCTGACGAGGTCGATCAGGCGGGCGCCTGGTACGTCGTACGAGCCGTGCAGGATCTCCACCTCGAAGGGCGGTCGCGGGTCCCGGTTCAGCTGGTCGGCGACCACGCGGAGGAGGGCTGGTTCGCCGTCGTCGGCGACGAGCCAGGCAACCTGACGGCCTGCGGTGGCTGCGCCGGAGAGCCAGGTCCACGCCTCGGCGAAGCCGCCTTCGATCTGGGTGACAACCAAGCCGGAGCCGATCACCGCCTGGACGTCCGGGCGGGACGGGCCGGCCGAGGCGCCGATCTCATCGGCGTCCGCGAACGCCTGCCAGGCGGCGCGGGTGAGCAAGCCCGGCGCCACCCGGGGGCTGGTCAGGACGACCTTGATGCCGCCGCCCTGTCCCGGGCCGGGACGACCGTCGTGCGTCACCGGGCTCAGCGGTCTCAGCCCTGGCCCTGTTGCTGCTGCTGGGCCTCGGCGGCTTCGCGCTTGGCCTTGGCCTGGTCGGACTCCTCCGACAGCGAGCCGGACACCTTGCCGTCGATGGCGCCGTCGGTCCACTGGCCGAAGCGCGGCGCGATGCTGACCTTGATGTCCTTCGACGCGTCCTTGACGGCGGCGATGCCGGCCTGCTGCTTCTGCTGCGCCTGCGGGTCGTTGACGCCGGTCCCACCGCCGAGCTTGATGGTGGTGACGGCGGCCGCGGCGACCTGGTTCAGGAAGTCACGGGTGAGCTCGTTCTCCTGGAACTTCTGGTACGACGCCTCGTCGCTGACCACGAGCTTCGCGGCCTCGGCGGTCTCCGCGTCGGAGACCGTGATGCCCTTCTCCTCACGGACCTGGGCGACCAGTGCGTTGTTCACCAGCTCGCTCAGCGTCACGCTGGTGGCGAAGTCCTGGCCGAGGGCCGTGGTGACCGCGCGCGAGGTCTTGTCGACGTCGCCGACGCTGATCTCGGTGTTGCCGACCATGGCCGCCGCGCCCGGGTGCGTTCCCGCCGCGCAGCCACCAGCCAGCAGCACCATGGCCGCTGCCGCTCCGATCGCCCCAAGCCGTCGCGATGTGCTCACCGAATCTCCTCGTGTCTTCCGTACAGGTTCATGCCGGGACCCCGATCGGTTCGGCGATCACGTCGTCGATCAACCGGGTGCACCACTGCAGCAGCTCCTGGTCGCGAAGCGGCTGACCGGCGACCGGCCGGGTAGCAGGTCTCGGCACCAGGATCGTACGCAGTTGCGCCTTCACCAGACTCTTCGGGTACAGCCTGTTCAGCCGCAGCACCTTCGAATCGGGCAGCTCGACCGGCCCGAACCGGATCAGGTTGCCCTGCAGGGTGACGTCGTGCAGACCGGCCCGGCGGGCGTGGTTGCGGAACTTCGCCACCTCGACCAGGTTCAGCACCGCTTGCGGGATGTCGCCGTACCGGTCGTGCAACTCCTCGACCAGCTCGGCGATGCCGTCCTCGTCGCGGACGGCGGCCAGCCGCTGGTACATCTCCAGCCGCAGCCGCTGCGACGGGATGTAGTCGTGCGGCAGGTGCGCGTCGATCGGCAGCTCGATCTTGACCTCGGGCTCCTCGGCCTGGGTGTCGCCGCGGTACTCCGCGACCGCCTCGCCGACCAGCCGGACGTACAGGTCGAAGCCGACGTCGGCGATGTGCCCGGACTGCTCGCCGCCGAGCAGGTTCCCGGCGCCGCGGATCTCCAGGTCCTTCATCGCGACCGCCATGCCGCCGCCCAGATCCGCGTGCTGCGCGATCGTGGCGAGCCGGTCGTGTGCGGTCTCGGTCAGCGGCTTCTCCGGCGGGAAGAAGAAGTACGCGTACGCGCGCTCCCGGCCGCGACCGACCCGGCCGCGGAGCTGGTGCAGCTGGGACAGGCCGAGCAGGTCGGCGCGCTCGACGATCATCGTGTTCGCGTTCGAGATGTCGATCCCGGACTCGACGATCGTCGTACACACGATGACGTCGGACTGCTTCTCCCAGAAGCCCTGGATGACGTTCTCGAGGGTGTGCTCGTTCATCTGGCCGTGCGCGACGCTCACCCGGGCCTCGGGGACCAGCTGGCGGATCCGCGCGGCCGCCTTCTCGATCGTGTTCACCCGGTTGTGGACGACGAAGACCTGGCCCTCCCGCAGCAGCTCGCGCCGGATCGCGGCGGTCACCTGGCCCTCCTCGTAGGCGCCGACAAACGTCAGCACCGGGTGCCGCTCCTCCGGCGGCGTGGCGATCGTCGACATCTCGCGGATCCCGGTGATCGACATCTCCAGGGTCCGCGGGATCGGCGTCGCGGACATCGTCAGTACGTCGACCGCAGTCCGCAACCGCTTCAGCTGCTCCTTGTGCTCGACGCCGAACCGCTGCTCCTCGTCGACCACGACCAGTCCGAGATCCTTGAACGCGACCTCGCCACCGAACAGCCGGTGCGTCCCGATCACCACATCGACCGACCCGTCGGCCAGGCCGTCGATGGTGGCCTTGGCCTCCTTGTCGGTCTGGAACCGCGACAGCGGCGCCACGTTCACCGGGAAGGCGGCGTACCGCTCGGCGAAGGTCGCGTAGTGCTGCTGCACGAGCAGCGTCGTCGGCACGAGTACGGCGACCTGCTTGCCGTCCTGCACTGCCTTGAAGGCGGCCCGGACGGCGATCTCCGTCTTGCCGTAGCCGACGTCACCACACACGATCCGGTCCATCGGCATGACACGTTCCATGTCGTGCTTCACGTCGTCGATGGTGGCCAGCTGGTCCGGCGTCTCCACGAAGGGGAACGCGTCCTCCAGTTCGGCCTGCCACGGGGTGTCCTTGGCGAAGGCATGGCCCTTGGTCGCCTGGCGGGCGGCGTACAGCTTGATCAGCTCGCCGGCGATCTGCCGGACCGCCTTGCGGGCGCGGCCCTTGCGCTTGGCCCAGTCGCCGCCGCCCATCTTGTCCAGGCTCGGCTGCTCGCCACCGACGTACCGGGTGACCTGGTCGAGCTGGTCGGTCGGCACGTACAGCCGGTCGCCGGGTTGGCCCCGCTTGCTCGGGGCGAACTCGATCACGACGTACTCGCGGGTGGCCTTCTGAGCTCCCGTGCCCACGGTGCGCTGCATCATCTCGACGTACCGGCCGACGCCGTGCTGCTCGTGCACGACGTAGTCGCCGGGCTGCAACTCGAGCGGGTCGATCGTCTTCTTGCGACGCGAAGGCATCCGTTGCTGAGAACGCCGTTCGGCCGCCGATCGCTGGCCGGCCAGGTCGTTCTCGGTGAGCACCGCGAACTTGATGCCGTCCGCAATGAATCCGTGGTCCAGCTGCCCCTGCGAGATCAGCACCACGCCCGGCTCGGGCACGGAGTCGATCCCGTCGACCGCGCGGGCCGGCAGCTCGGCCTCGGAGAAAACCTCCGCCAGGCGCTGCGCGGGACCGTGGCCCTCGGTGACGCAGACGACCCGCCAGCCGTCCCGCAGCCAGCCGCGGACATCCTCGACCGCGGCCGCGGTCTCACCGCGGTACGGGTCCACCTCGTGCGCGGCGATCGCGCGGCTCCGGACTGCGCCGGCGTCCGGGTCGATGTCGAACGAGACCCGCGCGCCCATCGAGTCGCGCAGCTCCGGCACATCGGTGGGCGCCGCAGTGAACGGCGACAGGCTCCACCAGGCCAGGCCGTTGCCCAGGGCGTGCGACCGGACGTCGGCCAGCGACATGTACGCCGCCGCCCCCAGGTCGATCGGCGCCTCGCCACCACCGGCGGCCGCCGCCCACGACGCCTCCAGGAACTCCTGGCTGGTCGCGACCAGATCGTGTGCCCGGGCCCGGACCCGCTCGGGGTCGCTGACGATGACGTGCGTACCGGCCGGCATCAGGTCGACCAGCAGCTCCATGTCGTCGACGAGCACGGGTGCCAGCGACTCCATGCCCTCGACCGCGTGCCCCTCGGCCAGCTTCTCGAACAGCTCGGCCAGCTCGGGGTGCTCCTTGGCCAGTACGGCGGCCCGCGCGCGGACCTCGTCGGTCAGCAGCAGCTCGCGGCACGGGGGCGCCCACAGCCCGTGCTCGGCGACCTCCAGCGAGCGCTGGTCGGCGACCGCGAAGTACCGGATCTCTTCCACGTCGTCGCCGAAGAAGTCGACCCGCAGCGGGTGCTCCTCGGTCGGCGGGAACACGTCGATGATACCGCCGCGGACCGCGAACTCACCGCGCCGCTCGACGAGATCGACCCGGTGGTACGCCGCTCCGGCCAGTGCGTCGACGACCTCCTCCAGCTCGACCGTGTCGCCGACGTGCAACTGCACGGGCTTCAGGTCGGCCAGGCCGGCGACCTGCGGCTGCAGCACGGACCGCACCGGCGCGACCAGGATCTTGATCGGCCCCGTCGTCTCGTCCGACGGATCCGGGTGCGCGAGGCGACGCAGTACGGCGAGACGCCGCCCGACCGTGTCGGAGCGGGGCGAGAGGCGCTCGTGCGGGAGGGTCTCCCAGGCCGGGTAGTAAGCGACTGTGCTGGGCTCGACCATGCACTGCAGCGCCTCGGTCAGCTCCTCGGCTTCACGGAAGGTCGCCGTCACCGCGAGCACGGGGCGGCCGGCGCCATTCTGCTCCGACGCGATCGCCGCGAGCAGGACCGGGCGTACCGGGGTCGGGGCGCTCAGGTCGAGGGTCGTGACACCGTCGGCCTTGGCGTCACGAACGGCCTCGGCCACCACCGGATCGGTGATCAGGGTGTCGACGAGACCGCTGAGTTTCACGAGTTGTACTTCCCTTGGGTGGCATCGAGGCCGTCGGTGAGCAGTGATTCCACCGCGTCCGCGGTCCGGTCGACGGCGAACGGAAGGTCCTTGCGTTCGGTCGAGGAGAACTCGTTCAGGACGAAGTCGGCGGGGTTCTGCCGGCCCGGCGGACGACCCACACCGAACCGAACTCGATAGTACTCACCGGTGCCAAGCGATTTCCGCAGTGACTTGAGCCCGTTGTGCCCGTTGTCGCCGCCACCGAACTTGCAGCGCAGTACGCCGAAGTCGATGTCGAGCTCGTCATGGACGACGAGCAGGTTGGCCGGCTCCAGCTTGAAGAACTTCAGCAGCCCGGACACCGGGCCGCCGGACTCGTTCATGTACGACCGGGGCTTGGCCAGCACGGTCCGGATCCCGGAGATCCGGGTCTCGATCACCTCGGCCTTGACCTGCTTGTGCTGCTTCCACTTGTCGCCGGTCCGGGCCGCGAGCTCATCGGCCACCAGGTGGCCGATGTTGTGCCGGGTGCGGGCATAGGAAGGGCCGGGATTCCCCAGTCCGACGACCAACCACACGTCGTCCGCCACGGATCCCGGCCCTCCTGCTGTGTCTGTGTACTGCGGCGCAGACAGACTACTCGGCGGCGGCGGCCACCGGCTCCTCGGCCGGAGCCTGCGGCTCGTCCCGCTCGATGCCGGCCTCGGCCTCGGCGTCGGCCAGCTCGGCCTCGACCTGCTCGGCGGTCTGGGCCGCGGTGATGTTCACGATCAGGGTGTCCGGCTCGATCGCCAGCGTGGTCCCGGTCGGCAGCTTGATGTCGGAGGCGTGGATCTGCGCGCCGACGTCGAGACCCTCGACGGAGACGGCGACGCCGTCCGGAATGTGGGTCGCCTCGGCCTCGACCAGGATGGTCGGGCTCTCCAGCACGACCAGCGTGTCGCTGATGGCCTCGCCCTCGAGGTGAACGGCGATGTCGACCTGGACCTTCTCACCGCGCCGGACCATGACCAGGTCGACGTGCTCGATGAAGCCCTTGATCGGGTCGCGCTGGACCTGCTTCGGCAGCGCGAGGTGGCTCTCGCCGCCCTCGACCTCGATCAGCAGCAGAGCGTTGGCGGTCTTCAGGGCCAGCATGGTGTCGTGACCGGGCAGCGTGATGTGCACCGGGTCGCTACCGTGGCCGTACAGGACGGCGGGAACCTTGTTGTCCCGGCGGATTCGGCGGGCAGCACCCTTGCCGAACTCCGTACGCGATTCGGCTTGGATCTTGACCTCGGCCACGAGATGAACTCCTCAAGTGCGTTGCGGTGATCTGTTGACTAGGTGGAACTCGGCTGCGGCCTCAGCGGGCGCTTTGTGACCCCGGAGAAGGCGTCAGGCAACGAACCACCGCGTCGATCACGGAGCCGCGCCCAACTGTTCTCGGGGGGCGTCCCTCGCCGAGGCAACCAAAACAGTCTACCCATCACTGCGCCCAGACGGGAAATCCGATCTCTGGGCACTGTGCTCCCGCTCCGATCGCGCCCCGGAAGGCTTTCCACGCCTCTTTCCGGCCCAGTCCGGACCCGTTGCCGGCGACGTGATCAAGTGAGCTTGGTCCAGACCTGGCGAAGGGCGCGGGCCGCGTCACCCTCGAGACCGGCGACGTCCAGGGTCTCAGCCAGCTCGTCGAACTCCGGGCCCCAGCGCCAGGCGACACTCCTCAGCTGGTCCGGCAAGCCCGGATCCTTCAGCGATCCCGCGTCCGCACGGATCTGCTGGGCGGTGAGCGCATCCGTGACGCCGTACTTCTCGGCCAGCTGGAAGGCCAGCACCGCCAGCGCCGCCTTGCCCTTGTTGTAGAGCGCGTACGACGACTTCGCCGCGCTGGCCGCACCGGGCTCGGCCCCGACCACCATCGGGGTGACTGCGGTGCCGGCCCAGAGCGCGGCCGCCTGATCGGCAGCGGCGCCGGACAGCATCAGATGCGTCGGGCTCGGCCCACCGGTCGGCGGCGGGCCGACCACACCGGCATCCACGAACGTCGCCTCCGGCACCGCAGACTGCGCCTCGCGCAACGACATCGGGGACAGCGGGTTCGCCTCGATGTACAGCCCGGCGAACCCGGCCTGGCCGACCTGCTTGGCGATGTCCACGGCCCCCTGGGGAGCACACGAACACAGCACCGCCTCAGCCACGCCGACCGCGTCGGCGAACGGCGTACCGATCAGCCCGGCCTCCTCCGCGCGCGCCACCGAGGCCTCGCTACGGCCGTCCGGCACCCAGTGCACCTCATGGCCTGCGGCAACCAGCTGGGCGGCGAGCTTCGAGCCCATCGCCCCGGGGTAAAACACGGCAATCCGCATGCAACATCCTCTGGAGAGCGGTCAGTGCTCTCCAAGATATGCCAGTACGGCGAGCACCCAGCGGTGCTGTCGACTAGTACGGCGCGGAGGCAGCGCACTACGCCTCGTCGTTGAGTATTCCGAGCCGTTGCCACGCCGGGCGGGGAGATGCAGCGTGGAAGGACAGCAAAGGATCTCTGGGGAGGGACTCCGATGAGTGAGAACGCAGTGGGGCGCCGGCAGGCGCTCAGGGGTGCAGGAATCGCCGCGGGTGGTGTGGCGATCGCTGGGCTGGCGACGGCTACGCCTGCGATGGCGGGCAACGACAACGGGCTGCTCGGCAGTTGGATGTGCGTGCGTCAGGACGACGGCACGACCGACAAGGTCCGGCTGGTCTTGAGCTTCGCCGGCGGCGGCGTGTTCGTGTCGCACGACATCAGCCCGGCCGGACCGCCGTTCACCGGAACGTGGTCAAGTAAGGGCAAGTCGTTCCGGGCGACCTTCTGGACCGGCTTCCCGGGCGAGCAAGGCCCGGACTCGGTCGGGAATACTGTCCGCGTGCAACTGAGGGGCACGCTGTCACACGGCATGATCTCGGGGACCTACCGGGTCACCATATTCGCGCCGGGGAGCGCGACCGAGGTGGTGCAGACGATCACCGGGAAGTTGACGGGACGCCGGATCAACGCCTGACCGACGATGCCAGGGCGTACGACGCGTGCGTCGTACGCCCTGATGTTCAGGCGCGGCCCTCGAACAGGCTGGTCACCGAGCCGTCCTCGAAGACCTCGCGGATGGCCCGGCTGATCAGCGGCGCGATCGACAGCTCGGTGAGCTTGTCGAACCGGCGGTCCTCCGCGATCGGCAGCGTGTTGGTGACAATCACCTCGCTGGCCTGGCAGTTCTTCAGCCGGTCCACCGCCGGACCGGACAGGATCGCATGGGTCGCGGCGATCACCACGCCCGCGGCGCCCTCGGCGTACAGCGCGTCGGCCGCCTTGGTGATGGTGCCCGCGGTGTCGATCATGTCGTCGACCAGGATGCAGACCCGGCCCTTGACCTCACCGACGACGCGGTTCGCGACCGTCTCGTTCGGGCGGTCGATGTCGCGGGTCTTGTGGATGAAGGCCAGCGGCGCGTTGTTCAGCCGGGCCGACCACTGCTCGGCCACCTTGATCCGGCCGGCATCCGGCGACACCACGGCCAGCTGTTCGTCGCCGTACTTGTTCCGGACGTACTCGCTCAGGATCGGCATCGCCATCAGGTGGTCGACGGGTCCGTCGAAGAAGCCCTGGATCTGCGAGGTGTGCAGGTCGACGCAGATCAGCCGGTTCGCGCCGGCGGTCTTGAACAGGTCGGCCATCAGCCGGGCCGAGATCGGTTCGCGACCGCGATGCTTCTTGTCCTGCCGCGCGTACCCGTAGAACGGGAGGACGACGGTGATCCGCTTGGCCGACGCCCGCTTCAGCGCGTCGACCATGATCAGCTGCTCCATGATCCACTCGTTGATCGGCGAGGTGTGGCTCTGGATCACGAACGCGTCGCTGCCCCGGACCGACTCCTCGAACCGGACGTAGATCTCACCGTTGGCGAAGTCGTACGCCTGGGTCGGCACCAGGCCGGCGCCGAGTTGCTCGGCGACCTGCTCGGCCAGGACGGGGTGAGCCCGGCCGGAGAACACCATCAGGTTCTTCTCGGTGGTTCGCTTCATCCCGCTCATGAGCAGCCTCCCGTTACGCCTTCTCGCCAGTGTCGCCCAGCGCGGCCTGATCCGCCGCCTGAGCTTCCTCGGCCGCCTTGGCGGTCTTGGTCCCGGCCCGCTTGCGCGCGACCCAGCCCTTGATGTTGCGCTGCCGCGACCGGGCCACCGCGATCTCACCCGGTCCGACGTCCTCGGTCAGCGCGGTGCCGGCGGCCAGGTAGGCGCCGTCGGCGACCGTCCGCGGCGCGACCAGCACCGAGTTGCTGCCGATGAACGAGTGCTTGCCGATGTGCGTCGGGTGCTTCGCGACCCCGTCGTAGTTGGCAAAGATCGTGCCGGCGCCGATGTTCGCGCCCTCGCCGATCGTCGCGTCCCCGGCGTACGTGAGGTGCGGGACCTTCGCGCCGTCGCCGATGCTGGTGTTCTTGGTCTCGACGAAGGTGCCGATCTTGCCCTTCACGCCGACCGACGTGCCGGGGCGCAGGTAGGCGAACGGGCCCACGGAGGCTTGGGGGCCGATCTCGGAGCTGGACCCGTGCGTCCGGATGATGGTCGCGCCCGCACCGACCGCGACGTCGGTGAGCGTGGTGTCCGGGCCGATCGTGGCGCCCTCGTCAACCGTGGTCGCGCCGTGCAGCTGGGTGTTCGGCAGCACCGTGACGTCGCGGGCGAGCTGAACGGTCTGATCGACCCAGGTGGTGTTCGGGTCGACGATCGTGACGCCGTCGCGCATCAGCTTGTCGAGGGTCCGGCGGTTCAGTTCGGCGCGGAGCGTGGCCAGCTGGACGCGGTCGTTCACGCCCTCGGTCTGCATCGCGTCGTCGGTGACGTGCGCGCCGACCCGCTTGCCGTCGTTGCGCGCGATCGCGAGGACGTCGGTCAGGTACAGCTCGCCCTGCGCGTTGTCCGTGGTCAGCCGGCTCAGGCCGTCCCGCAGCGTGGCCGCGTCGAAGACGTAGATGCCGGCGTTGATCTCGTCGATCTCCCGCTGCTCCGGCGTCGCGTCCTTGTGCTCGACGATCCCGGCGACGGTGCCGTCCGCACCCGCGATGATCCGCCCGTATCCGGTCGGGTCCGGCACCCGCGCGGTCAGCACCGTGATGGCGTTGCCGTGCTTGTCGTGCTCGGCGATCAGCTCGTGCAGCGTCTCCGCCTCGAGCAGCGGTACGTCGCCCGACGTGACGATCACCGATCCGTCGAAGTCGGCCGGTACGGCGGTCAGCCCGGCCCGGACCGCGTCACCGGTCCCCCGCTGCTGCTCCTGGACGGCGGTCCTGGCTCCGGGATCGACATCCTTGAGGTGGGCCTCGACCAGTTCGCGGCCGTTGCCGATCACGACGACCAGATGTTCGGGGCTCAGTGCCCGGGCGGTGACCACGGCGTGCCCGACGAGACTGCGCCCGCCGATCTCGTGCAAGACCTTCGGGGTCGCCGATTTCATCCGGGTTCCCAGACCGGCGGCCATGATGACGACCGCCGCGGGACGATGGGAAGTCACGCGGTCTTCTCCTCGAGTTCCCTGCGAGTTTTCTGGAACAAGTATCAGCATGGGCACTCGCTGTGTGTACCGCCTGGGGTGCCCGCGCAAGCCTACTTGCTCATCCGAACGCCCTCGACCAGCTCTCCCCGCCACACCGTGACCGGTCTCACGTTCCCTTCGTGGTGACTCTCCGTGCTGGATCCGCCGGCGCGGTATACATCCGCTACCAGAGCCCGGAACCCGACCACCGCGGCCGTCGGATCGGCACCTTCGGCCTGGTCAACACGCTCGCCCTCCCCCACCCCCGTCAGGCCGCAGACTGAGCGCATGCCGAAACTCAGAGCGCGAGCCGTCAGATGGTCGTCCGACGAACCCGTTCCAGGCTGGGTCGAACTCGAGTTCGTCGTGATGGAAGAGCAACTGGTGCGTGACTGACCGCACCTGAACGACAGGAGTGGAAACGTGGGCCTCACGCTCGGAGCGATAGTGCTGAACACCAAGGACCTCGGCCTCGCCGCGGAGTTCTGGAAGCAGGCGTTGGGGTACGACGCCTCACCCGACAACCCCGACTTCCTCGTCCCGAAGGCCGGGCCCGCCACCCGCCTCCACCTCGACGAAACCGACCGCACCCACCTCGACCTCTGGGTCGACCGCACCACCTCGACCCTCGACTCCGAGGTGGACCGCCTGATCGGGTTGGGCGCCACCCGCGTCGAAGACTGGACCTATCCGCCGGACGCGGACTTCGTCGTACTGGCCGCCCCCGACGGCACCATCTTCTGCGTCATCAACTGAAAGCCGAGCTCCAAACCAGGTTGTCGGCGGCGGCTGACATGCTCGCCGCATGGGCGATGGGGCGCTGGTCGACGTCGGAGATGTCACGCTGTTCGTGCGAGAGCTCGGGAAGCGGTCCGACAAGCCGTCGTTCGTCGTATTGCATGGCGGCCCGGACGTCGGCCACGGCTATCTGGTCCCCGGATTCGAGCCACTGGCCCGCGACCACCACATCGTCCTCTTCGACTTCCGCGGCTGCGGCCGCAGCACCCGGGGTCTCCCCGCGGACGCTCTCCAGTCGGAGTACGTCGTACAAGACGCGCGCCTGTTGATCGACAAGCTCGGCCTCGGCGAGGTAGACCTGCTCGGCTTCTCCACCGGCGGCCGAGCGGCAATGCAGTTCGTCGACAAGCATCCAGAGCAAGTACGACGCCTTGTCCTCGCATCCACGTCGGCCTACAGCGGCGCTGACAATGCCGAGTATCTGGCCGACTGGGATGAGTATCAGCGCCGCCGCCAAGCTGAGGAGGCAGCCAACGGGATACTACGGAACTCGACGATCTTCGTCTGGGACCCAGACCTGGCACCGGCCTATCTGAAGCTGCTGGACAGCCTCGGCCCGGACCTCGGCGACTGGAGCGAGGAGCGAGCCATCAACGGCCTCATGCACCCGTGGTGCCCCGGTAACCCCGAACAGATCCTCCGCACCTTCAACAAACCCATCCTCATCCTCCACGGCGAAAAAGACATGGGCTTCCCGCTCCAACTAGCTCATCGCCTCCACAAATCCCTCTCCATCAGCCAACTCGTCGTCATCCCCGAAACCGCCCACATGTGCCACTTCGAACAACCCGAAACCTGGTCCGACCACATCCGCCACTTCCTCCAGTAGCCCCTCTGGGCCGAGCTGGTCGAGGTGGCCCGATCGGTCGGGGCGACCCCTTCCTCGGACGCGTTGCCGGGAGGAGGCCGGTACGAACCACACCGTTACTGAACTCCCCGACGCTCGCTTGCCTTGCCATGCCGGGGGATTACGAGCCCGGTCTCGTAGGCGAGCACGACGGCCTGGCTGCGGCTGGTCAGCCCCAGCTTGGTCAGTACTCGCGAGACGTGTGTCTTCACGGTCGTCTCGCCGATGGACAGGTCGCGGGCTATGTCGCTGTTGGACAGCCCGAGGGCGAGCTGGGTGAGGATGTCGGTTTCGCGTTCGGTCAGGACGTGCAGCCGCTCGTCCGGAACCGGCGCCGCCGTGGCGAAAGTCTCCACGAGTCTGCGGGTGACCGAGGGCGTCATCAAGGCGACCCCGTCGCGGGCAGCGCGAAGGGCAGCGAGCAGCTGCTGCTCCGGGGCGTCCTTGAGCAGGAACCCGACCGCGCCGGCTCGAAGCGCCTGGTACACGTACTCGTCGAGGTCGAACGTGGTCACCACGAGTACGGCGGGCGGCGGCTCCATCTTGACCAGCGAACGGGTTGCGGCGATCCCGTCGAGCCGGGGCATCCGGACGTCCATCAGTACGACGTCCGGTCGAAGCCGCCTGGCCTGCTCGACGGCTTCGACGCCGTCGGCTGCCTCGCCGACCACCTCGACGTCGGGCTCGGTGTTGAGGATCATCCGGTAGCCGGCCCTGATCAGTCGCTCGTCGTCGGCGACGAGCACGCGGATGCTCACGGCGCCGTACCAGCAACGGGAAGGCGCACGCGTACGCCGAAGCCGCCGCCCGGCTCGCTGCCCGCGTGGAAGCTGCCTCCGAAGAGCTCGGCGCGTTCGCGCATTCCGATCAGGCCGTGCCCGTCGCTGCCGTTGAGCGACCCCGGACCGTCATCGGTCACCTCGATGGCCACGGCGTCGAGCTCGTAGCTGACGCGCAGCCGGGCCCGGCTGCCGGGAGCGTGCTGGAGCGCGTTCGTCAAGGCTTCCTGCGCGATGCGGTAGGCCGACAGCTCGATCGCCGGGGCGAGGTCGCGGCGCTCCCCGTCGACCACGAGATCGACGACCGCGCCTGACGCCCGGGCCTGGTCGACCAGCGCCTCGAGCTCGTAGAGCTTTGGCTGTGGTGCGAGTGGGGCGGCGGTCTGCGGCTCGGCCGATCGGAGGATTCCCAGCAACCGGCGCATCTCGTCGAGGCAGTCCGCAGCGACCCGCTCGATGTCGTCGAACGCCAGCCGCGCCGCCCCGGGCTCTACGTCGAGCATGCGGCGTCCACCACGAGCCTGGAGCACGACAACGCTCATCCCGTGGGCGACCACGTCGTGCAGTTCGCGTGCGATGCGTGCCCGCTCGTCGGCCGCGATCTGCCGGGCACGGTGCTCGGCCTCGTCGGCCCGGTCGCGGTAGCGGCGTACCAGTACGCCGGTTCCGAGGATCAGCAGGACCATCAGCGCAAAGGTGACTGCCGCGCCGATCGGATCCGCCGGATCCGCCAGGCCCTGCACGTAGAACAGCGCCGTCGTCAGCGCGGCCGAAGCGATCGCCCTGCGCCAGGTCGGTGCGTAAACCGCCAGGCTGTAGACAGCGATGATGCCAACCAGCGCCTCGCCGTACACATTCGGCGGTGCAGTCACGGAGGCCTGGAGCGCAACCAGCGCAGCGACAAACGGCGCCACGACCAGCGGGTAGACCCTGCGCCAGGCAAGCGACGACGCAGCCACCACAGCGATCGCGAGGTGCAGCGCCGAAGGATGATCGACGGGTAGGCGATCGAACGCGTAGCTGAAGTAAAGCTCGACCACGCTGAACACCGCCAGCGCGGCAGCCAGACGCACATCCGTCCGCACGGGAGCCCGCCCCACCCAGGACATGGCACGAGTCTACGGCCGGCTTCACCGGGCCGCCGTCATCCGAACGAACGACCCTGCTCCACAGAACGCCCGACGACTCCGGCCGGGCCGCTTCCTAGCGTCGAAAGGGAACCGGAACCAAGGAGGAATCATGGAAACCGTACGGAAGAGGACCAGGCTGGCAGGGTGGTCGATGATGGCCGGCGGGCTGGCGATGACGGTGCCACCGTTCCTGGGGCCACCGAACGGCGCCGACGACACCCGGCAACGGCTGGCCGACCTGGCCGCAAACCCCACTCCGACAGTCGCCAAGGGCCTTGTATTCCAAGCGGCCGTCCTGCTGATCCTGCCGGGTGTGGCAGCGATCATCGGCCGCACCGTCGGACGAGGGAGCGCCACCGTGATATCGGGCGGCCTCGTGTACGGCGCCGGCCTCGTGGGCGCCCTCGGATTCTTGCTGATGAGCGGCATCGAGGTCGCCATCGCCGGCAACGGACCCATCACCGCGACCCTGGTCGACGCCGCCGACCGCATGGGGAGCAGCCCGGCAGCCATCCCGGCGTTCGTGCTCGCCCTGCTCTGCTTCCACCTCGTGGGGCTGCCGTGGCTCACGTTCGGCATGGTGCGAGCTCGCCAGATCCCGTGGTGGCTCGCGGCCGTCTGCACGATCGGAACAGTTTTCGCCTTCTTCGGCAGTGGAACGAAGCTGGAGTCGGTCGGCTGGATCGTGCTCGGCCTCGCGATCGCCGCAGTCGGCTCGACCGTCGCACACCCAGCGGCCCTTACTCGACGCGCGTCGGCGGCTGTTGAGGCGCAGCCGGCCTAGCCGACGACCCCCGCCAAGCGACGGCCCGAGTCACACCTCCGATGAAGTTTCGGTGAACGCGGATCCGATCCGTTGGTGCGGCCCGGATCCGGTGCAACGATGGCGATGAGTCCCGCCCGGGCGAGCAGCCTGCCTGTCCTAGGCACCCCTGCGGCGGACTGGAGGGGGAAGCATGCTTTTGATGGCGAATTCACGTATCGGAGAAGGTGTGACGCCGGAGCAGCTCACCCGGTTCTTCGACGAGAACACCGTCTCGACACAGGCCTGGGACCTGGTGCGCCACCGCGTGGTGACCGAGTACGCGTTCAAGACCGGTGACGTTCCTGGGATCGTGGTGTTCATGGAGGTCGACTCCCCGGACGAAGCCTCCGAGATCGTGAACGGACTGCCGGTCGTTCAGCAGGGGCTGCTGACGTTCGAGCTGGACCCGATCGGAAAGTCCATGCGCTTCTGAGCACATGAGCTGTCAGCGGGCGGGACAACGGCGCTGTCGGCGCGGGCAGTACATGGGCGGCAGCCCGGCTTTCCGCGCAGTAGCGCCAGCAGCGGGCAGCGACGCGCGCCGTCTTCGGGTGGGGCAGTGGGCGGCGCGCGGCAGCTGGACCTGATGCCCCGCGCCGGCTTCTTCCACGCCTGGGTCGACCACGAGGATGCCCTGCGCAACCAATTCAGCCGTGTGTACTCCTGCCGACAGTTCGTGAAGTCGCTCGGGGACTAACACTGGAAGAGATGGCGACGCCATCAAGTGGGTGGGTGCGGCGGCGGCAACCGCAACGTCGATATCCTGGCCGGCATGGCCATCGCTCGCTTGCCTCTCATCGCTATCGACTGTCCCGATCCTGGTGCGCTCGCCAGGTTCTACGGCGCGATGCTGGATTGGAAGATCGACGTCTTCGCCGAGCGGGCTTCGGTTTGCCCTGAGGACGGCCAGTGCATCGCCTTCCACCGGGTGGCTGATTACACGCCGCCGACGTGGCCGACCCAGGAGCGGCCAAAGCAGATGCACCTCGACATGCTCGTTGACGACCTCGACGCAGCCGAGGCGGCAGTGATCGATCTCGGTGCAACCAAACATCCGGACCAACCCGGTACGTCCTACAGGGTCTTCCTGGACCCTGCAGGTCACCCCTTCTGCCTTTGTCTGGAATGACCCAGAAGGCAGCCCTCGCCCCCTCAGGTGGTCGCCAGGCTTCGAGCCTGTTGCGGATCAGTTGGCAGACGGGTGTCGCGGATAAGAGAACCCAAGGTCAGAAGTCCTCTGACCTCGGGGTTCTTGGTGCTCCCCCGCCAGGTTTCGATCCTGGTCTTCGAGATTCAAAGTCTCGCGGGCTGCCGATTACCCCACGGGGGATCGTGGTTGCCGGGATAGTTTGCCATGGAGTGGGGCGAGCGACACGCTGAGGGGTTCCTTACCTACGGCTCCGTAGGTTACGGTAGCGTAGGTAAGCCGTCCTCCACCTGAGGGATCAGCAAAGATGACTCCACCCGCCGTAGCCGCACCGGAGGCGCCCACCAGCGCCCAGCAGGCCGACGATTTCGATGTCGACACCGGAACGCTCGGGGGTGAGCAGAAGCGTCCATGGGAGCAAGTCGCACTGGCGTTGTTCATCGGCATCCCGTTCCTCGCCGTACTGGCGGCCGTGCCGATCGCGTGGGGCGGCTTCCTCGGCTGGCGGGACATCGTGCTCGCGGTGGTCTTCTACACGATCGCCGGGCACGGCATCTCGATCGGATTCCACCGGCTGTTCACGCACAAGTCGTTCAAGCCGAACCGCCCGCTGAAGTACGTGCTCGCCATCGCCGGCTCGCTGGCGATCGAGGGCCCGGTGATCCGCTGGGTGGCAGACCACCGCAAGCACCACAAGTTCTCCGACCGCGACGGCGACCCGCACAGCCCGTGGAAGTACGGCAACACGGTGAGCGCGCTGACCAAGGGTTTCGTGCACGCCCACGTCGGCTGGCTGTTCGACACCGAGCAGACTCCGCAGCGGCAGTACGCGCCGGATCTGCTGAAGGACAAGGACATCGTCAAGGTGTCGCGGATGTTCCCGCTGATGGTGACGATCTCGCTGCTCGCGCCGGCCGTCATCGGCGGGCTGTGGTCCTGGTCGATCGGGGGCGCGCTGACCGCGTTCTTCTGGGCCAGCCTGGTCCGGATCGCCCTGCTGCACCACGTCACCTGGTCGATCAACTCGATCTGCCACACCATCGGCGACCGGCCGTTCAAGAGCCGGGACAAGTCCGGCAACGTGTGGTGGCTGGCGATCCTGAGCCAGGGCGAGTCGTGGCACAACCTGCACCACTCGGACCCGACCTGCGCGCGGCACGGCGTACTCAAGGGCCAGCTCGACACGTCCGCCCGCTGCATCTGGTTCTTCGAGAAGATGGGCTGGGTCAGCGACGTCCGCTGGCCGGTGCGCGAGCGCCTGGAAGCCCGCCGCGTCGAGACCAGCACGAAGCCCCTGAAAGCGGCGGCCTGAGGCGCCACCAGCGGTAAATCTGCCACTGGCAACACCGAAGTACGGCATGATGCTGACGTGATCTCGACGTGACGGAACCCAAACCGCGGCGGTCCGGCCGAGTCCGGATGACCAGTGCCGAACGTCGCGAGCAACTCATCACCATCGCCCGTGGCCTGTTCGCCCAGAGGGGGTACGAGGCGACCTCGGTCGAGGAGATCGCGGCCCGCGCCGAGGTCTCCAAGCCGGTCGTCTACGAACACTTCGGCGGCAAGGAAGGCCTGTACGCCGTTGTCGTGGACCGCGAGGTCCGTGCCCTGCTCGACGGTGTCACCGGTGCGCTGACCGCCGGCCGCGCACACGAACTGGTCGAGCAGGCGGCGCTCGCGTTGCTGGACTACATCGAGAACAACTCCAACGGCTTCCGGATCCTGGTCCGCGACTCGCCGGTCGGGTCGTCCAGCGGCTCGTTCATCTCGATCCTGAGCGACGTCGGCACCCGGGTCGAGCACATCCTGGCCGAGGAGTTCAAGCGCCGCGGCCTGGACCCGAAGAACGCGCCGATGTACGCCCAGATGCTGGTCGGCATGGTCGCGCTCACCGGCCAGTGGTGGCTGGACGCCCGCAAGCCGAAGAAGCCGGACGTCGCCGCCCACCTGGTCAACCTCGCGTGGAACGGCCTCTCCGGCCTGGAAGCCAAACCGACCCTGTCGACCCGCCCCCACAAGTAACCTCGGACACCCTCTCGTGGCTCCGGACACGGCATAGCTTGTCCGCAGTCCCCGACGCGTGTCCGCGGTTGACCGACCGCGGTCGTACGGCGATATCCGCCCGTAGCATGACCTCTCACCTGGCTGATCGCCGTACCCTGGCCCGCATGACGGGGATCCTGACCGCACGGCCCGTGCCTGCCCGCAGCAAGGCGTTCGACCTGCTGCTCGCCGGCGGGTTGAGCATGACCTTCGGCTTCCTGGCCGTCGCCCAGACCGGGCTCGGCGGCGTGCTCGCGTTCGGCATGCTCGTCCCGCTGATCTGGCGCCGGACCCACCCCGAACTCGTCTTCTTCGGCGTCTCGGCAGTCGCCGTCCTGCAGTGGCTGGCCGGCATCCACCTGATGGCCGGCAACATCGGCCTGCTGGTCGCGCTCTATGCCATCGCCGTGTACGGCGACCACCGGTTCAGCCGGATCGCCCTCATCGTCGGCGGGCTCGGCGTCCTGATGGCGACGTCGCGCTACTACAACGACGGCGACTGGAAGCAGCAGATCACCATGATGGGCGCTCTGGGCGCCGTCGTCTTCGGCGTCTGGGCGATCGGCGAACGCCGCCGCACCAGAGGCCTGTACGTCGCCCAGCTCGAGGAGCGGGCAGATCAGTTGGAGCGTGACCGCGACCGTGAGGCGAAGCTGGCCGTGAGCAACGAGCGGACACGGATCGCCCGCGAGATCCACGACGTGGTCGCCCACGGCCTGTCGATCATGATCGTCCAGGCCGACGGCGGTCTGTACGCCGCGGACCAGTCGCCGGAGCAGGCGAAGAAGGCGCTGGCCACCATCGGCGACACCGGACGCGCGAGTCTGACCGAGATGCGCAAGATGCTCGGCCTGCTCAAGCAGGACGAACAACCAGAGCTCGACCCGAACCAGCCGCGCCCACAGCCCGGGGTCTCGAGCCTGCCCGAGCTGATCGACAACGTCCGCGACGCCGGGCTGACCGTCGGCTACGAGGTGACCGGCGAGCCGCGCGATCTGCCCGCGCTGCTCGGACTGACGGCGTACCGGATCGTGCAGGAGGGTCTGACCAACACGCTGAAACACGCCGGGCCGGGCGCGCGCACCTGCGTGAAGCTGGACTTCGGCCGCGAGATGCTGACCGTGGTGGTCACCGACGACGGCCGGGGTGCCGGGGTCGCGCCGAGTTCGGATCCGGGTCACGGCCTGGTCGGGATGCGGCAGCGCGCCTCGATCTCGGGCGGTACGGTGAGCGCCGGACCGAAGGCGGGCGGCGGTTACGAGGTGATCGCCAAGCTCCCGTACCACCTGCCGACTGGAGGCGAACAGTGAGTGGAACCGACGTGATCAGGGTCTTCCTGGTGGACGACCAGGAGCTGGTCAGAGCCGGATTCACGATGCTCGTGGACTCACAGGCGGACATGCGGGTGGTCGGCCAGGCCGGCGACGGCGGCGAGGCGGTCGAGAAGATCCAGGTGACCGGGTGCGACGTCGTCCTGATGGACGTCCGGATGCCCCGCCTGGACGGGGTGGAAGCCACCCGCCGGCTCCAGTTGTTGCCGCAGGCACCGAAGGTGATCGTGCTGACGACCTTCGACCTGGACGAGTACGCGTTCGCCGCGATCAAGGCCGGCGCGGCCGGCTTCCTGCTCAAGAACACCCCGCCGGCCGACCTGCTGTCGGCGATCCGGCAGGTGTACTCCGGTGACGCGGTGGTCTCCCCCAGTACGACGAAGCGCCTGCTGGAGCATTTCGCCGGCGCACTGCCCGACACCGAGGCCGAGCGCCCCGATCTGGCCGACCTGACCGCCCGTGAACGCGAGGTCCTGGTCGAGGTCGCCCGCGGCTTGTCGAACACCGAGATCGCCCGGCTCTTCACGTTGTCCGAGGCAACGGTCAAGACCCACATCGGCCGGATCCTGGCCAAGACCGGCCTGCGCGACCGGGTCGCCCTGGTGGTCCTCGGCTACGAAACGGGACTGGTGAGACCCAACAAGTAATACCCAGGTAGTACGCGAACTGCAGTCCGCGGTCCGACGAGATCACCGGCCGGGATCACTAACTTCTTGGACAACGACGAATCCAAGGAGTGACATGAGCTTGCAGACCGGGCAGCTTGCGGTCGGGCGGTTGCCGCAGGACGGGACGCCGCGGACCGCGATCCGGGCGCACGAGTTGCGCAAGGTGTACGGACAGGGCGACACCGCGGTCGCCGCGCTCGACGGGATCTCGGTCGACTTCGGCGTCGGCCGGTTCACCGCGATCATGGGGCCGTCCGGCTCGGGCAAGTCGACGCTGATGCACTGTCTGGCCGGGCTGGACACCCCGACCGACGGTCAGGTGCTGCTCGGCGAGACCGAGCTGACCCGGCTCCCGGACGCCGAGCTGACCAAGATCCGCCGGGACCGGGTCGGCTTCGTGTTCCAGTCGTTCAACCTGCTCCCGATGCTGTCCGCGAACGACAACATCCTGCTCCCGCTCGAGCTCGGCAACCGCAAACCCGACCAGCAGTGGCTGAGCAAGCTGATCGACGTACTCGGGCTGGGCGACCGGCTCACGCACCGGCCGGGCGAGCTGTCCGGCGGTCAGCAGCAGCGGGTCGCGGTCGCGCGCGCCCTGGCCGGCCGGCCCGAAGTCGTCTTCGCCGACGAGCCGACCGGCAACCTGGACTCGCGATCCGGCGCCGAGGTGCTCGGGTTCCTGCGCCGGTCGGTCCGGGAGTTCGGTCAGACGGTGGTCATGGTGACCCACGATCCGCTGGCCGCGTCGTACGCCGACCGCGTCGTGATGCTTGCCGACGGCAAGCTGGCCGGCGAGCTGACCGACCCGACCCCGGAGACCGTGCTCGACGCGCTGCGGCAGCTGGGGGCCTGAGGTGCGACGCTCCATCCTCTCCTCGCTGCGCGCCCACCTGGGCCGCCTGATCGCCGCTTGCCTGGCGATCGTCCTCGGTGTCGGCTTCGGCACCCTGGCGATGACCGCGCACGCGTCCGCGTCGCACGGCATCGACGAGACGATCGGTGCGCAGTACCGCGGCGTCGACGCGGTGGTCTCGCCGGAGAACGAGGCCATCACCGCCGCGGACATCGCCAAGGTGCAGAAGCTCCCACAGACCGTCTCGGTCGTCACGCTGACGACCGCCTATCTGAACGCGTCGTTCCCCGGTCTGGTCCGGCCGACCGGTCTGCCGGTCGACGCGCTGCACGACACCACCCACATCGCCGGTCCCGGTACGTCGTCCGGACGGTTGCCGACCGCAACGAATGAGATCGCGCTGCCGGCCAAGCTGGCGGCGAAGCACAAGGTCGCGATCGGTCAGACGCTCCGGCTCAGCTCGTACGACAACAAGGCGTGGAACGTCACCGTGGTCGGTCTGCTGGACGACACGAAGTCGGTCGGTCGGGGGTCCGCCGTGGCCACCCCGGCCGCGCTGAAGATCTTCGAGCCGGACGCCGCCGTCCAGGCGATCGGGATCGCGGCCAAGCCGGGCGTGACCCAGCAGCAGCTCGCCGACGCGGCGCAGGCCGTCGTCACCAAGGGCCTGCAGGCCTACACCGGTGAGGCCTGGATCCAGCACGAGGTGGAGGGCTACACGAACGGCATCGACGTCCTTGGCGGCGTGTTCGGCATGTTCGCCGTGATCGCGTTGTTCGTCGCCTGCCTGGTGATCGGCAACACCTTCACGATCGTGATCGCCCAGCGCACTCGCGAGATGGCGTTGCTGCGCTGCGTCGGCGCGTCCCGCCGGCAGGTGTTCTCCTCCGTACTCGCGGAGGCGTCGGTGGTCGGCGTGATCGCGTCGGCGATCGGTGTGGTCTTCGGCGTCGCGCTGTCCGCGCTGGCCCTGGCGTTGTCCCGCGAGTTCGACTGGGGAATCCCGCCGGTCCCGCTGCACCTCGACCTGTGGTCGGTGTTCCAGCCGCTGCTGCTCGGGACCGTGGCCACTATCGCGGCTGCCGTCGTACCGGCTCGCCGGGCGACCAAGGTCGCGCCGCTGGCCGCGCTTCGGCCCGAGACTGCGCCGGCGGCCGCGTCCAAGGCCGGCGTACTGCGACTGGTCCTCGGCTTCCTGCTGCTCGCCGGTGGCGGGCTGCTGCTGGCGGCCGGAGCGTCGACCCATCAGGTGCTGATCGGGATCGCCGGCGGTGTGGTGTCGTTCCTCGGCATCCTGGCGATCGGGTCGCTGCTGGTGCCCGCGCTGATCCGGCTGATCGGCACGCTCCCGGCGCGGAGCGGTGGAGTCCCGGCCAGGATCGCCGTCGCGAACGCGATCCGCAACCCGAAGCGTACGGCGGCCACCACGTCGGCACTCCTGATCGGGGTGACGCTGATCAGTCTCACCTGTGTCGGGATCGCCTCGGTGCGGAAGACGTTCGACGTGTCGATGGACGGGCAGTATCCGGTCGACCTGATGGTCACGACGTACAACGAGAAGATGCCGGCCGGCGCCGAGCAGCAACTGCGCGACATCAAGGGCATCACGCAGGTCGTCCCGGTCCATCAGGTGAACGTGAAGGCCGGCGGTCAGGAGCTGCCGGTGACCGGCATCGACCAGGCCACGGCCGGTTCCGTCATCCACAACCCGGCGATCGCCGACCAGCTGAAGCCGGGTACGGCGTTGATCGACTACAGCACCCTGCACCTGCTGGGCCTCGACGACGGCACTCCGCTGATCATCGTGTCGGGTCAGCACAAGCTGACGGTGACGGCGCGAGGCGCGACCGGGCTCGATCCGATCACCGTCACCTCCACCGATCTCGCGAAGCTCTCATCGAGCGCCTCGGTGACCGGGTTCTGGCTGGCATCGGATCCGAAGGCGGACGGCTCGCAGGTGATCGACTCCGTGCAACAGTCGATCCCCTCGGTCAAGGAACTGTCGGTCGGCGGCGGCCTGGCCGAGCGGACCAGTTACACGAAGATCTTCGACGTGCTGCTGATCGTCGGCGTCGGTCTGCTCGCAGTCTCGGTCCTGATCGCGCTCGTCGGCGTGGGCAACACGCTCAGCCTGTCGGTCCTGGAGCGGACGCGAGAGAACGCACTGCTCCGGGCCATGGGACTGACCCGACGCCAACTGCGCGGCATGCTCGCGATCGAATCGTTGCTGATGGCACTGGTCGCGGCCGGACTCGGGATCGCGCTCGGCCTGGTCTACGGCTGGACCGGGACGAGCGCGCTGATGGGTAGCCAGACGGTCGACGGCGGCGTCGAGTACGCCGTACCCGGGACGCTTCTCGTGATGATCGCAGCGGTCGCCGCGGTCGCGGGCCTACTCGCCTCGGTCCTCCCGGCCCGGCGCGCCGCCAAGGTCGCACCGGCCGGAGCCCTGGCGACCGAATGAACCAGCGGCTCGTCCGGCTTGAGGGGGCCGGGCGAGCCGCTCATCTACACGATCTCCACGCGATTCCCGTGGCCGTCGGCGGTGTGAAATCGCCGGCGGCCCGGGATCGTCTCGTTGTCCCACGTCACCGGATAGCCGAGCTCTGCGAGTCGCGAGGCCAGCGCATCCAGATCGTCGACGGCCAGCGCGGGATGGGCCTTCTTCGCCGGGCGGAAGTCCTGCTCCACACCGATGTGCACTTCCGCGGTCCCGGCACGGAACCAGCAACCACCCCGGGCCTTCAGCAGCTCCGGCTTCTCCACCTCGGTCATCCCGAGCGCGTCCCGGTAGAACTCCCGCGCGACGTCCTCCCCACCAGGCGGGCACGACACCTGCACATGATCGAGTCGCATGATCAGCCCCGCTTCTGCGCGACCGCGAAGATCCGGCGGAACGGCAGCAGGGTCCCGTAGTCCCGCTGCGGATACGCCTCCGCCAGCCGAGCGCCGTACTCCGCCTCGAACTGCGACCGCAGGTCGTCCGGCAGCGACTGCAGCACCGGCCGCGCGCCGGTCCCCTTCACCCATTCCAGTACGGCGTTGTCGCCGTGCAGCAGGTGGAAGTACGTCGTCTCCCACGCGTCGACCACGCATCCCTCGGCACTGAGCGCGTCGACGTACTCGGCCGGACCCGGGACGTCGGGCCGCAGCGACGCGTCCTTCGCGTACTCCGCGTAGGGCTCGGTGCCGGCGAGCTCGCGCAGGATCGCGTGCGACGGCGCGTTGCCGTTGCCGGGAATCTGGATCGCCAGCCAGCCGCCCGGCCGCATCGCGCGGACGAAACCGGGCAGCAGGTCGAGCTGCTCAGGGACCCACTGCAGGGTCGCGTTGGTCACGATCACATCCAGCGAGCCCGGCTCGACCGACCACTCGCGGACGTCGCCCAGCTCGAAGCTCAGGTGATCGTCCGCGTACTGCTCCGCCGCCGCGAGCATCTGCGGCGAGTTGTCGACGCCGACGATGGTTGCCTCGGGCCAGACCTCCCGCAGTGTCACGGTCAGCCCGCCGGGACCACAGCCGAGGTCGACGACCGTGCGGACGTCCTCGCCCCGGACCCGGCCGACCAGATCCGCGTACGGGCGGCCGCGTTCGTCGGCGTACGTGCCGTACTGCTCCGGACTCCACACTGGTGACGTGCGCATGGCGAGTACCTCTCTGACGCATTTATCTTGATGTCGAGATACTCTAGTCGCTCGACTTGTCTTGATGTCAAGAGTCTTGATGACGTAGTCTCGAAGTATGGAAGACGAGGTCGACCGGCTGCTCGAGGCCTGGCGCCGCGAGCGCCCCGACCTCGACGTCGCGCCGATGGAGGTGCTCTCCCGGGTCAGCCGGCTGGCGCGGCACCTCGATCGCGCTCGCAGCCACGCGTTCGAGACCCACGGCCTGGAGTCCTGGGAGTTCGACGTACTCGCGGCCTTGCGCCGGGCCGGAGCGCCGTACCAACTCTCCCCCGGCAAGCTGCTGAAGGAAACCCTGGTCACCTCCGGCACGATGACGAACCGGGTCGACCGGCTGGCCGCGCGCGGCCTGGTCGAGCGCCTGCCGGATCCGGCCGACCGCCGTGGCGTGCTCGTCCAGCTGACCCCGGCCGGCCGCGACGCGGTCGACGCCGCGATGGCCGATCTGCTCGCGCACGAGCGCAAACTGCTCGGCACGATCAGCGAGCGCGACCAGGCGAAGATCGCCCGCGTACTGCGCGAGCTGGTCCGGCCGTTCGACCTGGAAAAACACTGACCCGGGAAACATCCGGCTTTGCCAACGATGTAGACAAACCGGCTCGGTGGTACTGACAAAGCGGCGCGGCAGGTCGGACAAACGCTCGTTTGGAATTGCGCCGGAATAATCCGAAAAGACGACCCGTCACTTCTGCCTGGTTTCGATCGTTGCTAGTTGCAACGAGATCGAGAGGCTGCTGTAGCGCACGACTATCGACACTGAGTGAGGGGCGACACTAGGGTCCTCACTGTCGGTGGCTGACCGGCTACGAAACGTTGAGAACACGGTGACTTCGGTGGCAAGAGGTGGTCCACCGAAAGTGGCCGCGCGGTGTCCGGGGCTCGGGGCCCGAACAACGCCGGCCGGCACGGGGCCCGCTCACCCGGAGCCGCGGTACACCCTCCGAAGCACAGGGGATCGGAGGGTGTGCCGCGGCTCAGTTCTGTTCCACGAGCTCCGCACCGCGGCGGATCATTCGGCTCGTTCGGCCGCGTCGAACCAGGCGGTCTCCAGCTCACCGCGTTCGTCGGCGAGCTTGCGCAGTTCGGCGTCCAGCTCGGCCAGCCGCGCGTAGTCACTGGCGCTCACCGCCAGCTGGTCGTGCAGTTTCGCCTCCGCCTCGGTGAGCCTGGCGAGCTGGCGTTCGATCCGGTTCAGTTCTTTCTTCGCCGCCCGGACCGCTGCCGCGTCAACCACCGGCGGATCATCAACCGTGGTATTTCCGGCCGGCGCCAAATCATTGGACACCGCCGGCGACGCCGACGCATTTGACGCCGTACGCCGCGGAATTCCGGACCCGAGCTCGTCGAGATACTGATCGACGCCGCGGGGCAGATGACGGACCCGGCCGTCGCCCATGATCGCGTAAACCATGTCGCTGATCCGCTCGAGGAAGTAGCGGTCGTGCGTGACGGCGACGACGACACCCGGCCAGCTGTCGAGGAAGTCCTCGAGCACGGTGAGCGTCTCGACATCGAGGTCGTTGGTGGGCTCGTCGAGGATCAGCACGTTCGGCTCGTCGAGCAGGATGCGCAGCAGTTGCAGCCGGCGCCGCTCGCCACCGGACAGGTCCGAGATCCGGGTGGTCAGCTTGTCGCCGGTGAACCCGAACCGCTCGAGCAGTTGCGACGAGGTCAGTTCGCCACCCCGGCCGGCCAGGGCCGCCGTACGACGGATCCCGGTGATGTAGTCGAGGACCGTCACCGTTTCGTCGATCTCGTCGAGGGTCTGCGACAGGTTGGCGACCCGGACGGTCTTGCCCTGCTTGACCCGGCCGTGGTCCGGCGCGAGCTGACCGGTCAGGATCTTCAGGAACGTGGTCTTGCCGGCGCCGTTCGGCCCGAGCAGCCCGATCCGGTCGGCCGGCCCGAGCCGGAACGTGACGTGGTCGAGCATCACCCGGTCGCCGAAGGCCAGGCTCACGTCCTCGACGTCGAACACGTCCTTGCCGAGGCGCGCGGTGGCCAACTGGGAGAGCGCGAGCTTGTCCCGCGGCGCCGGCTCGTCCTCGATCAGCGCGTTGGCGGCCTCGATCCGGAACTTCGGCTTGGTGCTGCGGGCGGGTGCGCCGCGACGCAGCCAGGCGAGCTCTTTCTTCAGCAGGTTCTGCCGCTTCGTCTCCGAGACCTGCGCGCTCCGGGCCCGCTCCGCCTTCGCGAGCACGTAGGCGGCGTACCCACCGTCGTACGACGTGACGCGGCCGCCCTGGACCTCCCAGGTGTCAGTGCAGACCGCGTCGAGGAACCAGCGGTCGTGGGTCACGACGATGAGCGCGCCGGCCCGGTCGACCACGTGCTCGGCGAGCCAGTTGACCGCCTCGATGTCGAGGTGGTTGGTGGGCTCGTCGAGGATCAGCAGGTCGACCTCGATCAGCAGCAACCTGGCCAGCGAGGCGCGCCGCCGCTCACCACCGCTCAACGAGCCGACGAGCGCCTGGTGATCGACGCCACCCAGCAAGTGCTCCATCACCGACCGCGTCCGCGGGTCGGCGGCCCACGTGTAGGTCTCCACCTCGCCGAGCACCGCGTGCAGCACGGTCTGCTCCGGGTCGAGGTCGTCGCTCTGGCCGAGGTACCCGAGCCGCAGGTCCCGGTTGTGGGTGATCCGTCCGCTGTCCGGCTCCTCCCGCCGGGCCAGCAGCCGCAACAGTGTCGATTTGCCGTCGCCGTTCCGCCCGACCACGCCGACGCGTTCACCCCGGCCGATGCCGAGGCTGACCGAGTCGAGGAGTGTCCGAGTCCCGAAGCCCTTGGAAACAGCTTCCAGGTTGACCAAGTTAGGTGTCGCCATATCGCGCCCCAGGGTAGCCGACACCGGCGAGCGTGCCAGGATCGTCCACGTGCTGACTCCTTCCTGGCTCGACGGCCTGGCTCTCGGTGATGCCGTGTCCGCCGAATCCGTGGAAGGCGGTTACGCCAGCAAGACCTTCCGCGTCCGTACGTCGCTCGGCCGGTCGGCGATCGTGAAGACGCAGACCGACCTGCCGACCGACCTCTACGCGGTGGAAGCCGACGGCCTCGACGCACTCCGGGTCCCGGGCGGGTTCGCCGTACCCGAAGTGCTCCGCGTCGCGCCCGACTTCATCGTCCTCACCGACCTCGGTGCATCCGCTCCCTCTCCCACCTACTGGGAAGACGCCGGCCGCGCCCTGGCCCTCCAGCACCAGCACACCGCCGACAAATTCGGGTATCACCAGGACAACTACCTGGGCATCCTTCCGCAGCGGAACCCGTGGACCACCGACGGCCACAGCTTCTTCGCCCAGCACCGCCTGGTCCGCTACCTGGAAGTCCCCAACTGCTACAACGCCCTCTCACCGGACGACCGCCACCGCCTCGAACGCGTCTCCGACCGCCTCCCCGAGCTCGTCCCGCCCCAACCTCCGTCGCTGCTCCACGGCGACCTCTGGTACGGCAATCTCCTCCCGACACCCGCCGGTCGCCCGGCGTTGATCGACCCCGCGGTCTACTACGGCTGGCCTGAGGCCGAACTGTCCATGCTCATCGGCTGCGGCAACATCCCCGATGCCTTCTACCGCGCCTACGAAGAAGCTCATCCGCTGGCGCCGGGCTGGCGCGACCGGATGCCGCTCCTCCACCTCCGCGAACGTCTCTGCGTCACCGCCCACTTCACCGACTCCGCCAACGCCGTCGAGCAGATCCACACCACCCTCGCGCGCTTCGCCTGACCGGCTCACGCCTGGTTGAGGTGGAGGAGGTACTGCTTCTGGTTGAGAGGATTGCCGTCGGTTCGGGAGCGGCTGGGAGCTGTACCTGGGACGGGGCGGTAGCTGGTGGAGACAGGGGTGAGAATGCCTTCGCCGTGGGTCTGGCCGGGGAGATGGGTCTCGAAGGGGTGAGTGGTGGCGGCGGGGATCGTGCCTTCGAGGTGCGCACGATCCTCATGCAGGGTGGTCTGTTCGACCAGGCCGCGTGATTCGGCTAGCAGGGACAAGACCCGGGCGACGGAGTTGGCGGGAATGTCCAGCTCGAAATGGTTGACCGGCTCGAGGACTGTGGTGCCCGCGTCCGCGACGGCTTGCATCAGGACGAGTGGCACGAGCCGGCGGAAGTCGGCGGCGACCGTCACGGGGCTGATGTACGCCGTGTGCGTGAGATCGATGCGGCAGTTCGGGATCTCCCAGCCGTACAGGCCCTGATGGAGGGTCTGGCGGACCGTCTCCTCGATGGCCGTGTGGAACGCGCGGGGCAGACCGCCCAGCTCGACCTCGAGGTTGTATTCGATGCCGTCGGCAATGGGTGAGACGCGGAGGCCGACCGCCGCCGCCCAGAGGTTGTCAGGGGCACCGATCTCCCGGTACGCCGTACCCGCGCCGGCCAACCGTTCGATGTGGATCGGCGTGGTCTCGCTGAAGGAGACCGCCAGTCCGTACTCCGACTCGAGCAAGGACGCGATCACCTCCTTCTGCACCTCGCCGTACAGGCTGACCGTGATGTCGTCGGCCTTCCGGACGCGGATCAGCGGGTCCTGTTCGGCGAGCTGGGTCAGCGCCTGGAAGAGCTTCACGCGATCCCGCGCACTCACGACAGTCTCGAGCGTCGGCGGCGCGAACAACCGGCCCGCACCACGCGCCGGCACGCCGAGCTGATCGCCGATCCGGATGTCCTTGAGCCCGCGCAACGCCACGATCTGCCCGGCCTCGGCTCGCTCGACCGTCCGCCGCGACCCGCGCTCGAAGAGTTCCACCGCCGTCGGACGCGCCTGGTACGACGGACCTTCCGCCGGGTGCACATCGACGTACGCGCGAGCCGACAAGGACCCGGCGAACACGCGCGCCGAGGCAACCTTTTGGCCGGCGGACGCACGCTCGACCTTGAAAACCCTTGCCTGCAAGGCATCCGACGGCAATGCGGTTGCGCGCGGCAACCAGGACTGAATGCCTCCGATCAGGTCGGCGATACCGACGCCGGTCATCGCGGAGCCGAAGTACACCGGGTGGACCTGCGCGGCCGCCACCTGCCGGCGCAGCTCAGCCGCGTAGTCGTCGGCCGACAACCCGTCGTCCAGATAGCGGGCCAGGAAGCCGTCGTTGCGCTCGGCAAGCAGTTCTCCGAGCACCTTGCGCGGCAGCCCGAACGGTTCGAAGACGGCTCCGCGAGTACCGAGGTCCGACACCGATCCCATCGGAACGGCGGCGGGAGTCAGCAACCGCGCGATGTCCGCGAGCAGTTCGTCGTACCGGGCGCCGACACGGTCGATCTTGTTCACGAACAGGCAGGTCGGGATGCGCAGCCGGGTCAGCGTGCGCATCAGCAGACGGGTCTGCACCTGGACGCCCTCGACCGCGGAGATCACCAGCACGGCGCCGTCCAGCACGGACAGAGCGCGCTCGACCTCGGCGATGAAGTCGGAGTGTCCCGGGGTGTCGATCAGGTTGACGGTCAGGTCGCCCAGCTCGAACGACACCACCGCCGAGCGGATCGTGATGCCGCGCTTCCGCTCGAGGTCCATCGAGTCGGTCTGGGTGTTCCCGTCGTCGACCCGGCCGACCCGGTCGATCACACCGGCGGCGTACAGCAGCTGCTCGGTCAGGCTGGTCTTACCGGCGTCGACATGCGCCACAATGCCCATCGTCAGAGAGTTCAAGAGTCCTCGCGAATGCGTCGAAGCGATCAGTACCGATGAGGTCGATCACCACGCGCCGCATCCCGTTCTCCTGCCACTCGATCGATGGACTCCTGCCCGGACCGTAACAGCGGCCCGCCCGGGCCGCGACCGAATTACCCGGCGATTCAAACGCTCGCTTGCCCAGTTGGGGTGAAATCCCTGTGTTTCAAGGGGTTTCGGGCGACCCGGACTGAGAGTATCGTCGCGGACTGCGACCGATCCGGTGTGCAGAGTAACCGGCCCGGCCGTGCTCGCCATCGCCGCCGCCCCGGGGAGGAGCCTTCGCATGAGCATCGCGACGTGTGCCGGTGCGACCGTTGTCGTGATGCCGCCCGCGAAGACCGGCAGGCCGTTGCCCGTCGGTCAGCTCGCCGGGACGTACCTGGCCGCGGACCTCGCGTCCCGGTCGGCACGGGCACGTGGTGAGCGGGTGGTGACGACCGCCGGCGTCGATGTCCATCAGGGCTCGGTGCTCACGCGCGCCGAGCGGGCGGGCGTCGACGCCGAGAAGCTGGCCGCCGCGTTCCGGGACGAGTTCGTCGATGCATTGGATGCCGCCAGAATCCGGTACGACGTCTTCCTCGACCCACTGAGTCCGGCGTACCAGCGCGGCGTCACCACCCTCGCGGCCAACCTCACCGAGGCCGGCCGGATCCCCCTGCGCAAGCGGACGATGCTTGTGTGCGCGGACTGCGGCGCACGGACGGCAGTCGAGGGATGCGCTCACTGTGGCGGTCAGCCGAGACCACTGAATGTCGCGGTGCCGGTCCTCTCGATCGAGGACTACCGCCAGGACCTGACCGAGATCTGGCTGCGCGCCTGTCTCCCCGATCGCGCACGACAGGTCGTCACGCACCAACTCGAGCGACGGCTGCCCGACGTACCGATCGCCTATCCGGGCACCTGGGGCCTCGAAGGCACCGGCCCGCACGAGGGACTACGGCTCGACGCGTACGCCGAGCTCGGCCTCTCCACCGCGTACGGCGTAGCCCAGTCGCTGCGACCGGGATCAGTAGGCCTCGACGAGACGGCGCAGGCCTGGTCCGAAGCCGCCGCGCTGTGGCACTTCAACACCTTCGACGACTGCTTCTACTTCACCATCTTCTGGCCGGCCCTCTACCTGGCCTGCGGAATGCCCCCGGAGACGCTCGGCGGCGCCCAGGTCACCGATCCACCGAACAGCACGACCTCGGCCACCGACTTCCTCCACGACACCAACGTCGACATCGCCCGCCTCTACCTGGCCTGGGCCCCCACCGGCCAGCCCCCGTCGACGTACCGCGACTTCGAGACCTACGTACGCCCGCTCCTCGACGGCGCCAGGTCCCCCACCGTGCCCGCCGCGCTGGCCCAGCCAGACCTCGAACGCGCCACCGCAGCCCTCCACCCCGCCACCTTCAACCCACCCCAAGCCGTCCGCGCAGCCCTCACCACCCCTACCAACCAACTCCTATCCATCCTCACCGGCAGATAACCAGAGCCCTTTGCAGGCTGCTGAAACTGCACGGCTGGAGCTACCGGTGATTCACCGATAGAAGTCTTCGGCGATCTCCTCGTTGGTTGGTCTCGGGGGAATCCCAGTCGTCGGGCACCGTGAGCCGACCGGTGAGCGTTCCGCGACCGGGGCGCCCAGTCGGCCGGCACGACGGGTCGGTCGGGAGCGGACCGCCCGCCGCGTCGGGAGCAGCCGACGCGGGCTGACGAGCGCCCGGGCGCTGTTCACCCATGCTCGAGCTACCGGGTGACCGTGGCGGGGAGGATTCGGGCGCCGGGGACGGGGGCTTCGGCTTGGCGGACCATGCGGCAGAGGCCGGATTCGGCGAGTTCGACGGCCAGGTCGACGGCGCTGCGGCTGTCCGCGGCGAGGAAGAGGCAGGTCGGGCCGGAGCCGGAGATCTGGGCGGCGAGGGCGCCCTGGTCGAGGCCGAACTGGAGGGTCTCGCCGAGCTCGGGGCGCAGCGACAGCGCCGCCGCCTGGAGGTCGTTGCTGAGGGCAACCGCGAGGGCGCCGGGCTGACCGGAGAGCAGTGCGGACATCAGCTCGGGGCGGACCTGCGGCGCCTCGACCCGCCGGAGCGGACGCAGCCGGTCCAGTTCGCTGTAGACGGCCGGCGTGGACAGCCCGCCGTCCGCGATCGCGAAGACCCAGTGGAAGGTCCCGCGCGACATCACCTCGGTGACCTGCTCGCCCCGCCCCTGGCCGAGCGCGGTGTGACCGACCAGGCAGAACGGCACGTCGCTGCCCAGCTCGGCCGCATGGTTCCGCAACTCGGTCTGCGAGAGTTGCAGCCCCCACAACCGATTGCACGCCACCAAAGTCGCTGCCGCGTCAGTGGATCCGCCCGCCAGCCCGCCCGCGACCGGGATCGTCTTGCGGATGGTCAGCTCGACGCCTTCCTCGACGTCGTACTCCGCCTGCAGCAGCAACGCCGCCCGCACCGCGAGGTTCGTGTCGTCGGTCGGTACGTCGTTCGCGAAGTCGCCGACCACGTCCACCGAGATCGAGGCGTCGTCGTCGCGCAGCACCGCGGTGACATCGTCGTACAGGGCAACGGCCTGGTAGACCGTGGCGACGGGGTGGAACCCGTCCGGGCGCGGCGGACCGACCGACAGACCCAGATTGATCTTGGCCGGCGACCGCACCGTGACCTCAGAGGAAGGTGGCACGGGCACACGCTACTGCCTTAGTCAGGCCGACCGGCGCCGGCGAGCGCGGCGAAGTCGGTGATCCCGAGCATCTCCCCGCGCAGCTTCGGGTCGATCCCCGTGACCCGGAACACCTCGTCGAGCCGCTCGCGGTCGGGCATCCAGCGGGCCAGCGCGGACCGCACGGTCTTCCGCCGCTGCGAGAACGCCGCCTCGATCACCGCGAACACTTCCTCCCGGCTCGCCGCCGTCTTCGGCGCGTCCCGCCGCTCGAACGCGACCAGCCCGGAGTCCACGTTCGGCGCCGGCCAGAACACGTTCCGCCCAATCGGCCCGGCCCGCCGCACCTCGGCGTACCAGGCCGCCTTCGCGGACGGTACGCCGTACGTCCGCGAACCGGGCGGGGCCGCAAGCCGGTCCGCGACCTCGGACTGCACCATCACCAGCCCGTGCCGCAGTGACGGGGAGATGGCGAGCAGATGCAGCAGGACCGGTACGGCGACGTTGTACGGCAGGTTGGCCACACACGCGGACGGCGACCCGACCTGCTCCGGTCCGACCGTCATCGCGTCGGCCTCGACCACCCTCAGCATGCCCGCCTGATCCGGCGCGTACGTCGCGATCGTCGACGGCAGAGCCTTCGCCAGCAGCGGGTCGATCTCGACCGCGGTGACCGGATGCCCGTCGGCCAGCAGCGCCAGGGTCAGCGAGCCGAGACCGGGGCCGACCTCGAGCACGGTCTCGCCGTCGTCCAGTTCGGCCGCGCGGACGATCCGGCGGACGGTGTTCGGGTCGATGACGAAGTTCTGGCCGCGCTGCTTGGTCGGGCGGACCCCGAGCGCGGCGGCCAGTGAACGCACTTCCGCCGGACCGAGAAGTCTCGGTCCGGCGGAAGTGGATGAATCAGACGGGGTCACCCCGTCAGTCTGTCACTATGCGCGCTTGCCACAGACCGGCCAGGCGCCGTAGCCACCGCGGTCGGCCTTGACCTTCTCCGCGATCGCGATCTGCTGCGCCTTCGACGCGCCGTTCGCGTTCGTGGCGTACGCCGTCCCGCCGTAGGCCGCCCACGTGCCGTGGTCGAACTGCAGGCCGCCGTAGTACCCGTTGCCGGAGTTGATGGACCAGTTGCCGCCCGACTCGCACTCGGCGATCCGGTCCCAGGCACTGGTGTCGCCGGTGGACGGCGGGGTGCTGGTGTCCTGGGTCGGCGTCGGCGTCGGCGCTGCCGGCTTCGGCTTGGTGCCGACCAGGACCTTCTCGTCGACCGGCGCGGTGACCAGCGTCGACGTGAGCAGCTTGGTGGTCGTCAGCTTGCCGTCCAGGTAGGTGAGCACGTACGTCACCGACTTCGCGCCGTTGACGCCCTTGGCGGCGGTCTTCTTGCTGCCCACTTCCAGCGTCGCCGACTTGGTCTCGGCGGTGCCGTGGGCGATCGCCTCGGTCTTGGTGACCTTCTTGACGTCGACCTTCACGTACCCGACCCGGTTGACTCCCGGCTTGAGCGCGGTGGCCGCCGCCGGGCTGATCCGGTCGTCCCGGTCCCAGACGATCTTGGCCGCGGTCAGCGCCTCGCCGACGGTCGCAGCCATCGACTTGATCGTCGCGACCTTGCCCTGTCGCACGATCTGGACGGTCTTCGGGGTCTTCACGACGAGCTCCAGGCCCTGACGCCCGAGCGGCGCGCTGCGGCTGGTGGAGAAGACGGCGCCGGTGTCGTACCGCAGACCGAGGTCGGCGAGAGCCTCGCTGACACTGTCGGCCGTGGTCCAGTAGGCCTTCTTGGTGCCGTCGGCGTCGATGGTCAGCTGGCGGCCGTACTGCACCGCGATCTCCTGACCGTCCTTGAGCTTGGAGTCCGGCGTGGGCGCGACGACGTCGTGCTCACCGACCTGAACTTTCTCGGCCTTCAAAGCGTCTGCCACGGTGGAGCCGAAGGTATGCACCTTCTGCACCTGGCCGTCGACGGACAGACTGACCGTCTTGCTCTTCGCGGCATACGCCACGGAGCCGCCCGCAACGGCGAACGCAGCCGTCGCACCGACGGCCACGATGATGGACTTACGCACTAACGCTCCCAGGTAGGGCTACCCGGGCACGGGGTGGGACAGCACAGGCACCGATCGCGAACGCCGGACTGGCTGCCCGGAACCCAGGATCCCGCCGAGGGGATGTGCTGCCCGGAATCTTCCCCGATCCCGGCCAACATCACGAGACAGTAACGAAGATGTCCCGGAAGCGCCAATCCCCTCGTCGGCGAGTCGTAAAAAGGTGTAATGGGGCCGTTACGCCAGGTGATGGCCCCATTGCCCTCGATGCACCACTTCCGCGGTGGTCCGGCGGCCCCGCCGCAGCGACGGCGACCGCCTGTCCGGGGCCCGGTAGCCGACCGACAGCAGCCCGATCAGGTCGAACCCCTCGGGTACGCCGAACTCCTTCAGCAACCGGCCCACCTTGTCCGCACGAGGCCCGAAAAAGCACGCTCCCAGGCCTTCGTCGACCACCGTCTGGAGCATCAGCAGCACCGCCATCGCGGTGTCGATGTACCAGTACGGCGCGGTCCAGCGGGCCTCGTCGCGGTCCGTCCAGCCCTTGTCCGCGGCGGCGTACCGATCGAGGTAGGCGTCCTTGTGCGCGAAGGCCAGGATCAGCAGCGGTGCGCGGCGCAGCCCTGTGAGCCATTCCACATACTTCTCGTCGGCGTCCTCGGCCGCGATCCGCCAGTACCGCTCCCGATCGTCGCCCTCGAGCGTCAGGAACGCCCACCCCTGCGTGAACCCGCCGGACGGCGCGCGCAACCCGTTCTCCAGGATGCGTTCCCGGAGCTCGTCCGGCACCGCCCGGTCCGGGTCGTAGTTCCGCACCATCCGGCGTCGCCGGACCACCTCACTGAACTCCATGAGGTGTGTCTACCAGCGGCGTCACCCGACGTCGTCGCCGACCTCCAGGTGCCGCCAGAACTCGATGGCCGGCTCTGCGGTCACCCCGGCCGCCGCCATCATCTGCTGGATCTGCGCTCCGGAGTTCTCGAAGAAGGCCTGGAACGAGGCCTGGTCGGGCCACTCGTCGACGACGAGAAGCTCGGTGTCACTGCCGTAGAAGTGATGCGAGATCAGACCGCGGCTGGACGCGTCCGCCACCACCCCTTGGAAGAGTGCGCCGTTGTCGGCGCCCAACTTCTCGATTGCCGTCGGATCCCCAGTCACCCGCAGCGTCATCAGAACACTCATTGCCTTCTCCCCCATGTGTGGACACCGGCCTCCGCTGAGGCTGACGCCCTCAGACTGCGCTTGTCCGGGGCCCCGCGCAACGGTCGACGGAAACGTTGACGGTCGGCGTCCAGCCGGTCACGAAACCAGCTTCGCCAACAGGTAAGCCTCGGTGCCTGCCAGGCCTACGGAGCAGAAGGCGGTGATCTGTTGCGGGGAGGTGCGGCCGGGGGTGTCGCCGGCGAGCACCGCGCCGAGGCTGATCAGCCGGTCGTGCTGTGGCGTGCCGACCAGCACGAACGGTGGGTCGTACGCGCGTGTCTGGTCGATCGAGTCCGTCACCGCGACATCCGCCCGGGCGATCAGGCCTGGACCGAACTCGGCTCGCCCGATCAGCTTCGGTCCGAGCGTGGTCACGAACGCGCCCGGCGCGACCCAGTCGGCCTCGATCACGGGCACCGGGCTGTTGGTCGCGAGTACGACGATGTCCCGCCCGTCAACCGCCTCCTGGGCCGACGCGACGCCGGCAGCGGGCATACCCAACTCCTCGGAAACCCTTGCAGCAAAGGCATCCCGGCGGACTGGCTCTCGGCTGAAGACGGCGACGGAGGTCAGCCGGCGGACCGTGACGATCGCCCACAGCTGGGTCCACGCCTGGGTGCCGGTGCCGACCAGCCCGAGCGTCGTGGCGTCCGTACGAGCCAGTGTGTCGACCGCGACCGCACCGATCGCCCCGACCCGGCGGGGTCCGAGCTCGTTGCCCACAGCAACACCACGCACCGTGCCGGTGTGCCAGTCGTGGACGACGACCAGCTGGCCGCCGGGATCGGTGGGGAAGGTGTCGTACGACCGGTAGCCGTACCACTCCCCGGTCAGCGCGCCGGTGGTGAAGACGAGATTCCCGCCACCCAGCTCCGTGTGCACCCGTGGCGGCGTGTGCAACCGCCCGGTGTGCGCGGCGAGGATCGCCTCCCGCGTCCACGCGACGGCGTCCTCGGCCGTCAGCCGATCCCGGATGTCGGCATCGGTCAGGACCATCACCATGAGCCGCCGAAGGCCCGATTCGCGTTGTGGTTCAGAGCATCGCAGAGCTCGGCGACCGAGATGTTCAGGACGCCGGCCATCTTCCGGACCGTGTGCGGGATCAGGTACGACGCGTTCGGCTGACCGCGATGCGGGGACGGAGTCAGGTACGGCGCGTCGGTCTCGACCAGCACGCGGTCGAGCGGGGTCACAGCCAGCGCGTCCCGCAGGGACTGGGCGTTCTTGAACGTCACCACGCCGGCGAAGCTCAGGAACGCACCCCGGTTGACGCACTCACGAGCGAACTCGGTGTCGCCCGAGAAACAATGCATGATCACCCGGTCCGGCACGCCCTCGCGGTCCAGGATCCGCAGGATGTCGTCGTGCGCGTCCCGGTCGTGGATCATCAGCGTCTTGTCCAGCCGCTTCGCCAGCTCGATGTGCGCGGCGAACGACTCGTGCTGCACGGCGCGGCCGTCCTCGCCGGTGCGGAAGTAGTCCAGCCCGGTCTCACCGATCACCCGGACCTTGTCCGCGCCGGTCGCCAGCCGCTCGATCTCGGCCAGCGCGCTGTCGAGCTCGCCGGCGGCCTTCAGCTTCGGCGCCTCGTTCGGGTGCAGCGCGACGCCGGCGATCAGGTTCGGGTACTGCTCGGCGGCCTCGACCGCCCAGACCGCGCCCGGCAGGTCGCAGCCGACCTGGACGATCCGGGTGACGCCGACGGACGAGGCCAGCTTGATCGCCTCGGCCGGGCTCAGCCAGGCGCCGTCGTCGCCGTCGGCGATGTCGAGATGGCAATGCGCGTCGACCACGCTCATCGGCAGCGGATCGGGCAGCGCCGGCCGGGTCCGGTCCCGCGACCTGCCGTCCTCCCCGATCGCGGCCCGTTCCCGGGTCGGCCGGTCGACCTCTACACCATCAGCAGCCATAGGCTTCAGATTACTGACCCGCTGTCTCAGCGGCGCCCTTGACCTTGGCGACGAGCATCTCCCACATCTCCTGGGAGTGCTTCGCCTCCTCTTCGCTGCCGTTGTTGTCCTGCGTGAGCTTCAAGTGGGTCGCCGTATCGCTGCCGTCCAGCGTGTAGGTCAGCGTGTGGTAGTTCTCCGGTACGTCGGGCTGCCCGGTGAGCGGACTGTAGTGCGTCAGCTTCAGCAGCCGCCCGGGGTCGACCTCGAGGATCTCGCCCTTGTCCTGATAAGGCTTCCCCTCCCACTCGCCACTCCAGGTGATCGGACTCCCCTGCTGCCAGTCCGTCTTCACCTCGGCTCCGAACCACAGCTCCTTCAGCTGCTCCGGATCGGTCAGCACGTCCCACACCCGCTCGGGCGCTGCGGCGATATCGGTCTCGGCGGTCGCCAGGTAGTTCGTCATCGTCCTCAACTCCTCTCACCCCTGACCGTACGACCGCCGCCACTTACGCGCTTGTAAGAAAGCGTCAACCGAGCCGCGCCAGCTCCTCCTCGACCACGTCCGGTGACAGCTTGGCGAAGATCGGGGTGGGGGGTCGCACCGGCGTGCCCGGTACGACGGGCTCCGACGCCCAGCGTGGTTGGGCGGTGTAGTCGCCGGTGATGATCGGGTACGGCGCGCCGCCGTCGAGGTCGTCGGCCTCGCGGACCTCGGGCTGCGGCAGGAACGTCCCCGTCCCGCCGAGTGCCTCGTGCACGCGTTGGGCCGAGTGGGGTAGGAACGGCGCGAGCAGCCGGTTGCTGTCGGCCACCACCTGCGCGGCGACGTGCAGGATCGTCGCCTTCCGCTCCGGATCCGGCTCCTTCCACGGCGCCTGCTGGGACAAGTACTGGTTCGCGTCGGCCGCGTTCCGCATCGCCGCGCCCATCGCGGTCCGCAGCCGCTGGTGCCGCAGGTGGTCGCCGACGGTGCCGAACGCCTCCTTGCTGCCGGCAAGCAGGTCACGGTCGGCCGCGGTCAGCTCGCCGGCCGCCGGGATGGCGCCGAGGTTCTTCGCGATCATCGAGGCGGTCCGGTTGACCAGGTTGCCCCAGGTGCCGACCAGTTCGTCGTTGTTCCGCCGGACGAAGTCGGACCAGGTGAAGTCGGCGTCGCGCGTCTCCGGCCCGGCGACCGACACCCAGTACCGCAACGCGTCCGGCCCGTACCGCTCCAGCACGTCGCCGACGAAGATTACCACCGACCGGGACGACGAGAACTTCTTGCCCTCCTGCGTCAGGAACTCGCTGCTCACCACTTCGGTCGGCAGATCGAGTACGCCGTACTGCCCGGGCGAGGCGTTGTAGCCGAGGAGTTCGGCCGGCCAGATCTGGGCGTGGAAGGTGATGTTGTCCTTGCCCATGAAGTAGTAGGACTGGGCCTCCGGATCGCACCACCACTTGCGCCAGGCGTCCGGGTCTCCGGTCCGCCGGGCCCATTCGATGCTGGCGGACAGGTAGCCGATGACCGCGTCGAACCACACGTACAGCCGCTTGTTCGGGTTGTCCTCCCAGCCCGGCAGCGGCACCGGGATGCCCCAGTCGATGTCGCGCGTCATCGCCCGCGGCCGGACGTCGTCGAGGAGGTTGAGGGCGAACTTGAGCACGTTCGGCCGCCATCCGGTGCGGGTCTGCAGCCAGGCGCCCAGCTGATCGGCCAGCGCCGGCAGGTCCAGGAAGAACTGCTCCGACTCCGCGAACACCGGCGTCTCGCCGTTGATCCGGCTGTGCGGGTTGATCAGGTCGATCGCGTCCAGCTGGTTCCCGCAGTTGTCACATTGGTCCCCGCGGGCGCCGTCGTACCCACAGATCGGGCAGGTGCCCTCGATGTAGCGGTCGGGGAGGGTGCGGCCGGTGGACGGCGAGATCGCGCCCATCGTCGTCCTGGTGATGAGATATCCGTTGCGGTAAAGGGTTTTGAAGAGCTCCTGGGCGACGGCGTAATGGTTGCGGGTCGTGGTGCGGGTGAACAGGTCGTAGGACAGGCCGAGGCCGTGCAGATCCTCGACGATCACCCGGTTGTAGCGGTCGGCGAGCTCCCGCGGGCTCACCCCTTCCTGCTCCGCCTGCACGAGGATCGGCGTACCGTGCTCGTCCGTGCCGGACACCATCAGCACGTCGTGACCAGCCATCCGCAGGTACCGGCTGAACACATCGGACGGTACGCCGAACCCGGACACGTGGCCGATATGCCTGGGACCGTTCGCGTACGGCCAGGCCACGGCGGAAAGGATGCTGGTCATGCGTCGACTGTAGAAGTGAGCAGTCGCCGGGGCGACGGGTTTACCCAGCCGGATCGTGCAGGAAGCCAGCCCGCGTCAGCGGATCGGTGTCGTCTGCGCCAAGGCGATCTGCCACCCGTCACCCCTGCGCACCAGCACGTACGTCATCGCACCCGTCGTGGGCATCGTGCCGGCTTCAGCGGATCGCTCATCGTGGATCGTCTTGGTCAGGCTGGCGATCGCAACGTCCGGCGTGGGGAACCGGATGTCGTCGGTCTGCAGCGTCGTCCGAACATCCTTCAACGGCGTCGACAGCGCCGCTGCCATCGCAGCGGCGAAGGTATCTCGCCCGAAGACCCGCCGACCGGCGAGGTTGACGAGCACCAGGTCGGGGGTATGCAGAGCGGGCAGTGCATCGGCGTCCAGTTGCGCCTCCTGAGATCGAGCGACAAGCTCGCGGATCAGCTTCTCGTCGGCGTCGCGGCCGGTCTTCGACGTGTTCATGACGGAGACCGTAATACCTCAACAAGGGTTGAGATCAAACACTCTCCGACCGGCCGCCCGGCCGGCTCGCCGCGGCTCGGCGTACCACCCGGACGTCCCCGACTTCCCGACCCTCACCCGCGGCTGGACCTCGACGACCTCCGTCGAGATCCCGCCCGGGGTGAACTTCGTCGACCGCTGGGACCCGCGAGTGGCCGACGTACCAGCACCGACCTCTCGGTTCGCCTACGCCTAGGGGAGTACGACGACCTTGCCGGGGGCGTGGCCGGATTCGCTGAGTTCTTGGGCCTTGGCGGCGTCTATCAGGGCGAAGGTCTGGGCGATGCGGACCTGGAGGTTGCCGGCTGCGGCGGCCTGCAGCTGGTTGGTCAGGCCGGCGGCGATCTCCGCCGGCGAGGCGCTGCTGCCCATGGACGCCGCAACGCCGAGTTCCGCGGCGCTGAAGTCGGCGATCGTGACGATCCGGTCGGTGTCGCCGCGGAGTTCGATCGACTCCTTCGGACCGCCGTGGCCGGCGGTGTCGAAGACCGCGTCGATGCCCTGCGGCGCGACTTCGCGAACCCGGTCGACCAGGCCCTCGCCGTACGCGACCGGGATCACGCCGAGCGAGCGCAGGAAGTCGTGGTTGGCGGGTGACGCCGTACCGATGACCGTGGCACCCGCGGTCTTGGCGAGCTGAGCCGCGATCGAACCGACCGCGCCGGCGGCGCCGTGCAGGAGCAGGGTCTCGCCGTCCTTCAGCTGCAGCTCATCCAGGACACGCTGCGCCGTCTCACCCGCGATCGGCAGCCCGACCGCCTGCTCCCAGCTCAGGCCCTCCGGCTTGCGTACGACGTTGCCGGCCAGCGCGTGCTCGGCGTACGACCCGGTCGTGGACCAGCCGACGACCTCGTCACCGACGGCGAACTCCGAGCCTTCACCGACCTCGTCCACCACCCCGGCGACCTCCAGCCCCGGCGTGGCCGGGAACGTCACGTCGATGAACCCCTTGGTCCAGCCGCGGCGGACCTTGAAGTCGATCGGGTTCACCCCGGCCGCGCGAACCCGGACCCGGGTCTGTCCGGGGCCGGCGTGCGGCTCGGTCACATCCTCGGTCCGCAGTACCTCGGGACCGCCGAACTCCTCGAAAACCACCGCTCGCATGCTGCGCCTCCATCGATTGGTTGATACTTCAATCAAGCTTCGCGGGTGTCCGGGCATTCCCGACTGGCCGAACGAACGGTTGTCCACCGTCCGAAAGACGGGCTCGGGTGGACGCATCAACCGCCGTACCCTGAACGACATGGCAGACGACGTGCTGGCCAAGGCTCGCGCCGACCTAGCCGCCGAGCTCGGTGAGGCCCACGCGGCCACGCTCGCCACGCTTCTCGGCGTACTGCGGAACCAGCGGATCGACGCTGATTCGGCCCGCTCGACGGCCGTGGAGCTCGCCCTGAACGAGCTGCACATCAGCGAGTCGACGGTGAAGTTCCACGTGGCGAACATCCTGACCAAGCTCGCCGTCACCAGCCGGACCCAGGCCGCCGCGCTCTACCACGCGACGGCCGCGGTCCAGGTCGAGGTCTAGGCCTCTTCGAGCCGCGGGAACAGCGCGTCGCCCTTGGTCAGCGTGGCGCCGGCCGGGAGCTGGCCCCACGTGCCGGCGTCCTGGACCCGCTGGTCCTTCAGCGAACCGAGCTTCTCCTCGGCGCCCAGCAGGGTCCAGAGCTTCGCGGACGTCTTCGGCATCGTCGGGTTGTGCAGTACGGCGACCGCACGCAGCGTCTCCGCCGCGCTGTAGAGGATCGTGGCCAGGCGGGCCTGCTGGGACTCGTCCTTCGCAACCTTCCACGGCTCCTGCTCGGTGACGTACCCATTGACCGCGCCGACCAGCTCGTTGATCGCGGCCAGCGCGTCCTGGAAGGCGAGCGACTCGATCGCCTTGTCCGCGATCGCCACCGTCTGGGCTAGCTTGTCGGCGAGCGCCTGCTCGGCCGGTCCGTGGTCGGTGGGCTCCGGCAGCGCGCCGTCGAAGTACTTGCCGACCATCGCCGCGATCCGGCTGGCCAGATTGCCCAGGCCGTTGGCGAGTTCGGAGGTGTAGACCGCGCTGAGGTGCTCCCAGGAGAACGAGCCGTCGGACCCGAACTGGATCGTCCGCAGGAAGTAGTACCGGAACGCGTCCGAGCCGAAGTGGTCGGTGATCTCGTGCGGCGCGATCGCGGTCAGCTTCGACTTGCTCATCTTCTCGCCGCCGACCAGCAGCCAGCCGTGCGCGAAGACCTGCCTCGGTACGGCGACCCCCGCGGCCATCAGCATGGCCGGCCAGATCACCGCGTGGAACCGGAGGATGTCCTTGCCGACCAGGTGCACGTCGACCGGCCAGAGCTCCTCGAACCGCTCCGGGTCGGTGCCGTAGCCCGCGGCCGTCACGTAGTTGAGCAGCGCGTCGATCCAGACGTAGAGGACGTGGTCCTCGTCCCACGGCACCGGGATGCCCCAGTCGAAGGTCGAGCGAGTGATCGACAGGTCCTGCAGGCCCTGCTTGACGAACGCGACCACCTCGTTGCGGGCGCTGGCCGGGGCCACGAAGTCGGGCTGCGACTCGTACAGTTCCAGCAGCTTGTCGGCGTACGCCGAGAGCCGGAAGAAGTAGTTGGTCTCCGAGACCGTCTCCAGCTCGGTGCCGTGGATCATGCACCGCTGGGTGCCGTCCTCGTCGGTGCGGATGTCGGCGGGGAGCTTGAACTCCTCGCAGCCGACGCAGTACAGGCCCTCGTACTCGCCCTTGTAGACGTCGCCCTTGTCGTACAGCGTCTGCCAGAACTCGCGGACCCGCTCGGTGTGCCGCTGCTCGGTGGTCCGGATGAAGTCGTCGTACGCGATGTCGACGTCGACCCAGGCCGGCTTCCAGGCCTCCTCGACCAGTTTGTCCGTCCACGCCTGCGGGGACATGCCCTGCGCCTCGGCGCTGCGCATCACCTTCTCGCCGTGCTCGTCGGTACCGGTCAGGTACCACTTGCGCTCGCCGCGCTGGGCGTGCCAACGGGTCAGGACGTCCCCGGCCACCGTCGTGTAGGCGCTGCCGATGTGCGGCGGGGCCGTGACGTAGTAGATCGGGGTGGTGACGTAATAGGCCTTCTCGGACATGCCTTAAAGGGTAGTGCCGGACGCCAGTGCTATTTACCGGGGTCTCGGGCCGCCAGTACGGCGTCGTACACGGTCCGTTTCGGGACGTTGAAGCGCTTGGCGACGTCGGCGATGGCCTGTTTACGCGGCGTGCCCGCCTCCTCGTCGGTGGCGACCTCGGCGGCCAGATCCTCCGGGGTGAGGATCTTGTGCGGGTCCGCGCCGGCCACCACGACGGTGATCTCCCCGCGGACGCCGTCCTTGGACCAGGTGACCAGGTCGGCGACCGGACCGCGTTTGACCTCCTCGTACGTCTTGGTGAGCTCGCGGCAGACCGCCGTACGACGCTCCGCACCGAAGGCCTCCGCCATCGCCTGGAGAGACGCGGTCAGCCGGTGTGGCGCCTCGAAGAACACCATCGTCCGCGGCTCGTCCGCCAGCTCGCCCAGCCGCCGCGCCCGCTCCCCCGGCTTCCGCGGCAGGAACCCCTCGAACGTGAACCGATCCACCGGCAGCCCGCTCAGTGCCAGCGCGGTCAGTACGGCGGACGGCCCCGGAACCGCCGTGATGTCGACCTCGGCCTCGATCGCGGCGGCCACCAGCCGATACCCGGGATCCGAAACACTCGGCATCCCCGCATCCGTCACCACGACCACGGTCTGCCCGGACGTCAGCGCCTCGAGCAGCTCCGGGGTCCGCTCCCGCTCGTTCCCCTCGAAGTAGCTGACCACCCGCCCACCGACCGTGATCCCCAGCTCGGAAGTCAGCCGCCGCAACCGCCGGGTGTCCTCCGCGGCCACCACATCAGCCTCCGCCAGCACCCTCCCCAACCGCGCCGAAGCGTCCCCCACGTCCCCAATAGGAGTCCCCGCCAACACCAATCGCCCGGTCACCAGGCCATCATTCCAGCCGCCCGGAACCCACGCGGGGAGGCGGTGGTACCGGGGCGTCCGTACCATGGCGGGCGTGGCTGCTGTGATCGAGGACGGGACTGCGCGGCGGAGTGACGCTGCCGACGGGCTGGAGACGCTCGGGCGGGACGTGCTCGGGAGACGGCTGCCGCCGCTGAAGGACCGGTTGTACCCGCCGATGCCGAAGGATTTCGACGGCGGCTGGATCGCGACGCTGGCGATCACCGCGATGGCGGCGATCCTGCGGTTCTGGAACCTGGGCAACCCGGTGAAGTTCGTCTTCGACGAGACGTACTACGCCAAGGACGCATTCAGCCTGCTCAAGTTCGGCTACGCCCGGCAGTTCATCGACCAGCCGGAGGGCGCCGCGGACAAGGCGATCCTGAGCGGCAATCTGGACGTCTTCAAGGCCACCCCGAGCCTGACCGTGCACCCCGAGGTCGGCAAGTGGATGATCGCCGCCGGCGAGCAGCTGTTCGGGATGAACACGTTCGGCTGGCGGTTCATGCCGGCCCTGTTCGGCACCCTGACCGTGCTGCTGGTGATCCGGACGGTACGCCGGATGGCCCGGTCGACCCTGATCGGCGCCATCGCGGGCCTGCTGCTCGCCGTCGACGGCCTGCACTTCGTGATGTCCCGGGTCGCACTGCTCGACATCTTCCTGGCGTTCTGGATCGTCGCCGCGGTCTCCTGCCTGATCGCCGACCGGGACTGGACCCGCCGCCGGCACGCCGACACCCTCGACACCCCGGTCCCGGACGGCGAACGCCGTACCGTCGGCCGCTGGCTGCTCTTCCGCCCGTGGCGGATCCTGGCCGGGATCTGCTTCGGCCTCGCCTGCGGGACCAAGTGGTCCGCGATCTGGGTGCTGGCAGGCTTCGGCATCCTGGCCTTCGCCTGGGACTACGGTGCCCGGCGCGCGCTCGGCGTCCGGTTCGCGTTCGTGAAGTCGGCGCTGGTCGACGGCATCCCGGCGTTCTTCAGCATCGTGCTGGTCGCGCTCGTCACCTACCTCGCGACCTGGACCGGCTGGCTGCTGCACGACAACGCCTACGACCACGACTACGCGTCCAAGAATCCAGCGCACGGCGTCATGAAGGTCGTCCCGGACGACTTCCGCTCACTCCTGCACTACCACCAGGAAGTGCTCGCCTTCCACACCGGCGACTACATCAAGCACGCCACCCACCCCTACCAGTCGAACCCGGCCGGCTGGCCGATCATCGCCCGGCCGATCGGGTTCGACGCGGTCAACGACATCAAGGCCGGTACGCCGGGCTGCAACCCGCCGGCCGGGACGAACTGCCTGTCGGTGATCTCCGCCCTCGGTACGCCGATCCTCTGGTGGGGCGGGGCCCTGTCGCTGATCGCGGCGCTGGTGCTGTGGATCGGCTCGCGCGACTGGAGATTCGGCGTACCGATCGTCGGCTACATCACGTGCTGGGTGCCGTGGTTCGCGTTCGACGACAGACCGATCTTCTTCTTCTACGCCGTGACGATGATTCCGTTCACGGTGATGGCGCTGGCGCTCGTGCTGGGCAAGATCCTCGGACCGGCCAGAGCCGCGCTGGGTACGGCGACGCCCCGAAGACTCATCGGCAGTGCGGTGGTGGGCGCCTTCGTCGTACTCGTCGTGCTGAACTTCGCCTACATCTGGCCGATCCTGACCGACAAGGTCCTCCCCCACCCCGACTGGCTCAGCCGAATGTGGTTCAAGTCCTGGATCTGACCACCTCGCCACCCCATCGCTGCGTTCCCCTCTCGTCCCCCACCCGCCACCCGACATCCCCGGCGCATGCTCCGGCCACACCGCTCGCCACCCAGAGCCGGCCGACTCGTTCGAGGGGATATCCGGCGCTTCGCATGGTTCCGTGGGATCGAGCCGGACAGCCCGTACTCACTGTCGTGTTGCCCGTGCCGTAGACCGGATCGCCAGGCCATCACAACGAGGCCAGGACGAAGGCCTCCCACGGACGATCGCTGCGTCTCGGTGATTGTGATGGCCTGGAAGTCCGCGACACCCCGCCACGCCGGGGGGCGGGTGTGGCGATGCCGGGCCGCTGACCGGACCTGCCCCACTCACAGCAGCGCGATGTCAGAGACGCCCCGCTTGGCCGCGAGCATTCAGCAACTGACGGTCTGGGTTGGTGAGTGCGCCACGTCCGCCCAGGCCGAGACCCACGGGCCGGCCTCGTCCCAGTAGTCGCGCTCGCGGATGTCGGCGGTCAGGACCGAGCACCAGGACTCCGGCCGGCCGGCGGGGCGAGGCTGGGGAGGATCTTCCCCCCGATCCGGGACCAGATCCTCCCCACCCCGGGCGGCAACCGACAGAACACGGCCGCCTGTCCGGGACGCGAAGGAGGCGAACAAACCGCCCACGGATATGTCAGAAGAGCCGGATATCCCTGGCCGTTGCCGGTCCTCCCCCTTCACACCAGCACACAACCGGCACCGCCGCGGGTTATCCCCTGGCGTCGCTGGCGGTACTGCGGGCGGGGGTGGCGCTGGCGGCGCAGCGGGTGACGGGGTGACGGCGCGGGCGGGGCGGGGGTGGGCTGGCGGCGCGAGCGGGTGACAGGGTGGGCGGGGCGGGGTGGCTAATGGCCGCCTAGTTGGTGGTGGCCTTTGCCTTTGTTCTTCTTGCCGTGCCGTTTGGCGGATGACTGGCCGCCGACGCCGCCGAAGAGGGCGAGGCCCTTCACCACGACGGTGGGTGCGTTCGGGTCCGGGTCCTCGCTGCCGCGAGCCGCGAACCCGCCGAAGATGCCGACGCCCTCGTTGCGGACACTGACGCCCTCGGGGACGGTGATGTCGATCCCGCCGAACACCGCGAACGCCCAGATCGTCACCTCGCGGCCCTCGAACACCGCGTCGGTCATGTCCAGGTCGTGGCCGCCGAAGACCGCGACCGCGTTGGTCCGGCGCTTGACCCGCCAGCGGCCCTTCCGCTCGCCGCCGCCGAAGATCGCCAGCATGGTGTCGAAGCTCTCCGCCGGGTTCGCCGGCTCCTCGATCGGCACCCGGCCGTTCGACAGGGCCGGCACCGGCACCGCGGCCGACACCGGCACGGCCTGACCGGGGACGAGGAGGTCGCGGGTGATCGGCTCGAGTTCGCCCAGGGTCTTCGCCTGCAGCGTCTGCTCGAGCCGGTCGGCATGCTCGTCCTGTGACAACCGCCCCGACATCAGGGCATCCCGCAGTACGTCGACGACCTGGTCGCGATCGATGTCGGACGCGCGGAGATGCGCGTGCGGATGCGGGCGGTCGGGCAGGTTCTCCATACACTGAACGATATATCGACCAAGGCTCGGTGAGGACCCTGATCAAGCCCGGATCAAGCCCTGACCGTTGGCCCGCCTCGGACGCGTACGGCGAGGAGGACGGCAAGCAGCGTCATCGCGGCGAAGGCGCACGCGGTGCCGGGGTAGCCACCGAGACCGAGGCCCAGGCCGCCGATGGCCGCGCCGAGGAAGGTCCCGAGGCTCATGCCGGCCGCGTTGATGCTGAGGGCCGATCCGCGGAGGTCGCCACTGCGTCGGACCAGCAGGGTTGTGACGCAAGCGGCGACGGTCGCGTGGCCGGCGCCGATGAGCGCGGTCAGGAGCAGGGTCAGTGGCAGCGTCGGCGAGAAGTAGAAGGCCGCGACACCGATCAGAGCGAGTCCGAGGCCGGCGAGCAGCAGTTTCTCCGGGCTGATCCACGGGCGTTCGAGGGCGAGATAGCGACCGGCCAGCAGATTGCCGAGGAAGAACGAGGCGCCGCTCAGCGACCAGACCAGCGCGAACCATCCCGGCGCCAGGCCGAACCTCTCGTCGTAGAAGGCCGCGAGGTAGGCCAGGTACCCCATGAACGCCGCGGTCCGCAGCATCGCGACCGCAAGCAGCGGGAGCGCACCGGGGATGCGGGCCAGCTCCCGGTACGTCGCCAGGTAGCTCATCCGCTCGGCGCCGTCAGCCTGGAGCGGCGCCTTCCGTCCGCGACCGCGCCAGCAGAACGCGGCCGACAACGAGAGCGAGACCACGGACGCGGCGAGCAGGTTCCCGCGCCAGCCCCAGAGGAGCCCGGGAACGGCCAGGACCGGCGCGGCCAGCATCGCCATCATCGACGTGGTCGCGGACACCAACGTCGCGGCGCGCCCGGCCGCTGCGGGCGACCGGAACCGATCCGCAGCCGCGGCCCCGATCGACGGCGCCAGGATCGACGTCGACGCCCCGATCAGCAAGCAGAACGCGGCCAGTGCAAACACGTTGCCCACCGCACCGAGCGCCGCCGAAACCCCGAGTAACGCAAGGCCTCCCGCGGCCATCAGTTCGCGCGCGAGCCGGTCGATCAACGGCGCCAGCACGAACCCGACCAACAGTGCCGCCAGACCCCCGAGCCCTCGCAGCCCACCGATCTCCGCCACATCCCCACCGGCCGCCGCCGCGATCGGCACCAGATACATCCCGAACACGGTGAACGGAATCAGACTCACCGCCGATGCCAGCAAGAACGGCCACAACCGGCGCACCATCCACCAGTCGCCCGGCACCTCGGCCGGGAGTGCGGTGACGACCGGTGGGTTCTGACCGGGGCTGCTCATAGACCCGTCCTGGAGTGGTAGCGGTACAGGCTCGTCGGGCGGGAGCTGAACTGGGAGAAGGGGAGGGGCTCCGCGGACAGGGCGGTGACGCCGGAGCCGAGGAAGGCGCGGGCGACCGCGCTTCCGGTCTGAGCATAGACGGCGAGAGGCTTCTTTTGCTGACGGCAACGATCTAGGAGGACGTCGAAAGTCCCATTGGACAACGTCATTCCGGTGGCGACGACGGCGTCGGCATTGTCGACAACCTGCGTCATGTCGCGCGAAACCGGCGCTCCGGACGCGGTCTCGCGGAGGTTGAAGTCACACGGTAGACACAATCCGCCGCGCGCCGTGATCGCCTCGACGAGCGGGTTCACCACGCCGATCAGCGCAACTTTGGTGCCCTCGGCAACATCCAGGAGCCCGGCGACCGCGGCGTCACGGGCGCGGGCGCGGACGTCCGGCGTGCCGGCGGGAAGGACGACTTCCTCGGCGTCGGGCGACACGTGGTGTGGCTCGACCGAGGCCAGGTAGGCGTCGAGCGCGGCGATGCGCACCGGCAGGGGGTCGTCGAATCGCAGTACGTCGGCGAGCGTGCGGCCGGACGTGTCGGCGCAGTACGACGGGTCGAGCTCGCCGGCCTCGAAGGAGCAGGCGCCGAAGACCTCGCCGACCCGCAAGAGGACGTAGTAGTTGCGATAGGTCACGTCGGCACCCGGCAGGCGCGTGGTGTGGTGGAGCCAGAAGGCGCTGGTGACGGCGAACGTGGACGGAGCGGGGCCGACGGAGCCCGAGAGGACGGCGGCGACCAACTCGTCGACGGAAGAGAGCGCAGGTGCGGTCATGGCAGCTCGGCCAGCCTTTCGGGGTCGTACAGCAGGGCGGACAAACCCGTCACGGACATCAGCCTAATGCGACGGAGTCGCAGATGGAAACTCCTCGCGGCAGGCCCAGGCCGACTCCCGCCGGTCCCACGACATCGCCGACCACGGCACCGCCAGCTCGTCCAGCGAGTCGATCTCGCGCGGCCGCATCGACGCCATCGGCCGCGCCTCGGCATGCCGGGCGAACGCGGACTCGACGTACCGCGTCCCGGTGTCGGCGGCGAGAAACACATGCTTCCGGCTGCTGTCGCAATTGTGTTCCCAGAGCGCCGACAGGTACGCCGCGCCCGCCGAGAGCCCGGCGAAGACACCGGATGTCCGCAGCAGGTCGACCGCGGCCGACATCGCATAGTCGAACGAGATCCAGTGCAGCCGGTCGTACAACTCGTGCCGGACATTGCGGAACTCGATCGAGCTGCCGATCCCCGCGATGATCATGTCCGGATCCTGCGTGTGCCCGGCCCCGAACGTGATGCTCCCGAACGGCTGCACACCGACCAGGTTCACGTCCCGCCCGCGCTCCCGCAGGTACGCCGCGATCGCGCCGGTCGACGCCCCGGTCCCGACCCCACCGACCAGACACAGCGGCCCGGCCGGCACCACTTCGGCCACGAGTTCGGCGATCGCGCCGTACCCGAGGTAGTGGATGTCGTCGTGATACTGCTGCATCCAGTGGTACGTCGGGTTGTCGCGAAGGATCTCGCCGATCCGGCGGACCCGGAGGTTCTGGTCGAGTTGCAGGTTGTTCGACGACGGCACCTGTTCGACGGTCGCGCCGAGGATCTCGAGCTGGATCTTCAACGTTCGGTCGACCGTGGTGGAGCCGACGATGTGGCACTTCATCCCGTACCGGTGACAGGCGAGCGCGAGCGCATGCGCATAGATGCCGCTCGAGCTGTCGATCAGCGTGTCCCCCGTCCGGACCGCGCCGGTCTCCAGGAGATGGCGTACGGCGCCGAGCGCGGAGTACACCTTCATCGTTTCGAACCGCAAGCAGATCAGGTCGTCGCCGACCCGGATCGGATCCGGATCCTTGATCGCCTCCGCCAGGTGGTCGTGCAGTCGCGTCATCGGCGCGGTTCGCTCCTTGTGTCGGGGGTCAGCACGGGCGGAGATTGTGGATGGTCGGTGTGGGCGGCCGCGGCCGCGGGGCCGCGGGGCCGCTGACAGGTTCATTGCCTGAAGCAACGGTTGTCCGGCGGCAGTGGTTCCCGCCGGCACGATCGGGAGTACGCCGGGCCCGCGGGACGCGATCACCTGACCGGCTGACAGCACCACGACCCGGGTCGCGAGCGCTCGCACCAGCCCCAGGTCATGACTCAGCAACAAGATCCCCAGCCCACTCGCCGCAAGCTCCCGCAGCGCGTGCACCACCTGACATCCCGCACATCCTCACCTTAGTGAAAACGGTTGTCGAATTCAGCGCGCATCCGAACGAGACGACATCATTCTTTCGGCGCTACTCTCCGACTGCTCTGCGTGACGGCGTGTCACCCAGCACTTACGTCCGGGTACGAGGAGTCACCGCCTCGTCGCGCCGCGGGAGATCAGAAGGAGCAGGACGGACTATTCGTCGCAGTCCGGGGTCGCGCAGGCATCGGCCGGGATGTTGGTCGCGATGCGGTCGAGGAGACCGGCCAGCTGGGTCTGCTCCGCCACAGTCAGGTGGTCGAAGAAGTAGCTGCGGACCGCGGCGACGTGGTCCGGCGCGGCGGCTTCGATCGCCTTCCAACCGAGCTCGGTGAGGCGGACCATCGAGCCGCGGGCGTCCGACGCGCACTCCTCGCGGCAGACCAGTCCGCGCTTCTCCATCCGGCTGACCTGGTGGGACAGCCGGCTCCGCTCCCAGCCGACCGACTTGCCCAGGTCGCGAGTACGCAGGACGCCGTCCTCCGCCTCCGACAGCGGGTGCAGCAGTGCGTAGTCGGCGCCGGACAGCCCGGAGTTGCCGATCAGCCGCGCTTCCAGGGCCCGCATCAGCTCGCGATACGTGGCGCGATACGACTGCCACAGCCGCGCCTCACGCGTGTCGAGCCACTGCGCATCCACCATTCACCCAGTGTACGGGGATCTGTTGACATGTCACCGAGTACGCGGGTCACGGTGTGCGCGAAAGGGCGACGGCCAGCCCGATCGTCGCGGCCATGATCAGCAACTCGACCACGGCCAGTCGCCGGAAGGCCACCGGATCCCCGGCCTCGAGGCGCGGGAGCGTCGTACGCCGATGCCACCAGCCGGCCGCGACCAGGAGGGCGAACGCGACCGCTTTGGCGAACACGAGAGCGCCGTACCCGGTTGTCACCCACTGCGTGATCAGCGCCCAGCCTTCCTCGCGGCCGCCGAGGTGGATCTCCGCGGTCAGCAGCCCGGTGATCCCCATCGTCACCGCGCACACCAGGGCGAGTCCGCTGAACAACTCGACTCCCTGACGCGAGCGGGCATACCGCAGGACGCCGGCCAGTCCGCCGACCCAGGCGGTTGCCGCGAAGACGTGCACCACCAGCGACGAGGTCGCGAGGACCGACCAGACGTTGGTGCGGTCGAGCGCGCCGTGGCCGGTCAGCAGCGGCCCGACCAGTGCGGCCGCTGTGAGCACCGCGGCGAACCGCGCGCCGCGCAGCGTCCGGCAGCCGCTGAGTACGACGGCCAGGATCGCGGTGAGTACGACGGCGACCGCCAGGGCTTTGACTTGGGTGAGCTGGCCGGCGATGGACGCGTGCTCGGCGAGATGCGCGAGCGGGATGCCGAGGATTACCGCGGCCGTGGTGACGAGCCCGCCGATGCTCGCGACCGCCCAGATGCCCGCGGCGAGTGCGGCGTCCTGGCAGGCGCGCAAGGCCTTCGCGCCGAGCTTCCCGTCGGTTGCCGGGAGGAAGAGTACGACGGCCAGCAGCGCGCCGCCCGTGGCCACCGCGGCCGCGTCCGCGACGAAGCGCAGGACCGGAACCGACCACGACAAAGGCATTCCGGCACCCAGCAGTCCGGCCGGCAACGGCTTCGGAGCTCCACCCGCGGCGAGCAGGGCTACCACCATCACCACGATGCCAACAGCAACCATCCCGGCCGCCACCATCCAGCCACCGCTGGGCGCCAAGCCCGCACCGCCCTCCCGTGCATTGCCCTCCCGCGCACCGGCCACCGGGCCGGGCCCGGCCGGTTCCTCGGTCATGGGGAGGCGGGGCGGCGGCGGACGATGACTACGGCCAGGGCGATGACGACCAGCATGACCAGGCACATCGCGACGATGGTGACCGTGTTCGAGTTGCCGGACTGCTGTGCGGCCGGCGGGGCTCCGGGGTCGGTGGCGGGGTGACCGGCGTGGGTGACGGTGAAGGATCCGGTCACGGTGATCGGGTGGCCGTCGTCCGACACGATGCGGGCGTCGACCTGGTACCGGCCGGCCTCCACCATCGCACCGACCGGCTGGGTCACCGTGTTGTCGATCACCTGGGCGTCGCCGCTGGCCACGTTCTTGCCGGTAGGCGACTTCACCTGCACCTGGGTGCCGTTGCTGCCGATCGGCTCGCTGAAGGTCAGGACAACCTTCGTCGGCGGCGCGGCCATCGTGGAACCGTCGGCAGGTGTCATCGACTCGAGTTTGGCGTGCGCCGCCGCCACTCCGGTAGAAACCACCAGAGCGAGCAGCGACGCCACCAGGACAGCGATCAATCGGCGCACGATTACGACTGTGCCTTTCCGGAGTCCGGTGTACCAGCCACCGGTGCAGCTTTCCGCGGCCGCAAGCCGAACGCGAGACCGAGCAGGCCCACCAGCAGGCCGGCGCCACCGAGCCAGCGAGCCACCGGGTCGGAGGAATCCTTCGCGTCCGAGGAGGTGGTCGCAGCGACCGGAGTGATCGCCGCGGCGAGTTTCAGCGTCGGCGCCGGGTGCTCCGGCGCGGCGGCGCCGTCCTTGGCGACGTCGGCCCACTTGGCGACCTCGCCGTCGCTGTAGGTCTGGTCGACCGGGAAGCTCAGCGCGTCCACACCTTCGGGGATCTTGCCGACCGACAGCGCGAACTCGTCGAAGTCGTTCGGCGGGATGCCGCCGGCCGTGGCGGTCCAGGTGATCGTGGTGATCGCCTGGGTCAGCGTGACGTCGCCGACCTTGACCGGCGCGGCCAGCTTCTCGGTCTTCTTCTCGACCTTCCACCCGTCCTTCACCTGCGCGCCGACGTGCGCGAACGGGTGGTCCTTGGGCAGCGAGACGACGAGCTTGGTGGTGCTGGTGTTGTCCGACTCGGTCGGCACGCGGAAGATCAGCTTCGCGTACCCGCCGGGCTTGGCGTCCGGCGACGACACCGTGACGTGCGCCGACGCCGACGAGGCGGCACCGACGAGGACGAGTGCGGACGCAGCGACGATCGCGCCGGCCCGCAGGACGAATCTCCTGGGCATGAGAGAACCTTTCAAGGGCGTACGAGTAACCCGGCCGAAACCGGTCAGGGAACTGGAATCACTCGTACGACGGGAGGTCCACGCCGGCAGACGTTCGAGGTGAGCCACGCACCGGCGAGCCGTGGCGGTGACGTGCGCGCGAGCAGTGCGGAGGCGATCCGCGGCACCACCTGCACAACCGGCAATCGCGGCAGGAAACGGTCGAAGACCCGCAGAACCCGGTGAACCCATCGGTGGGCCCGGCTGATCGCCAGTACGCCGGCAAGCAGGACGCTCAGATGGGCCGCGGTCATGAACAGACTGCCGCTAACCCCGCGCGGCATCGCCATCTCGTGATCGATCGGCCCGTGCGCGGCGTCCAGGGTTACATGGACGAAGAGCTGTACGGCGGCCAGGACGAGGACGGTCAGCAATCGTTCGCCGGCGAGATACTCGCCGAGCAGCCAGCACACCCCGGCCAGCGCCGCGAGCGGCACCAGCACCCCGAACGGAACCGCCCCGCCGCCGACGAGCGCGTGACCGGCCACCGCGAGCACGACGCTCAGCGCCGCGACCACGGACGTCGTACTGCTCTCGACCGGCATGACTGTCCCCTCGTTCCAGTCACTCTACGGTCAGCGCCGCCGACAGGTTCCCTCAGCGTGCGGAGACGAAGCGCAGCACGGCGTCCCGAAACCGCCCCGGCTCCTCCAGGTGACCGAAGTGACCGCTCTCCTTCAGGATCACCAGCTCCGCGCCCGGAATCCCGTCGGCCAGCTCGCGGGCCGAGTTCTCGGGGCAGATGAAGTCGGCCACGCCGACGATCACCAACGTCGGTACGGCGATCTCGCCCAGCCGGCCGCGGATGTCCCACCGAGTGTCCTGGCGGTTCGGGTCGACGGTCAGGTCGACCGTCTGCTTCCAGTCGCCGAGCCGGGGATCGATCGCCTCGTAGTCCTTGAAGTAGACCGGCAGCAGCCGCCGGAGCGCATCCAGCTCCTCCTCGCGGCCCACCGGCTCCGCCTGCCACGCCGCCAGCACCTGCGCCCCGATCGGATCGCCCTCCGGCCGGGCGGCGACGTACGCCTCCAGGTTGCGGAAGGCCTGCGCACCGAGTTCGGGACCGTTGAACGCCATCGAGTCGTAGACGATGACGCCGGCCAGCCGCTCGGGATAGTCGAGCTCGGTCTGCAGGGCGACGAACCCCCCGTGCGAGTGGCCGAGCAGGAAGACCTTGTCCTCGCCGAGGTGGCCGGCCAACCGGTCGATGAAGTACGCGTACTTCTCGATCGAGTAGTCGCCGTCCGGGAGCAGGTCCGACTCCCCGGTGCCGACGGGTTCGACGTACACCATCGTCAGATGCTGCTCGAGCTCCGGCATCCGCAGGTACTGCCAGTGGACGCCGGGGCCGCCAGGGTGGGCCAGGCAGACCGGACCGCTGCCGTGCACGTGGTAGGTGACCCGTACGCCGTCGACCATGAGTTGAGGCACGAAAAAAGTGTCGCATCGGTGCAACCGATCGGCTCGCCATCACGTTGGATCGACATGACTGGGGAAGGAAGCGGGTGAAGGACGAGACCGAGAGGGACTACATCGACTTCGTCACCCACCAGGCGAACGCTCTGTGCCGGACCGCCTACCTGCTGTGCGGGGACTGGCGGCGGGCCGAGGACGCGACCCAGGAGGCCCTGATCCGGCTGTACCGGGTCTGGGGCCGGATCCAGCGCAAGGGCGCGGTCGCCGCGTACGCCCGCAAGGTGGTGGTGTCGACCACCCTGGACGCGCTCCGCCGCAAGTCCAGCCGGGAACTCGTCGGCGGCGACGAATACTTCACCGCCGAGGCCGACCCGGCCGATCCGCTCGGCGTCCTGGAGAACCGGCTCGTCATCACCCAGGCTCTGGCCGAACTCCCGCCCCGCCAGCGTGCCTGCGTCGTACTGCGCTATTTCGACGAGCTGTCCGTGGACGAGACGGCCGCCGCGCTCAACTGCCGCCCCGGGACGGTCAAGAGCCAGACCCTGCGGGCCCTCGACAAGCTCCGCACCCACCCCGCCCTCGTCGAACTCACGCAGGGGGTCCTGAATTGACGCGCGAACTGAAGACCTTGATGGACCGCGCGACCGATCGACCGGCGCCGTTCACGCCAGATCCCGCAACGCTGGTCGCCGCCGGACGCCGACAGGTACGCAACCGCCGGATCACCGGATCGCTGGCCGCTCTCGCCGCGGTCGTGGTCCTGGCGGCAGGTGCGACGGTCGCGGTCGATCTGCAGGGACCGCACGGCGTCGCGCCGGCGACCCAGGACCGCAAGCCGAGATCAACACCATCGCCCGTCGGGTCCGTCAAACTGTGCACGGCGTCGAACGGCGCGGTCTATGCGTACGAGGCCTGGGCGTGGCCGGAGGTCGTCTCGATCTCGGACCAGTACGGGTCCGCCAGCATCCGGCGCGAGCCCACGGCGACCCGCTACCGCTACACCGCGCGCTACGCCTTCTGCACCACTCAGCGGGCAAACGCGCTGAGGGTGCCACTCGGATCGCGCGGCGGCGTCATCGTCCGGAAGAGCCCGATCGACTCCGGCCACAGCGTGACGACCGTCTTCGGCCGTGCCTACGGCAATCCCCAGAAGGTCGTCGTCCAGACCGGTGACGGGCAGAATGGCGAAGCGACCATCAAGTCCGAGTTCTACGTCTACCGGCATGTCGAGCCGCAGCCGTGGCCAGGTCGGGAGCCGATGGTCGTGGCCACGACCATCGGACCGACCGGTTCCGTGACCAGCGTCGGCCGGTGGTGAAACGCGGTCGTGGATGATGTCCAGATGGACGTAGCGGTACTGGAGGTCGGGGGCAGCCACGTGACCGCGGCGGTGGTCTCGCCGGGTGGATGGGACGTGACCGTGGTCGACCGGGCGAAGCTCGAGTCGCAGCAGCCTGCCGAAGCGGTGGCCGGGCAACTCGCCGCGGCGGCCCGGAAGTTGCCGCTGGCAAACGGTCTGGCGGTGGCGCTGCCCGGTCCGTTCGATTTCGCCACCGGCGTGGCCTGGTATCGCGGCCAGGACAAATTCGACCAGCTGTACGGGTTCAACCTGGGCGAGAGCCTGCGGGCCGGGCTCGTGCTCGACCGGCTGATGTTCATGAACGACGCGGAGGCCTTCGCGGTCGGCGAGTGGACCGCCGGCGAGGCCCGTGGCGTCGAACGCTGCGTCGGCGTCACCATCGGCACCGGCATCGGTACGGCGTTCCTCGCCGACGGCCGCGTGGTCCGCGCGGGCGAGACCGTGCCGCCAGGCGGTGAGCTCTACAAGACGTCGTACGACGGGAAGCCGCTGGAGGACTCGATTTCCGCCCGGGCGATCCTGCGCGAGTACGCCACCAGAACCGGCACGGACGAGCCCGGCGTCAAAGAGATCGCCGACCTGGCCAGGAGCGGTGACGCCGTCGCTCACGACGTCCTGCTGACCACCTTCGGCGTACTGGCCTCCGCTCTCGGGCCGTGGCTGGAGCGCTTCGGCGTGACGAAGACGGTCCTGGGTGGCTCGATCTCGGGCGCCTTCGACATCGTCCGGTCGGTCTTCGACTTCGACGTCTCGGCGACCAGGGACACCGAGCACTCGGCCCTCATCGGCGCGGCGGCCCACTACCTCCGCTCGCACTGATCGGCACCATCGCATCTTTGTGGAACATTTCTGCCACCTGGTGGCAAAAATGTTCCACAAAGATGGCCGTCTCGCTCCACGCTCGATGTCGGTGGCCGTGGGTATTGTCACCGCATGGCCGCTCGGAAGATCGCAGCACCTCGGCTCAGGGCTCAGCTCGATCCCGCGTCGCCGGATCCGGACGACATCGACGACGAGACGCGGTTGCTCGACCTCTCCCTGGAGGACGTGGATCTCAGCGATCTGGCGGCCGAGCACCTCGAGCTGAGCGGCTGCCGGCTGACCCGCTGCAAGCTGGCGGGTTCGGATCTGGACAAGCTGATCCTGGTCGACACCGAGCTGACCCAATGCGACCTCGCGAACGCCCGCTGGGCCGACGCGGCCGTGACCCGGGTGGCGATCACGTCGTCCCGGCTGACCGGGTTCGCCGGTCCGGGGATGAGCCTGCAGCACGCCACGATCCGGGACAGCGTGCTCGACTTCGGCTCGTTCCGGTTCACCAAGTTCCTCAAGGTGGAGTTCGCCGACTGCCGGCTGCAGAACGCGGACTTCGTCTCCGCCGACCTGTCCGGCACGGTCTTCCGCGGCTGCGACTTCACCGGGGCGGAGTTCTCCCAGGTCAAGGCGACCGGCGCCGTCTTCGTCGACTGCACCTGGGACGCCGCCCGCGGCCTCACCTCACTGACCGGCGCGACCGTCGCCGCCTCCTCCCCGATCGACACCCTGACCTTCACCAGCGCGGTCACCACGGCCGCCGGAATTACCCTCACGCACCCTGACGAGCTCGACGAAGCGTGACCCTGCCCACGCCGGGTCTGGGGCGGCCGGAACGCCCATTAGGGTGGGGCTGTGACTGACTCGACGATCATCTACACCCACACCGACGAGGCTCCGGCGCTGGCCACGTACTCGTTCCTCCCCGTGATCCAGGCGTACGCCGGTCAGGCCGGTGTCGGGGTGGAGACCCGGGACATCTCACTGGCCGGCCGGATCATCGCGCTCTTCCCGGACTACCTGACCGAGGACCAGCGGATCGCGGACGCGCTGACCGAGCTCGGCGAGCTGGCCAAGACGCCCGAGGCGAACATCATCAAGCTGCCGAACGTCTCGGCCTCGATCCCGCAGCTGAAGGCCGCGGTCGCGGAGCTGCAGGCCCAGGGCTACGCGCTGCCGGACTACCCGGACGAGCCGAAGACCGACGAGGAGCGGGCGATCCAGTCCCGCTACGACAAGGTCAAGGGCTCCGCGGTGAACCCGGTGCTGCGCGAGGGCAACTCGGACCGCCGCGCCCCCGCCTCGGTGAAGAACTACGCGAAGACCCACCCGCACCGGATGGGCGCCTGGTCGGCCGACTCGAAGACCAACGTCGCCACCATGGGCCAGAACGACTTCCGCACGACCGAGACGTCGGCCGTGATCGAGTCCGCCGGTTCGCTGCGGATCGAGCTGGCCGCCGCGGACGGCACCACCACCGTGCTGCGCGAGTCGGTCCCGGTGCTGGCCGGTGAGGTCGTCGACGCCTCCGTCATGCACGTCGCCGCGCTGCGCGAGTTCCTGACCGCTCAGATCGCCCGCGCGAAGGCCGAGGACGTGCTGTTCTCGGTGCACCTGAAGGCCACCATGATGAAGGTCTCCGACCCGATCGTGTTCGGCCACGTGGTGCGCGTCTTCTTCCCGAAGACCTTCGAGCAGTACGGCGAGACCCTCGCGAAGGCTGGCCTGTCCCCCAACGACGGACTGGGCGCGATCCTGAACGGCCTGTCCGCGCTCCCGGAGGGCGACGCGATCAAGGCGTCGTTCGACGCCGAGCTGGCCGAGGGACCGGCGCTGGCGATGGTCGACTCGGACAAGGGCATCACCAACCTGCACGTGCCGTCCGACATCATCGTCGACGCATCGATGCCGGCCATGATCCGTACGTCGGGCCACATGTGGGGACCCGACGGCGCCGAGCACGACACTCTCGCGGTGCTGCCGGACAGCAGCTACGCGGGGATCTACCAGGTCGTCCTGGACGACTGCCGAGCCCACGGTGCCTTCGACCCGGCCACCATGGGCTCGGTGCCGAACGTCGGCCTGATGGCCCAGAAGGCCGAGGAGTACGGCTCGCACGACAAGACCTTCGAGATCGCGGTCGCCGGCACGGTCCGCCTCGTCGACACGGCGGGCACCGTCGTACTGGAGCAGGCCGTCGAGCCCGGTGACATCTTCCGTGCCTGCCAGACCAAGGACGACCCGATCCGCGACTGGGTGAAGCTGGCCGTCACCCGGGCCCGGGCGACCGGTGACCCGGCGGTGTTCTGGCTGGACGAGACCCGGGCGCACGACGCTCAGATCATCGCGAAGGTCAAGAAGTACCTGCAGGAGCACGACACCGAGGGTCTGGACATCCGGATCCTCGCGCCGGTGGACGCGATCAAGCTGTCGCTGGAGCGGATTCGCCGCGGTGAGAACACCATCTCGGTGACCGGCAACGTCCTGCGCGACTACCTGACCGACCTGTTCCCGATCCTCGAGCTCGGCACCAGCGCGAAGATGCTGTCGGTCGTCCCGCTGATGGCCGGCGGCGGTCTGTTCGAGACCGGCGCGGGCGGCTCGGCGCCGAAGCACGTGCAGCAGCTCGTCAAGGAGAACTACCTGCGCTGGGACAGCCTGGGCGAGTTCTTCGCGCTGGCCGCGAGCTTCGAGCACCTGGCCCAGGCGACCGGCAACCCGCGGGCCCAGGTCCTCGCCGACACGCTCGACCGGGCGACCGCGACGTTCCTCAACGAGGACAAGTCGCCGACCCGTCGCGTCGGCGGGATCGACAACCGGGGCAGCCACTTCTACCTGTCGCTGTACTGGGCCCAGGAGCTGGCCAAGCAGACCGACGACGCCGAACTCGCGAAGGCCTTCGCCCCGCTCGCCGAGACCCTCGCGGCGAACGAGCAGACCATCGTCGACGAGCTGCTCGCCGTCCAGGGCAGCCCGGTCGACCTCGGCGGCTACTACCAGCCCGACCCGGCCAAGGCCGCCGCCGTCATGCGCCCGTCCAAAACCTGGAACGACGCGCTCGCGTCGATCTGATCGAGGCCGGCCGAAGCGCCCGGTGACCCGCACGGGTCGCCGGGCGCTTTTGCCTGTTCAGGAGGTGAAGGGGACCCGGGTCCAGGTCAGCGTGGCGGGGTTGCGGGGGTCGATGGTGACGCGGAGATAGTTGTTGACGCCGGTGGAGCCGTCGACCGTGATGCGGGAGAGGTTGGCGACCGGGGTGGTCACGCCGTACAGGCTGACCCACTTCGACCCGGCCGCGAGGGGCTTGTCGCTGTTGTAGACGTGGCTGTCGCCGTTGAAGAGGTAGACCGGGCCACGGAAGGACGCGGACTCGCGGGCGATGGCCTGAACGATCGGCTGGAACGCGAAGTAGTCGGCGAACGCCGGCGCCGCCACGGTCGGATCGAACATGTCGGCCTGCGTCAGCAGTACGACGGCCCGGTTGTGCTGCTCGCGGGCCTGCGCGAAGGTGTCGCGGATGCTCTCGATCACCGCGGCCGTGCGCGCGAGCACCTCGGCCGACTGCTCCGGCGTCGGCCCGGTCTTTCCGGTCCACGGCGCCATGCTGTTGTTGCTGCCGACGATGTGCAGGGCCGCGAACGCGACGTCGGCCCGAGTGAACCGAACATCCTCGGGGATGCCCTGGTCAGCCTGGCTGCTGACCTTGGCCGGGTGCTCGCCGAGTGTCCGGCCGGGCTGCGGGAAGAACATCGACCGGATCTTCGCCAGTCGCTCCAGCGGGTTGTACCCGCCGTTGTTGGCCCGGTGGCAGTCGGTCCACTCGTTGTCCCCGATGGTGTAGACGAGCGGATCGGCGAAGCGGTCGAACTGCGTCTTCACCTGCGCGAAGTACTCGTCGCTGCACACCGACGAGCCGTCCTTGATGTCACCGAGATGGGTGACCAGCTTCACCTGCTTGTCGGCGTTGATCTCGTCGACCACCTTCGGGAACCCGGCGATCTGGGCCGGCCCGTAGGGGATGTCGCCGATCACGGCGAACGAATACTTGTCCGGCCCACGATCCGCGGCAGCGGACGGGATCCCGACCGCCAGCCCGACCAGGGCCAAGCACACCGACACCACAGGCGCACGACGAACTCTCACAGCTTTTCTCCACTTCCGAGAGGGATACAGGCCAACCTTTCGGTTCGGTGGTGAACGCCGGCTCACTCCCGCGTGAACATCCCCGCCTGAGAATCCGCTGAGGCTCCCGCTGGGGAATTGCGTGGCACCGGAGTCGGCCGCGTTCCTACACTGACCGGCATGGCAACGACTCGATCCGTACTCGCCTCACCGGCGGCGGACTTTCCCCGATGGTTCCAGGACGTGATTGCCAAAGCCGAGCTCGCCGACAACGGGCCGGTGCGGGGGACCATGGTCATCCGACCGTATGGGTACGCGATCTGGGAGCTGCTGCAGGCGGACATGGACCGGCGGATCAAGGCGGCGGGCGCGGCCAACGCGTACTTCCCGCTGTTGATCCCGGAGAGCTATCTGCAGCGCGAGGCCGAGCATGTCGAGGGATTCAGTCCCGAGCTGGCCGTCGTCACGCATGCCGGTGGCAAGGAACTCGAAGAGCCCGTCGTGGTCCGCCCGACGTCGGAGACGGTCGTCGGTGAGTACATGGCGAAGTGGATCCAGAGCTACCGCGACCTGCCGCTGCTGCTGAACCAGTGGGCCAACGTGGTCCGATGGGAGCTCCGGCCGCGGCTGTTCCTGCGGACGACCGAGTTCCTGTGGCAGGAGGGCCACACCGCCCACGCAACCGCGGAAGACGCCCGCGCCTACGCGACCAGGATTCTGTACGACGTCTATCGCGCGGTGATGGTGGACGTGCTGGCGATCCCGGTCGTGACCGGCCGGAAGACCCGGCGGGAGCGGTTCGCCGGCGCGATCAACACGATGACGCTGGAAGCGATGACCGGTGACGGAAAGGCCCTGCAGATGGGGACGTCGCACGAGCTCGGGCAGAACTTCGCGCGGGCGTTCGACATCGGCTACCTGTCCACCGACGGGCAGCGCGAGCTCGCCTGGACCACCTCCTGGGGCAGCACCACGCGCATGGTCGGCGGCCTGATCATGGTGCACGGCGACGAGGCCGGCCTCCGGGTCCCGCCGAGGGTCGCGCCCACGCAGGTGGTGGTGCTCGCGGTCAGGGACGAAACCGTCGAGGCCGCGCGGCAGATCGCCGCCGATCTTGGGGCCGCCGGCCTGCGGGTGAGTCTGGACGACCGGACCGACCAGCCGTTCGGCCGGCGGGCGGTGAACTGGGAGCTGAAGGGCGTCCCGGTCCGGATCGAGCTCGGCCCGCGCGACCTCGCCGGCAACGTAGCGACGGTGGTTCGCCGGCTGCGCGACTCCGGCAAGGAGACCGTGGGCCTGGCTGACCTCACGTCGACCGTGGTTGCTGCGATCGACGCGGACCAGACGCACCTGCTCGAGGAAGCCACGAAGCGGCAGACGGCGCGGACGACGGCAGTTGCGACCGTCGACGAAGCCGTGGAGGCGGCCGCGTCCGGCTGGGCCAGCCTGCCGTACGACGTCGTCGGCGAAGAGGGCGAGGACCGCCTGGCCGCGTCAGGCATCTCCGTCCGCTGCCTTCAACGCCCCGACGGCACCCTCCCGATCGAGGACAACGAGCGCGGCCTGACCGCCTTCGTCGCCCGCTCTTATTAGTTGTGTGGCTCGGCCTCCAGCTGCAGCCCGGAGGCCGAGCCGCATCGCGAGAGCTCAGCGGGCCAGGTACCTGCGGACGTCGTCGGCTACCTGGGCGCGGTTGGGCATGCCGTACTTGCGCAGGATCGCGCTGAGGTGGGTCTTGACCGTGTTCAGGCTGACGCCGAGCTCGGCCGCGAGCTGGTCGTTGTCGAGGCCGTCGACGAGCAGGACCGCGACGCCCTGCTGAGCCTTGGTCAGGCTCGCGAACCGGCGCTCCGGACCCTCGTCGGTGTCCATCAGCATCTCGATCAGCTCGGACTGGATGTGCTCGGTGGCGTCGACGATCCGGGCCAGGTGACTCTCCACGGACGCGCTCACATCGGGCTCGTCCATCGCTTCCGCGACGATCTCGCGGATCGACGCGACCCGGTGGGACAGGTACTCCATCACGTGGTCCGACGTCAGCAGGTTCGGCCCGATGTCACCGGCGGGCAGCCGGCGTAGCGCCTCCCGATCCTCGCCTTCGCGGGTCAGCACCCGCTCGACCAGGCTGCACAACCACTCGAACGCCCGGACCGAGTTGTCGTCGTAGCTCTCCGGCGCATAGCTCTGCATCGACAACATGCCGAACAACTGGTCCGGCCCGTCCTTCAAAGGCCGGAAGATCGGCACAGTCACCACGTCCTCCGAGCGCCGGACCGCATCACCGAGCGGGATCCCGGCGTGCAGCGCGAGGCCGCCGTCGTAGGCGAAGCGATACGTCTGCCGGCGCTTGAGCAGCCAGGACGTCTGTCCGTTCGGGCCGAAGATGTGCGTGTCCGGGTCGACGTACCGGCCGTCGTCGTACGCATAGGGATAGCGCACGCGGTTGCTGCCCTGCAGGAAGCCGACGAAGAACGCGTCGACACGGGCGACCTTGCCGGCCACCACCCGTACGTAGTCGTACAGACCGTAATGGTCGGCGCGGTACAGCGCCTCGATCTTGTGGTACGCCTCGCGCAGGATGATCGCGGTTTCCGCGTCCACCCTCAGCGGGACAGCTCTGTCTCCCTCCACAACGCCGGCTCCCCACGAACCCCAAGCAGCTTGTCGATCCCTCGACTATGCCGCCGGGCCGGGCAGATTGCCACCGCCAGCGCGCTATTCGGACAGGCAAGTGCAGTCGCGGGTGGTGGGTCCGAGCTCCCGAGTCGCCCTCCCAAGCCTCGGTCGAACTCCACAACCACCACCCGCGACCAGCTTTGGACGCCTGAACTGTCGCCCCCGCGTCGGTCGATCCCACTCCCCCTGCGAGATCGGCGACTCCCCGACAGATCCTGTTGGCGTCCCTTCCCTCCACCCCGTGACTACACCGTGCCACCGATTCCGGACCATGCCTATCGCCCGCCGTATGAGATTGTTGTGTCCTCAATCTCACCCCGGGGATGAGAACGGATGTCGTCGTTTACGCACGCATCAAACGACGGAATTCGTTGTCAAGTAGGCCCTGTGGTCACCAACTCGTGTCCAGCGGCTTGCCCTCGGCGTAGCCGGCGGCGGTCTGCAGGCCGACTACAGCGCGTGCGTGGAACTCGGCCAGGTTGGCGGCGCCGACGTACGTGCAGGAGCTCCGGATCCCGGAGACGATCGAGTCCAGCACGTCCTCGACACTGGGGCGCTCCGGGTCGAGGTACATCCGCGCGGTCGAGATCCCCTCGCCGAAGAAGCTCTTCCGGGCCCGCTGGAACGGCGTGTCGTCGGCCGTCCGCGACCGCACCGCCCGCGCCGACGCCATCCCGAAGCTCTCCTTGTAGATCCGCCCGTCACTGTCCCGATGCGGATCACCCGGCGACTCGTACGTCCCCGCGAACCACGACCCGATCATCACGCTGGACGCGCCCGCGGCCAGCGCCAGCGCGACATCCCGCGGATGCCGCACACCGCCGTCCGCCCAGACGTGCTTGCCGAGCTCCTGGGCTCGCGTCGCGCACTCCAGTACGGCGGAGAACTGCGGACGACCCACCGCCGTCTGCATCCGCGTCGTACACATCGCGCCCGGGCCGACGCCGACCTTGACGATGTCCGCGCCGGCCGCGACGAGGTCGCTGACACCTTCGGCGGTGACCACATTGCCGGCGACGATCGGGACCTGGGGCTCGAGACCCCGGACCAGCTCGAGGACCTCGAGCATCCGCTCCTGGTGGCCGTGCGCCGTGTCGATCACCAGCACGTCGATGCCGACGTCGAGCAGCGCCTTCGCCTTCTGCTCGGCGTCGCCGTTGATGCCGATCGCGGCGGCGACCCGGAGCTTCCCGTTCGCATCGAGGGCGGGCTCGTAGAGGGTTGCCCGGAGCGCGCGCTCCCGGGTGAGGATCCCGACGATCGTTCCATCGGCGTCCACCACGGGCGCGAGCCGGTGCCGCCCGTCGTGCAACTGGTCGAAGGCCGTCTCGGCGTCGATCCCTGCCGGCACGGTCAGCAGCTCGCGCGACATGATCCCGTCCAGCTGGGTGAACCGATCGACGCCGGAGCAGTCCGCCTCGGTCACCACCCCGACCGGCCGGCCCTGGTCGACCACGATGACCGCGCCGTGACCGCGCTTGGGCAACAGGTTCAGCGCCTCGCCGACGGTCCCGGTCGGCGGCAGCACGAGCGGAGTGTCGTGCACCGGGTCCCGCTCTTTGACCCAGGCAACCACCTCGGCGACCACGTCCACCGGGATGTCCTGCGGAATCACCGCCAGCCCACCACACCGGGCGATCGTCTCCGCCATCCGCCGCCCCGACACCGCTGTCATGTTCGCCGCGACGATGGGAATCGACGTACCACTCCCGTCACTCGTCGACAGATCCACGTCCAGCCGCGAGACGACCCCGGACCGATTCGGCACCAGGAACACGTCACTGAAGGTCAAATCGCCCGCAGGCTCCCGATCATGATGAAACCGCATGGCACGACCCCTTCCGCCCGATCAGAACCTCGCCAGCCTGACACGCGCCCTCGGCACTCACAAGGAACTCAGTCGGCAAAAGACCGGCCCCCACCAGTGGTGGGGGCCGGTCTTCGATCGGTTGCTGATCAGGCGATGTCGAAGCGGTCCAGCTCCATCACCTTGGTCCAGGCGGCGACGAAGTCCTGGACGAACTTCTCCTTGGCGTCGTCGGAGGCGTAGACCTCGGCGACGGCGCGCAGCTCTGAGTTCGAGCCGAAGACCAGGTCGGCCCGGGTCCCGGTCCACTTGACCGCGCCACTCGCGTCGCGGGCCTCGAAGGACTCCTGGCTGTCGTCGGTCGACTTCCACTCCGTGCCCAGGTCGAGCAGGTTCGCGAAGAAGTCGTTGGTGAGCGTGCCCGGGTTCTCGGTGAGGACACCAAGCTTCGAGCCGTCGTAGTTCGCGCCGAGGACGCGCAAGCCCCCGACCAGGACGGTCAGCTCCGGCGCACTCAGGGTGAGCAGGTTCGCCTTGTCGAGCAGCAGGTACTCGGCCGGGAGCCGGTTGCCCTTGCCGTAGTAGTTGCGGAACCCGTCCGCGGACGGCTCGAGCGCGGCGAACGAGTCGACGTCGGTCTGCTCGAGCGACGCGTCCGTACGACCAGGCGTGAACGGTACGACGACATCGTGGCCGGCGTTCTTCGCCGCGACCTCGACACCGACACCACCGGCCAGCACGATCAGGTCGGCCAGTGAGACCGGCTTCCCGAACGACTGCTGGATCCCCTCGAGCGTCCGCAGCACCTGCGCCAGCTGGTCCGGGTTGTTGACCTCCCAGCCGCTCTGCGGCTGAAGCCGGATACGGGCACCGTTCGCGCCACCGCGCTTGTCACTGCCGCGGAAGCTCGAGGCCGACGCCCACGCCGTCGAGACCAACTGCGACACCGACAGCCCCGACGCCGCGATCTGCGCCTTCAGCGCGTTGACGTCGTCGGCGCCGATCAGCTCGTGGTCCACCGCCGGGACCGGGTCCTGCCAGATCAGCGTCTCGGTCGGGACCTCCGGGCCGAGGTAACGCACGATCGGGCCCATGTCGCGGTGGGTCAGCTTGAACCAGGCCCGCGCGAACGCGTCCGCGAACTCGTCCGGGTTGTCCTTGAAGCGACGCGAGATCGGCTCGTAGATCGGGTCGAAGCGCAGCGCCAGGTCCGTGGTCAGCATGGTCGGCTTGTGCTTCTTCGCCGCGTCGTACGCGTCGGGGATGATCTCCACGGCGTCCTTGGCGACCCACTGGTTCGCGCCGGCCGGGCTCTTGCTCAGCTCCCACTCGTGACCGAACAGGAGCTCGAAGAAGTCGTTGCCCCACTGTGCCGGCGTCCGGGTCCAGGTGACCTCGAGGCCGCTGGTGATGGTGTCCGGGCCCTTGCCGGTGTTGTACGTGTTCCGCCAGCCCAGGCCCTGGTGGTCGATCGGCGCACCTTCGGGCTCGGCACCGACGTACTTCTCCGGGTCGGCCGCACCGTGCGTCTTGCCGAAGGTGTGGCCGCCGGCGATCAGCGCGACGGTCTCCTCGTCGTTCATCGCCATCCGGCCGAAGGTCTCGCGGATGTCGCGGGCCGACGCGATCGGGTCCGGGTTGCCGTTCGGGCCTTCCGGGTTCACGTAGATGAGGCCCATCTGGACCGCGCCGAGCGGCTTCTCCAGGTCGCGGTCGCCGCTGTAGCGCTCGTCGCCCAGCCAGGTGGTCTCCGGGCCCCAGTAGACGTCGTCCTCCGGCTCCCACACGTCCGGACGGCCACCGGCGTACCCGAAGGTCTTGAAGCCCATGGTCTCCAGCGCGACATTGCCGGTCAGGATCAGCAGGTCGGCCCAGGAGAGCTTCTGGCCGTACTTCTTCTTCACCGGCCAGAGCAGCCGGCGGGCCTTGTCCAGGTTCGCGTTGTCGGGCCAGCTGTTCAGCGGCGCGAACCGCTGCTGACCGGCGCCGGCGCCACCGCGGCCGTCGCTGATCCGGTAGGTGCCGGCGCTGTGCCAGGCCATCCGGATCATGAACGGGCCGTAGTGCCCGAAGTCGGCCGGCCACCAGTCCTGCGACATGGTCAGCACCTCGGCGATGTCCGCCTTCACGGCGGGCAGATCGAGTGTCTTGAACGCCGCGGCGTAGTCGAACTCCTCGCCCAGCGGGTTCGCCACGGCCGGGTTCTTGGCCAGGATCTTCAGGTTCAGCTGGTTCGGCCACCAGCCGCGGTTCGCGTTGCCGCTGGTCGGGTGGGTGCCCTGACCGTGCGCGACCGGGCAGCCGCCCGAGGCCTGCGCGGTCTCTTCGCCGCGGCTCTCCTCGCTACCTTCACCGGGCAGTGGCTCATGGATCTCGGACATCGGATTCCTTCCAGGACTGGACGTTTTCAAAGGAAGTCAGGTACGGCGTGCGCAGTCGAAGCACAGGCCCCAGTAGATGACCTCGGCCTCGTCGATGACGAAACCGTGGTCCTCGGACGCGGTCAGGCAGGGCGCATGCCCGACCGCACAGTCGACATCGGCGATGGCACCGCACGACCGGCAGACGGCGTGATGATGGTTGTCTCCCACCCGCGACTCGTACCGGGCCACCGAGCCCAACGGCTGGATCCGCCGGACCAGGCCCGCCGCCGACAACGTGTGCAGCGAGTCGTACACGGCCTGGTGCGAGACCTCCGGCAATTCGTTGCGCACGGCACCGATAATCGAGTCCGTGTCCGCATGCGGATGCGCGTACACCGCGGTCAGCACCGCCACCCGCGGCCGGGTCACCCGTAGTGCGGCCCCACGCAACAGCTCCTGGAGCTCATCCACCGTCGGCACGTGTCGCAGTCTGTCGGGTTTTCTGGAATCAGTCAAGATTAGCTGCGGCGATTCTCACTTTGAGACATCCCCGGCGCAGATCCTTGCCTCAGGCACCTACTTGGCCAGGTAGCGGCCGAGGTGGATCCTTGCCTCAGGCACGTACCTCGAGTCCTCGTCCTGTGAGCCGGTCTGACTTTCGAGGCCCCCGAGCCTCATCGCTCAACGTAACGATCTGATCCGACCTCTCGCCTGCTCTGGACGCCGTGGCTACAGAGTGTCACCATCACCGAAAGTGATCATGGGGGGAACAGATGTCCAACGAGAAAGTGCAGTGGCCCGGAAAGGCCGTCAACGCGGACGGCGACGACCTGAGCGTCCCGGTGCAACAATTCCTGGTCGACCTGCGATTGCTGGAGAAGAAGGGCGAGTCGGCCACCCTGCTCGGCACTCCGGCCAGCCTGCAGGTCATCACGGCCGGCGCGACCAGTCTGGGAAAGGTCTGGCCCGCGATCGTGGCCGCCATCGGTGGTGGCAGCGCGATCCTGACCGGCCTGATGGGCTTCGGCGTCGGCACAGACAGCGCACAAGGCACCGCGAACATCGTCCAGCGAGCCGCCTTCACCGTGTCAGCCTCGTTGCTGGCCTCAGCGGTCGCACTAGCCATCGCCATCATGGTGCGCGCAGATGTCACCGCCCGCGCAACAGCCTCCGCAGCCCAATACGAGGCCCGCGCCGCCGTAACAGCGGCCCTCCTGTCCAGCTCCCAATGGGGCCGCCCCGTCTCGGCATCACCCGCACCCCAACCGGACTACGTCCTGAGAACCAACAACAAAGAGTGGTACCCGGTCCTCGGCTTCACCCTGAACGACGGATGCCTGGCCGCCGACATAGGCAACAACAGACAAATCCTCGCCCAAAACTTCGAAGCCCTGATCCCCACCAACAGTTGGCACTAGGCGACGCAGACCGCCCCGGCCTACCAGGGGTACGATCTGCCGGGCCATGACTACGCGGCTGATCGTCGCCACCCTCAATACCCGCGGGCTCCCTCTGAAGGGCACCCGCATAGCCGAGCGATTCGCCGCGATTGCGGCCGAGTTCGACGCCGGCGACATCGACCTGGTCTGCCTGCAGGAGGTGTTCGTCTACCACCACCTGGCACACCTCCGGAAAGGGATGCCGTCCTTCCCGCATGCGGCGTATCGACCGTCGGTGGCCGGCCCCGCCGGAGGCCTGGTCACGCTGTCGCGGCTGCGCTTGGCCGGGACGGCGTACGCACGCCTTCCGAGGTCGTCGCGCCACTCAGGCATACCCGCTCGAGCCCGGGTCAGCGCCTTCCACAGCGGGGTACTCACCGTTCGGCTGGCCGACAGCCGAGCCCGCGTGCTGAACATTCACCCGACGGCCAACACCGACGGCGACTGGTCGGAACACAATCGATTCCGTCAGCTGCAGCGCGACCAGTTCACAGCGCTCGCGCAGGCAGTCGCGGCCGACAGTTCACCGACGGTGGTGTGCGGAGACTTCAACGTCTCCCAGGCGAGCACCCTGCACCGCGAACTCCGGCGACGGTCCGGTCTGCGCGATGCGTTCGACGGCGAGTGCCCACCCACCTTCCATGCTGAGTACCTCCCACCAGGCAGCGAACCGCACTGCATCGACTTCATCCTCGTCACCGACACGATCGGGGTCGACGACACCGCCCTTCTCCTCACCGACAAGCGCCCCCTTCCCAGCGGCCCCACCTACCTGTCAGACCACATCGGCCTGCTGGCCCGCCTCCGGATCCCCAACCCGCCCCCCTAGCAACAAGCTCACCCATCTGTCCCATCCCCCGCCGAGCAAAACGACGGCACCACCGGACGCGACGGCCAACCACAGCAGCCGAGCGAAGCGACGGCACCACCGGACGCGGCGGGCAACCACAGCCGCCGAGCGAAGCGACGGCGCCAGGGGGTGCGGGTGGCGGAGCCCCCGCTCGCGGCAAGCGAAGCGCAGCCGCACAACACGACGAAGGCGACCCGCTCCGCGCTTTCCGCGGACACGAGTCGCCCATCGACTTCGTGGAGCTGAGGGGATTCGAACCCCTGGCCTCTTCGTTGCGAACGAAGCGCGCTACCAACTGCGCCACAGCCCCGAGTCGGTCACCAGTTGCCTGGCGACCGCGAAACTCTAACACGCCCATGGTCGCCGGTTAAAACCGAGGTTGTCGAGCGGGTTTCAGTCACCGACGGCGCGCTTGACCTCGGGCTCCTCGGGCTTCTCCGCCAGCTCGGGGAGCGGCCCGCGTTCGGCCGGATCCGTCGTACGCGCGGAGGAGAAGACCTCGTCGTCGGACAGCGAGATGGTGCGGACGGTGCGGTCCGGAGCCTTCTCCTTCATCACGTACGTCGGGAGCGTCACCGGCACCGGATCCCACAGGCCCTCGGCGGGCGGCGCGGGCTTGGCCACCTGAGGCACCGCAGGGAGCTTGACCTCGATCGTCATCTCCTCATCCGGAGAAGGCGCGGGCTTCCCAGCCGGACCGCGGTCGTGGCGAGCCTGCAAGCGGGCGCGCCGCTCGGCCGCCAACCGAGCACGCGTGCGAGCCTGCCGCCGCAGCTGCACCCGGGTCAGTACGACGAACCCGACGATCAACGCGCCAGGAATCGCGACCGTCCACCACAGCAGCATCTCCAGACCGGCCAGGGCAACGACCGACAGGAGCGAAAGGGTCAGGATCGACAGCACCCGCCGGCGGCGCATCGCGGCCACCCGGCGGGCTCGATTGGGGACGTACCGCGTCGGGGGCGGCGGCAGATCACCCGCCGGCGTCGCGTCGTCCACAGCACCGGCCGGGCGTACGACGTACCGCGGCCGCGACGGGTCACGCGACAGCACCCGCGCGTCGGCCGATGACGACACCGGGCGGCGCCGCGCCTCGTCGTTCCGCTTCAGCAGCATCGGGACGAGGTAGGCGGCCCACGCGGCGACGATCGCCACATAGATCAGCCCTGTCGTCCCCATGCGACGACGCTAAGGCGCGGCGAGGGCCAGATGGGGTACGTGAGTCGGTGTGTCGCAAGAAGACTCGTGTGACTGATGTGAATAGCGACGCTGAGTGATCATCGCAGTCGCGCTACGAGACCGGGCCCGACCTCCTCGACGTTCAGCGCGAAGATGCGGTGGTCGCGCCAGTCGCCGTCGATGTGCAGGAACCGCGGCCGCTCGCCCTCGTACCGGAAGCCGAGCTTCTCGACCACCCGCAGACTCGCCTTGTTCTCGGGCCGGATCGCGACCTCGATCCTGTGCAGGCCAAGGGTGAACCAGCAGTGGTCCGCGGCCAGCGCGACCGCGGTCGGCACGATGCCGCGGCCGGCGTACTGCTCGTCGACCCAGTAGCCGAGGTTCGCCCAGCGGGCCGAGCCGTAGGTGATCCCGGACACCGTCAACTGCCCGACCAGCGGCCACTTCGCCCGTGCACCGGCACCTGCTGCGGCGCCGTACGTGATGACGAAGGGCAGCATCCGGCCATAGCGCGCCTGGCGGTTCCAGTCGCGCGCCATGGCTCGGAACGTCCGCGCACCGTCCTCCGCACCGGGCGGCTGGGTCGCGTCCCACGGGCGCAGCCAACTGACGTTGCGCTGGCGCGCTGCGGCCCACTCACCGCCGTCGCCGGCACGCAGCGGTCGGAGCGCGACCTGCCCGTGCTGAAGCTCCACGGGCCAGCGCACGATCGCCATCAGTCGGTATCCGTCCGGACATGGTCACCGCCGTGCACCTGCTCGACGGCGTGCCGCAGCAACGGTTCCAGTACGGCGAGCCCGTCCTTCACGCCGCCGCGTGAACCGGGCAGGTTCACGATGACCGTCGTACCAGCCACTCCGGCCAGTCCACGAGACAGTGCGGCAGTCGGCACACCCTGAGCCACGCCATAAGACCGGATAGCTTCGGCAATACCGGGGATAACGCGCTCCACCACCGCAGCGGTCTGCTCCGGCGTCGCATCGGTCGGTGAGATCCCTGTGCCACCAGTCGTCAGCACAACGTCGTACGACGCCTCGACCGCAGCACGCAATGCGTCACCGACGGGCGGACCGTCCGGCACGACCTGCGGGCCGGACACCTCGAAGTCCCACGACGTCAGGCGTTCGGCGATCAGTGGGCCGGTGGTGTCGGTGTAGACGCCCGCGGCCGCGCGGTTCGAGACACTGACCACGAGGGCTCTCACGGCCGCTCCCAGTGGCCGGTCTTCCCGCCCTCTTTGAGTTCCACGCGTACGTCGGACAGCACGGCGGCCGGATCGATCGCCTTCACCATGTCGATGACCGCGAGCCCGGCGACCGCGACGGCGGTGAGCGCCTCCATCTCGACACCGGTGCGGTCGGTGGTCTTCACCTGGGCCTGGATCAGGACGGCGTCGTCGGTGACCTCGAGGTCGACCTTGGCGCCGGTGATCGCGATCGGGTGGCAGAGCGGGACCAGATCGGGCGTCCGCTTGGCGCCCATGATGCCGGCGATCCGAGAGACGCCGAGCGCGTCACCTTTCGGTACGCCGTCGCCGCGCAGCGCGGTCACCACCTCGGCCGAGACGAGAACCTTGCCGCTGGCAACAGCCCGGCGGCTGCCGGCCTCCTTGGCCGACACGTCCACCATCCGCGCCGCCCCGGTCTCGTCGACATGGGTCAGCCCCGGGTCCTGCGTCATCGGGTCTCCTCGTCCAGCAGCAACAGCTCGACCTGATCGCCGGCCCGGACCGCCGTCACGTCCTCGGGCACCACGATCAGTGCGTTCGCGCGGCTCAGCCCGCCGAGCAGGTGTGAGCCGTGCCCGCCGACTGTACTGGCCATCCAGCCCTCGTCGCCGGACCTGGCCGCGGCGCGGACGAACTGCCGCCGCCCCGCGGGCGAGCTGAACCCGTCCAGCGTCACCCCCCGCACAGTGGTCCGCCGGTACGGCATCTGGCCCATCAGCTTGCGCAGCGCCGGCCGGACGAACACCTCGAAGGACACGTACGCCGACACCGGGTTGCCGGGCAGCGTGAAGATCGGCACCTCGTCCTCACCGAGCACACCGAAGCCCTGCGGCTTGCCCGGCTGCATCGCGACCTGCGGGAAGTCGACCGTGCCGAGCTTGGAGAGCTCCTCCTTGACCACGTCGTACGCACCCATGCTGACGCCACCGGTGGTGATCACCAGGTCGGCGCGGACGAGCTGGTCGGACAGCGTGTCCAGGATCCGCTTCGGGTCGTCGTCGACGATGCCGACGCGGTACACCACTGCGCCGGCGTCCCGTGCACACGCGGCCATGGTGTAGCTGTTCGAGTCGTAGATCTGTCCCTCGCCCAGCCGGCTTCCGGGCTCCCGCAGCTCCGCACCGGTCGAGACCACAACCACGCGGGGGCGGGGGCGCGCTTTCACGCGGGCTCGACCGACAGCCGCGAGTACGGCGATCTGCCGCGGCCCGAGCACGGTGTCACGGTCCAGAACCTGGTCCCCCGCGTGCACGTCCTCACCGGCGCGCCGCACCGACGCTCCGACGGCGGGCTGCTGAGCGATCCGCACGTTCACGGTGCCGCCGTCGGTCCACTCCACCGGTACGACGCTGTCCGCGCCCCGCGGCATCTCCGCCCCGGTCATGATCCGCACGCACGTACCGGGGGTCACCACGATCGGCTCACTCCGCCCGGCCCGGAACTCTCCGACGACGGGCAGGGTGATCGGGTTGTCCTGCGACGCTCCGGCCAGGTCCGCGGCCTGGACGGCGTACCCGTCCATGGCCGAGTTGTCGAACCCCGGCAGGCTGACCCCGGAGACGACGTCCTCACAGAGCACCAGCCCCAGCGCCTCCATCAGTGGCTGATCGAACGCCGGCAGCGCCGTCACCCGCCCGAGCACAACCTCCAAATGCTCATCCACAGTCCGTCTCACGAGCCCGACCCTAATCCACTCGTGCCGGACTTCAGCCACTCACCAACCGAGACGGCACTCGTTGGTTCGCGCTCATGCAGGCGGCGCCGCGGAGCTTGAGGCCAGGTTGGTGAGTGCGGGCGGTCCGCTATCCGTGGGCTTCCGGGTGGTTGCCCCAGGTCATGCGGACGTCGGGGGCGCGCTCTTCGTTGCTGGCGCCGTTGGTGCGGCGTACTTCGGTGAAGCCGTGGGAGCGGTAGAAGGACTGGGCTCGGGTGTTGGTCTGGAAGGTCCACAGGGCGAGACCGCCGGGGCGGAGGTCCTTGGCGAGGTCGACCAGGGTCGAGCCGACCCCGTGGCCGGCCGCGTCGGGGTCGACGTACAGCTGGTCGAGGTCGTCGCCGTCCAGGGTCAGTACGGCGACAATCCGCCCGTCATCCAGCGCTATCCAGGTCTGTGAGTCCGGCAGCAGCACCTCGGCGAACCAGGTCGCCACCTGCTCGGCGGTGTGGATCGCCGGCGGCAACTGCGTCCCATCCGCATGCCGCGACCGCCACCACACCTTAGCGGCCTCGTCCGTGTCGTACGGCTCCAACGGCCTGATCAGCAGGTCGTCCATTCACTCCCCCAGGGCTCGGTTCAGCCGTCGAGTACGGCGCCGTCCGGGATCTCCCGGCGCTCACCCGCCGGCGCCTGCAGCTCCACGTCGCCGACGATGACCACATCCTTGCCGAAGGCAACGTCACCGCGCACCTCGAGCCGGTCGGCCCGGACCAGCGACGGCGGCCCGACCGGGAACCGCGTGTCGAAGTCGGCCAGGATCTTGAAGTACTCCGGGTCCAGGTCGACGTACGGCTCGTCGCCCTCGTGCGTCGTGGTCAGATCGCCGGCCTCGTCCAGCTCGTACACGTCCGAGCGCAGCACGAGCAGGTCGTTCGTCGTCTTCACCGGCTTGAACCGGCTGCGGTCGACCAGCACCGCCTGCGAGCCCTCGAAGGTCTCGATCGCGGTGCCCATCCCGGTCTCCAGCTGGATCACCTTGGGTGACGTGGGGTCGGCCGGGTCGACGGTCTTGCGGTTCACGATGATCGGCAGCCCGAGGATGCCGTCGTGCCCGTCCATCAGCTCGGCCAGCTGGTCCAGGTCGATCCACAGGTTGTTGGTGTTGAAGGTCCGGTGCCGCGTGATGTCCTGGAAGTACTTCGTATCCGGGTCCGCGACCTGCGCGCTGTCCCGCAGCATCAGCCGTCCGTCGGACTTGCGCACCGCGACGTGGCCGCCCTTGCGGTCGGACCGGGTCCGCCGGCAGACCTCCATCCCGAACGGTACGTCGTGCTCCGCCATCCAGGCCGCGATCCGGGGGTCCGGGGTTGCGCCGAGGTTGTCCGCATTCGAGATGAACGCGTGCCGGAAACCGTGTTCCCGCAGTGCGTCGAGGGTGCCGGAGGCAACCAACGCGGTGAACAGGTCGCCGTGGCCCGGCGGGCACCAGGCCAGCTCCGGGTCCGGCTCCCACTCGGCCGGGGTGAGGTCTTCGGCGAGCAGCTTCGGCTCCATGTTCTGCAGGAAGTCCAAGGGCAGGCCGTCGATCGCGAGACCGTCGTACTCGCTCAGGATCTGCAGGGACTCCGCCTTGGTGCGGAACGAGTTCATCAGCACCAGCGGCAGCGGTACGTCGTACTTCCGCCGCGTGCTGAGGATCTGGCGAGCGATGATGTCGAGGAAGCTCAGCCCGTCCTTGACCTGCAGTGCGGACTTGGGGCCGGTGACGCCCATCGACGTACCGAGGCCGCCGTTGAGCTTGATCACCGCGGTCTCGGCCAGCGCGGCCCGCATCGCCTCGGAGTCGGTGTCCAGGCGGTCCAGGTGCGGCAGATCCCCGACCGGCTCGATGTCGTCCTCGCGGATCGTGCCCTGCTGACCGGACTCGAGCAGCCGGTAATAGTGCGTGAAGACGCGGATCGCGACGTCGGCAGCGCCGGCCGCACGCATCTTCTCCTGCGCCTGTCTCAGACCTGCCTCACTCATGCACCAACCCTAGGGGACGTCCGGCAATCACAGTGTTAAGCGCGTCACGCTCCTACGATCGGGGTGTGTTCCAGTCGAAGGCCGCGGCGCGGCAGTACTTGCTCAGTGCCCGCGGGGCCCGGTCCCATGCGGAGGATCTGCTGAGGAGTGCCCAGCAGGTCGTGCCTGACGCGCGCCGGGTGGCTTTGTACGTATCAAGGGGTCCGGAGCCGCAGACGGGCGCTCTGATCGACTGGTTGCTTGCAGCCGGCCACGAGGTGCTGCTGCCGATCTTGTACGCCGACAACGACCTCGGCTGGGGCGTAGCACCGGGTGCGGCCGACCTGGTGCCCGGCCGGCTGGGACTCTCCGAGCCGCCGGTCGATCTGGGCTCGGACGCGATCGCCACCGCCGATCTGGTCATCTGCCCGGCGCTGGCCGTCGCCCGCGACGGTGTGCGGCTGGGACGCGGCGGCGGCTCTTACGACCGGGCACTCGCCCGCGTGAGACCCGGTACGCCGATCTGGGCCGCGGTGTACGACTCTGAGATCGTCGAAGCGCTTCCGGCCGACGCCCACGACCATCTGGTGGACGCAGCGCTCACCCCAAATCACTTGATCGCGCTGCGAGGATCAGTGGATGACTGAGACCGCGGTCCAAGCCGCAGCCACAGCCGCACGTGACCTCGGCCTGACGGTCACCGACCCGACAGTCCTGTACGACGCGTTCTCCGTGGTCGTGCATCTCAAGCCGTCCCCGGTGGTCGCTCGGGTGCCGATGAACCTCCCGGACTACCTGACGGACGTCGAGGTCGCCGAACGACGCCAGCAGCGCGAACTGGACCTGGCCGCGTGGCTGCTCTCGAATGGCCATCCGGTCGTCGCGCCGAGCCCGCTCGTGCCGCTGAAGCCGGTGGAGCGAGATGGGTTCTCGATGACGTTCTGGCAGTACGTCGAGCAGTCCGGGGAGGTCGACTACCTCGCCGCGACCACCCGAGCCGCCGAGCTGCACGCCGTACTCGCGGACTACCCGGAGGAACTGCCCTGGCTGACTCCACTGCTCGCGGTGCCATCTGGCCTCGCGACTCTGGAGGCTGTGCCGGGTCTGCTCGAGCAGGAGGACGTGGACCGGGCCCGGGCCGAGTGGGACGTGCTGCGGCCGGTGCTGACGAGCAGGGCTGGGTTCGAGGCGGTCTTCCCGGCGGCGACGATCCAGGCGATCCATGGCGACGCACCGGCGTACAACGTGATTCCGACGGCGGGCGGCATGCTGTGGGCCGACTTCGAGGACGCGACGCTCGGTCCGATCGAGTGGGACATGGCCGGGTTCGGACCGGACCTCGGCAAGGTGTACGGCGAGGCCGCGGCGGCGCTCGGACGACCACAGCTCGACGAGCGCGTGCAGCGGGTGATGGACATGGCTCGGGTGCTCCAGATCGTGGTGTGCACCCCACTGGTGCAACAGATGCCGGCCCTGGCCGACGGCATCCGGATGTTTGTCGGACAGTGGCGTGCTGTGCCCTTCGCTGGTGGACTGGGCTGATGCTGCGCAAATACGTCGATGACGGGGTCCTGGCCGGGCTCGTCTCCTTGGTGAGCCGCGGGGACGAGACGCGGGTCGAGGTCATCGGCAGGACAGCCTTCGATGGTCCGGAGCTGCACCGGGACAGCCTGTTCCGGGTCGCGTCGTTCACCAAGCCGATCGTCGCGGCGGCCGCCATGATCCTGGTCGACGAGCTCCGGCTCTCCATGGACACCCCTGTCGACGACCTGCTGCCGGAGCTGGCGCACCCGGTCGTACTGCGGCAGCCCGACGGTCCGATCGATGACACGGTCCGGGCGGCGCGGCCGATCACGCTGCGAGACCTGCTCACGTTCAGGCTCGGAGTGGGCGAGTCGGACAACCCGGCTCTCCGGCAGCGTGAGGAGGAGCTGGAGCTGCGAACGTTCGGGCCGCCGGTGCCGCGGACGCCGTTGCATCCCGACGAGTGGATGCGGCGGCTGGGGACGCTGCCGCTGCAGTTCCAGCCCGGTGAACGGTGGCTGTACTCGACCGGCTCGCACGTGCTCGGCGTACTGATCGCACGGGCAACCGGGCAGCCGTTGGGGGATTTCCTGCGGGAGCGGATCTTCGAGCCACTGGGGATGCACGACACCGCCTTCACCGCATCGGATCCGGCGCGGCTGACGACGGCGTACGTCGGGAACGACGTACTCGACACAGCATTCGGCAGCCAATGGCTGTCGGAGCCTCCGTTCCCGGACGCCAGTGGTGGGCTGATCTCTACCGCCGACGACTTCCACGCTTTCGCGCGGATGCTGCTCGCCGGTGGAGACAGCGTGCTGTCGCCGGCCGCTGTTGCGGAGATGACGACCGATCAGCTCACCCCGGCGCAGCGCGCGGCGGCCGTCGACTTCCTCGGACCGGAGACCGGTTGGGGCTACGGACTGTCCGTCGGTGGTGGACGGTACGGCTGGGCCGGTGGTCTGGGCACGCTGTGGTCGACCACGCCGGCGGAACAGACCATCTCGATCCTGCTGACCCAGCGGGCGCTCTGGACCTGGCCGGAGGAGCTGTTCGCCGAGGCCAACACACCCGCGTGGTGATCTAGCTAGCGGTCCGGCTTGGTGAACGTCAGGGCGTGCTTGCGGGCCGCCTCGACCGCTCCCTTGGTGTAGGCCCACGGCAGCGTCTCGCCCCGAACCCACAGCTTGGTCTGATCGATGTAGTTGGACGAGAACGCGTGCCCGGACACACCGGTCAGGTTCACCCAGCGGGACTTGTCGAAGTCGGACAGGTCGACCACCATCCGCAGCGACGGAGTCGCGGTGACCGTGTAGCCCTCGGACGCGTCCCAGGCGGTCGCGTCGACGATCGACGTACCGCCGCCGAGCTCGTACGGACCGCGGTTGAACAGTCTGTCGATCAGACCGATCCCGGACTTGCCCAGCGTCTGGTTGGTCAGCGTGAGCTTGTGCAGCTTGCCCCACTGCCAGTTGGCGGGCTCACGAGCCATCTTCTGCGTGATCTCGGTCCGTGCGTCGACCAGGGCCTCGCGCAGGATGTCGTCCCGGTTCTCGTGCTGCGGCGTACCGATGTTGTCCCACCAGGTGCTGTTCGGCTGGCCGAGCAACGTGTGGATCACCTCGAACCAGCGCGAGCCGCCGTCCGGCCAGGTGCCCTCGGGGAGCTGGTCATGGAAGGTGAGAGAGAGCAGGTTGCGCCAGACGACGTTGAAGTACGCCGCCGCCGCGGAGTCGGCGGGCTGGGTGAAGTCCCAGTTCCGCAGGGTGTCCTGGCCTTGCTTGTCGAACGCGTCGTCGATGCTGATCTGGAGCAGGTACGGCACCAGCATCTCGGCAGCCCGGTTCTTGGTGTCGAGCTGGATCGACGCCATTGCGTTCGCGTCCAGCTTCCCGGCGGACTTGATCCGGTCCAGGATCTGCTGCGACCGGTAGCCGTAGTCCCAGTCGTTGGTGAGGTAGTAGGTGTACCCATGCGGTACGACGGCCTGGTTCGCGGTGACGATGATCCCGTCCGGTGGATCGAACTCATTGGGTAACGCGTCGAACGGGATGTACCCGGTCCAGTAGTACTTCGGGTCCCAGCCAGGCACCGGCCAGTCGCCCCGGCCGGTCTTGCGGATCGGGATCAGTCCGGGCGCCTGATAGCCGATGTGCCCGTCGGTGTCGGCGTACACGAGGTTCTGCGAGGGGACCTGGAACTGCCGTGCGGCAGCGCGGAACTCGGTCCAGTTCTGGGCCTGGTCGATCGCGAAGAGCGCGTCGGCGGTGCGGCCCGGGTTCAACGCGGTCCACTGCAGTGCGACGCCGTACGCCTGCGGGTACTTCGCCTGTTTGGCGGCCGCCTCACCGACCTGGCGCTCGTCGTCACCGACGTCGGAGATGAGCGGACCGTGCCGGGTCTCGCGGACGGTGATCTTCACCGGCTCGTCCTGGCCGGCCACCTTGAACGTCTCCTCGCGCGTCGCCATCGCGCGCCACTTGTTGTTGTAGAGGACCTTGTTGCCGTCGATCCGCTCCAGATACAGGTCCTGGACGTCCGGGTCGAGGTTGGTGAAGCCCCAGGAGATCGCGTTGTTGTGGCCGATCACCACGCCGGGCAGACCGGAGAAGCTGAAGCCGGAGACGTCGAACGGGCAGCTCTTGCCGAGGCTGTTGCAGTGCAGACCGACCTGGGTCCAGATGCCTGGCATGGTCGCGCCCAGATGCGGGTCGTTGGCCAGCAGCGGCTTGCCGGTGGTGGTGTGATCGCCCGAGACGACCCACGAGTTCGATCCGATCCCGTCTCCCTGGCCGAGCAGCTCAGGTAGGCCCTTGGCGACCTTCTGGACGGTGTCGAGGGACTTCAGGAAGTCCTTCGACAGCATCCCGCGGTCTGCGGTGACCGGGGAGGTGGTGAACTTGCCGTCCTTGCCGACCGCGCCGCTGGTCATGATCGGCTGGTTCCGGTCGTACGGGTACTGCGGGTAGAGGCTCTCGATGTTGCGGGCCGGGAACGTCGCCACCAGCTTGGTCCGGGTGATCTCCTCGTCCAGGTTGCCGCCGAGGTCCCACGCCATCGCCTTCAGCCAGGACAGCGAGTCCGCCGCGGTCCACGGCTCCGGGTGGTAGTCGGTGCCCTTGAGTGACAGGACGGCGTACTCCAGGCTGAGGCCCGATCCGCTGTGAGTGGACAGGTACGCGTTCACTCCGCGGGCGTAGTCGTCGAGGTACTGCCGGGTGGTCGGGCTGAGCAGGCCCAGCTCCTTCTCGGCGACCCGGCGCCAGCCGAGCGTGCGGACGAACTTGTCCGTCTCGAGTGCGTCTTTGCCGAACAGTTCGCTCAGCCGGCCGGCGGTGACGTGCCGGCGGAAGTCCATCTCGAAGAACCGGTCCTGTGCGTGCACGTAGCCCTGCGCGGCGAACAGGTCGGCCGGGGTGTCGGCGTAGATCTGCGGAATGCCGTTCGCGTCCCGGACCACGTTGACGTCACCGTCCAGGCCGGACAGCTCGATCGTTCCGTCGTACGACGGGAACGAGTGGCGGACGACGAAAACGACGGTTCCCGCGATCACCAGGAGGACGGTGGTGAGGGCGATTCCGCTGATGATGACGACTCGAAGCAGGCGACGCACGGACCCAACCGTAGAGAATCCCCCGGCGCGCCCCAAATGGGGTCCCTCACAACTTTGCGTTGCTCTGCGTTCTGTGGACATGAACCCAGAGTTGGTGTACGTCCCCGTCCCGGTTTCCGAGCTGGACCGGATCCGTTGCAACGGTCATGACGACTTCGGGAACGCCGTCGTTTCCCGGACCGCGGGCGGCGGCGAGCCGCTGCGCTGCCGCCTCACGCTCGCGCGGGCCGGCGACCAGATCGCCCTGGTGTCGCACCGGCCGATGACGGCCGGCGGTCCGTACGCCGAGGTCGGGCCGGTGTTCGTGCACACGACCGACTGTCCGGTGCCGGCGGCGGATGTCTTCCCGCTGGACTTCCGGGACCGGCAGGCGGTGCTGCGCCCGTACGACGTCTCGGGCCAGATGCTGGACGGAGTCGTCGCGGAGCCTGGGACGGGCGAGACGGAGCTCAAACGACTGTTCGAGGACGCGACCGTGGACTCGGTCCAGGTGCGGAACGTGATCGCCGGCTGCTGGAACTTCACGGTCCGGCGTCAGGGCTGAACAGTCCGTTCCGCGGGCTTGAGTTGGAATACTTCGGGCCGCTGGCGCATTATTAGCAGTCGAGTAGTAGGAGTGCCAGCGGCCTGAAGGGACCAATCGTGCCGACGTACCAGTACCAGTGCACCGACTGTGGCGAGGCCCTCGAGGTGCGCCAGAGCTTCACAGACGATGCGCTGACCGTGTGCCCGAACTGCCAGGGCACGCTGCGCAAGGTCTTCAACGCCGTGGGCGTCGTGTTCAAGGGTTCCGGCTTCTACCGCACCGACAGCCGGTCGTCCGCCAAGAGCTCGGTCCCGGCGAAGGCCGAGTCGTCCTCGTCGTCGGGCTCGTCGTCATCGTCGGACTCCTCCTCGTCGTCCTCGAAGTCTTCGTCGAACGGTTCGTCGTCGAACGGTTCGTCGAGCGGCTCGTCCTCCAGCGGGTCCTCGTCTTCGGGCACCAGTACGAGCGCGGCCTGACCTTCTCCTCCGCCGCCTGTGGATAACTGAGGGGCGGGTGCCGGCGAAACTCGTACTTTCTCTGGCATGAGAACCCCTTCCTTCCTTCGTGATCTGCTCCGGACCGCCCGGTGGCATCGTCGGCTGCTGGCCGGTGCCGCCGCCGCGGCCGCTGTGTACTTCGGTCTCGTCGCCCTGTCCCCGCCACCTCCACCGACCGTCGCCGTGCTGGCCGCTGCGCGCGACCTGGCGGGCGGGGCTGTGCCCGCGGCCGCCGATCTCCGGACCGTCGACCTCCCTCCGGGCTCGGTGCCCGACGGCGTCCTCAGACCCGGCGCCGATCTGACCGCCCGCGTGCTGAGCGGCCCGGTCCGATCCGGCGAGCCACTCACCGATGCCCGCTTCCTGGCTCCTCCCGCAGTGCCGGCCGGATCGCTCGCTTATCCGTTCCGCATCGACGACGCCGACATCAGCGCACTCCTCCGCGTCGGCGACCACGTCAACCTGTACGCCGCGACCAGCACGGCGGCCGACGCCGCAAGCCTTCTCGCCCGAGCGGTTCGCGTCATCGCCCTGCCAACCCCGCGTACGACGAGCTCCGGCGCACTGATCGTGGTCGCGACGACTGCCGAGATCGCCACGCGGCTGGCCCAGGCCACCACGAACTCCAGAATCACCGTGGCCCTCACACCGGACACGAGCTGATTACCCAGCGGCACGATGCGTCGCTGTCCGGCGCGGTCCCTCGCCCTCGCAGGTCTGCGGTCCTACCTTGTCTCGGGTACAACCACCGCTTCGTGGAGGCACCCACATGCTCAAGGGCTTCAAGGAATTCATCATGCGCGGGAACGTCGTCGACCTCGCGGTCGCCTTCGTCATCGGCGCCGCGTTCGGCAAAATCGTCAGCGCGATCGTCGACGGCCTGATCAACCCGCTGATCGCCGCCATCTTCGGCAAGGCCGACATCAGCCGCGTCTGGTTCTTCAAAATCAACGGCGCGGAGTTCCACCTCGGCTGGATCCTGCAGGCAGCGTTGAACTTCCTGTTCGTCGCCGCGGCCATCTACTTCCTCATCGTGCTGCCGCTGAACAAGCTCGCCGAACGCCGCGCCCGCGGCGAGGAGCCCGAGCCGGAGACACTGACCACCGACCAGCAGCTCCTGACCGAGATCCGGGACTCCCTCCGCACACGTCAGAGCTGACTCGGAGTGGCTAGGCGCACAACCTCAGCCCCTGAGCTCGCCGGCGCCTACCTGCTCCCGTGGGGTAGCTGCTCCGCGAGCCAGGTGGGCTCGCCGGCGTAGCGCATCCAGCGGTAGGCGATCGGCTGGCCCTGGTTCCATTCGTCCATCAACGCGGCCGGGACGTCGACGAAGCCGGTGCGGTGGTACGTGCGGATCGCGACGGCGTTCTCCGGCCGGACCCGGAGGAAGACCTCCGAGTACCCGGCAGCCACCGCCGGCGGGAGCAAGGCGCGCACCAACTCCAGGCCGATCCCGCGACCGCGGACCTTGGGATCCACGATGATCCGCGCCAGCTCGACCTCGTCCTCCTCGTCGTCCAGCCACACCTCGCCGTACCCGACCGGCTGGTCACCGTCGAACAGCAGATAGGAGTGGATGTCCGGGTCGACCTTCCGCCAGCTCGCCTTCAGTTCCTCCGGGAACGGGTACTCGACCTGCCCGGACAGCAACGCCACTTCCTTCGCGTCCTCGGCCCACCCCGCGACCAGAACGGCGTACTCGTCGGAAAACCCCCGAAGCTCCACGGCCCTCTCCCCCTAGTTCACGAACTCGACGATCGTTCGCACCAGCTGATCCAGGTACGGCGGGAAGCGCGTCGGCGGTTCCGGACACCCGGCCAGCTCACGACTCCCCCGGATCGAGCGCAACAGCGCGTCGACCGTCTTCCGCTGGTGAGCCGGATTCTCCGGCACCGAAGGCACCACCGCCACCGAAATACGCCCACGCGCCGCCTCGGCGCCGACCGGATCGGCGGCCAGTCGGGCGAGGTCCTCGTCGGTGACGCCGCGGAGGGTCTCGCCGGCGAGTAAGGCGTCTGCGGCGTCGGGCGGGCAGCCTCGCTCGATCAGGCCGGTCCGGGTCCGCGCGTCGAGGGCGGGATCGCCGGCGGTGGCCGGCCAGGCGAGCAGGAGGTGATCGACCAGGTGCGGAAAGTTCAACGCCAGCAGAGCGGCTACGGTGCACCCGTTGGATGCCCCAACGATCGTGAGCGGTTCATGCCGGTTCGCCAGGAGTTCACCCAGCGCTGCAAGCTCAACGCCCCAGGCGCTCGGCCGCCGCGGGCGGTCGGGGGCGAGCACCGTCAGCCCGGCGGATGTGAGTCCCCCGGTGACGCCCGTCGTACCCCAGAAGGCTTCCGCGTCCATGGCGTCCCAGAGGCCGCCGTGGACGAGCAGCACGGACTTACTCATCCGTGGTGGGGCGGAACCTCGTTCAGGATGCGTTCGTCGTCGTCGCCGGAGTCGTTGTCGCCCCAGGTCCGCGGGTCGTCGTCCCGGGTCTGCTCGGGGAGCAGCGGCTCGTCGTCTTCGTACGGGCTCGTCATGGTTCCAGATTACCGAGTCGCCGGGGCTCGCCGGGACCGATTTCACCCTGTACCACGCCCGGCCGGCAGCTGCCGGCCGGTGGCGGCCTCGATCAGCGGCGCGATCCCCGGTTCGCCTTGCCAGCGATCACTTCCGAGCACACACCAGGAGGTCAGTACGGACAGTGTCGGCGTCGCCAGTCCGGCCAGCCGCAGCGGCTCCGCGTTCTGGAAGCCGAAAGTGATCATCCAGTTGGCCGGATCGGGATAGAACTCCTGCACGGCGCTGTAGTAGAAGCTCATCCAGCCGCTCCGGGGCAGGTGGCACAGCAACCGGTAGTTGGTCGCGATCGTCGGGACTTCCTGCAGGTCGCGCCACATCAGTTGCATGTCCCGCTTGGCCGCCGCCTTCCGGCTCGCGTTCACGGCGGCGTTCGCAGCCATCAGGCCCAGCACGAGTCCCGGCTTGCCGATGAACAGGCCGCCGCTGTGCGTGTAGCGGCCGCTGCCGCCGTACAGGCGCGCGTACTGCAGGGGCGTGTTCACGTACGCGACCTCGCCCGCCTCGAGGACGAGGCCGTACATGGTCAGCACCTGCGGGGAGTTGCCCGCCATCAGCCAGCGGGCCCAGTCGATCCCCAGCTGCCACTCGGCGCGCTCCCGCTCCGCGGCAGCCTCTTTGTCGTTGCGACCCACGGCACAGCATCGTAATCCGCGACCCGGTCGAGAGCCCGCAGACCAGCGGGTCGCCCCGAACAACCGCAACGCACGCGCACCACCCGGCCGACCCCGACCACCGCACAGCACGCGCACCACCCGACCGATCCCGACCACCGAACAGCGCGGACCAGTCGGCCGATCCCGACCACCGCACAGCACGCGGACCACCCGGCCGATCCGGACCACCGACCAGCGCGGACCAGCCGGCCGATCCGGACGACCGAACTGTTCGGATTAGCGGGTTGACAAGGACGGGCGAACAGCGCGTGGACGTTACAGGTCGGCCTCGGTTGCCCTACGATCCGCAGGCGTGACCGGATAGACGCGCCGCCGTGATGTTCTGGCACGCGGGACGTGACTCCGGTCGACCATCATGGGTGACCTTGCCAACCCGGAAGGACCGAGTCGTGAGTGCATTACGGACACGGGGCCTGATCGGTGCGACGCTCGTCGTGGCTGTGCTCGGAGCTACCGCCGCCTGCGGTAACGAGAACGCCACGTCCCCGCCCGCCGCCCAGCCCACTGCTACGCCGACCACCCCCGGCACACCTACCCCGTCGCCCACCCCCAGCGGTACCCCGAGCATGGATTGTCCCGACACCATCGCGGCGGTCCGCGCCGCTACCGACAAGGTGGTCTGGGGCAAGGGCGCCGCGACCTCGCTGTTCCAGCCGGTCAGCGTGACCATCTGCCAGTTCGACGAGCAGGCGTCCGGGCAGGACTACGCGACCGGGACGACCAAACGCAACGGCAAGCAGGCGACCGACCTGCTCGCTCTGGTGAACGCATCGAAGCCCGTTGCCAAGAAGCCGGCCATCTGCACCAAGGAGCTCGGCCCGACGTACGTGCTGCGATTCACCGACAACGATCGTGGCGTACTGTCGTACACAGCGGAGGCCTTCGGCTGCCGCCGGCTGGTGGCGACCTCCCTGGAAGGCCAGGGCAAGCCGGGCACGCTGCCGGCCCCACGCCAGGTAACCCCCGAGCTGATCAAGTCGCTCGGCCTGCGCTGACCCTGCGCCGGACGCGCCCCCCGAAGCCGTCCGGACCGGGGTCAACCCGCGCCTGCCTTGCGGGTCCCTTCCAAGGTCGACCCGCAAGGCAGGCAGCGGCTGGACCTGTCGTCAGGCGCAACTGCGCGTCACTGGCGTCTTCGGCCGGCACGGCGTGTGGAACGGTGCGACCGCGGCCCGGACGGCGAGCCTCGATCGGCGGGCTCGATTCCTCCTCTGCACAGGCATTCGCTGTGCACCTCCGCTACGTCCTCCCCAGACCGGCTTCGCGGGCCTTCACGATCGCCTGCGCGCGGTCGGCGACCTGCAGCTTGGTGAAGATGCTCGAGACGTGGTTCCGGACCGTCTTGTCGGCCACGACGAGCACCTGTGCGATCTCACGGTTCGAGCGCCCGGCCGCGATCAACGTGAGAACCTCCTCTTCCCGCTCGGTGAGCGCCGAGAAGGTTTGACCACGGCGACCGGATCGCCGGTCGGTTCCCACCAGGTCGAGAATGTGGTCCGCGACAGTGGGCCCGAAGACCGCCTCCCCTGCGGCAACGGCTCGGATGGCAGCGAGGATCCGGTCGCCGGTGGCGCCTTTGACGAGATACCCGCGGGCTCCGGCCGCCATCGCCGCGAGCACGGACTCGTCGTCCTCCAGCATCGTCAACACCAGTACGGCGACCTGTGGCGCTTCGACCGCGAGTCGCCGAGTGGCATCGATTCCGCTGACGCCTGGCATGTGGACATCGAGCAGCGCCACGTCCGGCGTGTGCTCCACCGCAAGAGCAACGGCCTCGCCACCGTCTGCCGCGACGCCCACCAGGTCGACGTCCTCGGCGTCGGTGACGACGGCCGCCAGCCCCTGGCGGTAGACCGGATGATCATCCGCGAGGACAACCCGGATCGCGCCGCCGGTCATCGTGCTGTCACGGGCAGCATGGCAACGACCTCGGTCCCATGATCCTGGCGGAACCGCACGGTGCAGGCGCCCCCGAGTTCTTCTGCGCGGGCCCGCATCGAAGCCAGGCCCGCTCCACGTACCGGACCGACCGGAACAGCACCGGTCCCGTCGTCGCGGATCGTCACGTGCAGACCGCTGTTCATCGTCAGGCGGACGTCGCAAGCCGCAGCATGGCTGTGCCGTACGACGTTCGTCAGCGCCTCGAGCGTGATCCGGTAGGCCGCTGCCTCGACCGCGGTAGGCAGCTCCGGCAACGGTTCCGCGACGACGCGGACGACGAGGTCGCCTCGGGTCCTGGAGCTGATCAGCCCGGCGTGATGAACCAGAGCCGGTACCAGGCCGATCACGTCGAGCATCGTCGGGTGCAGATCCGCGACGATCCGCCGGATCTCTGTCACCGCCGCGTTGGTCTCTGCGCCGAGCGACTCGAGCAGCGCACTGATCTCGGGATCGGCCCGTCGAGTCCGCTGCGCGGCCGACTCCAGGCCGAGGGAGATGCCGGCCAGCGTCGGCCCCAGACCGTCGTGCAGGTCCTGCCGGATCCGCCGCCGTTCTTCTTCGCGGGACGTGACCAGGGCCTCGCGCGACTGCCGCAGTTCCCTGGTGACCCTGACATCGTGGGCCGCAACTCCGATCTGCGCGGCGAAGGTCTCCAAGAGCCGGGTGTCCGCCGCGCTCAACCCCACCTCGCCGCGGCGGACACCGACAACCAGAGTGCCGACCTGCTGGCCGGCGTGCTTGAGGCCGAACTCCACGGTCCGCGCCGGCGGTTCGCCCGACGTACACGCAGGTTCTGCATCGTTCGCCAACCGCACCGCGGCGTACGGCAATCGCAACGTCTGACGGACCGTCTCTGCAACCGCAGGCAGGACGGCGTCTGAGTCCAGAGCTGCACCCAATCGGTCCCCGAGAGTGGTCAGTGCGGACAGTGGGTCGCGGCGGTCGCCGTACAGCAGCCGATCCACCGCTCGTTGGACGCGCTGCCGGATGGCGGCCAGTAGCAACACCGCAGCGCCCGCCGCAGCTGCCGGGAACAGACCTGCGTCGAGTTGGGCGCCTGCCGCGACCGCCGCGACGCTGTAGACCGCTAGTGCGGCGACAGTCAGGACCAGATAGGCGAGGGTGCGGGACAGCGCGATCTCGATGTCGAATGCTCCATACCGGACGATGCCGACGCCAAGTGCGGCGATCGCGAGCACGGTGACCCCGAGCCCGACGGTCTCCGGCAGGTCGATCGGCAGCAGCATGGGGATCGCCAGCAGCAGGACGCTGGCGACGAACCAGGCGTACTGCTGCCGCTCAGGCCCGGTGACCCGGCGCATCCGGATCGCGATCCGGACAGTTGCCGACAACGCCACTGCGAAGACCACCGCGATGCAAGCCACTGCTACGGCCATCTGTGGACCATCCGGAAACGGCAGATCGACCGGATTGTCGACAGCGGACCCACGCATCGAGTCGTCGACGATCACCTGCGTCGTACCGGCGGCAAGCGTTGCGATGACGATGGCGGCACCTGTCGCCCACGCCGGCCAGCGCCAACCGGGCGACGAGAGGCGGCCGTTCGGGAACAGCAAGGTCAGCGACCCGAGAATCACCAAGAGCCCGGTCATCCAGAGCACACTGGCGCAGAGAGCCGCCAGGCTGATCAACGGCAACGAACCGGGTCGGGTGTGCAGCCCGTAGTAGGCATAGGGATCCGCTGCACCCGAGATCGCGACCAACAGGGACCCAGCCGCCAGCAACGGTCCGAGGCGATTCTCAGGCTGTCTCGACAACACCAGCACAGCGACCACGCCGAACGCCAGCGCGGAGATCCAGCCGCTGGCCCCGTTGCTGTCGACGAACGCGGAAAGACTGGTTCCGTTGGCAACGGTCAGCGCGACTGTGGTCGCGGACAGCCCGGCGATGGCTGCGAGGACGAGGAGCGGCGCCGGTCCGAGCCTCGCTGATCTCATGGCGCCCTCCGGTGGCGACCCTGGTACGCGCCGGGGTCCCAGCCACAGTCTGCGCGCAACTGTGCCGCTATGCACGGGACCGGAGTCCTGTCCTCGGCCCGGGACAACCGGAGCGCCGCAGCCGGGACAAGTCGGGGCACCGGCCCGATGTGTCCGGGACAGCGGCGCGCGCACGGTCAGGGAAACCAACGCTCCGCTAACCCGAAAGGACCCTGCCATGACCATCATCGACGCCACTCCGGACAGTTCGGTACAGCCGTCACGCCGACTTCGGACCTGGGCTGTGGTCCTGTTGCCCGTCGGACCTCTGCTCACCGTCGCCGAAGCAGCGATCCCGCATGGGGCGACAGATGCCACGGGCCGGGGGTGGTCCATCCTCGCCGGCCTGGTCAGTACGCCGTTCCTGTTCGCCACTGTCGCGATTGCCGCCGCGGTGTCGTGGCGGTCCTCCCGACGGATGGCCGGCATCGCGTTCGTCGCGCTCACCGTCCAGCTGTTCGGTCTGGCCGCGCTGCACGGCATCGAAGCATTCCAGCTCGCCGCGACGAACGACGGCATCAGCCAGGCAGACCTCGACCACGCGATGGACGGCCTGCTGTCGATCCCTCCAGGTCCTGTGTTCCTGGTGATGTTCATGGGCGGTCTACTCGTCGGCTCCATCGCCCTGAGCTGGGCCGAGTTCCGGACCCGCTCGATCACGCGGGCCGTTCCCATCCTGATGGTGGTCACCTCCGTGCTGGACATGACGATTCCGGACGAGGCCCCGGCGGTGGTGAAGACCTGCGGCCTGGGGCTGTTCGCGGCTTGGAGCATCGTGCTTGCGGTATCCGTCCATCGCGGTGGCGGGTTCGCCAAGGGGCTGCCGACCGCTTGACACCCGACGACACCGGCTGCTGCGCTGAGCAGCACGGGTCATCTGGGGAGGGTGCATGCGGCGGGTACCACTGCTGTTCGTGCTGCTCCTCATCTGCTCCGCTTGCTCTCCTCCCGATCATGACGCCTGCACACAGGGCTTCACCTGTACGACGTTGCGCGTGCCGCTCGACCGTCAGCAGCCGAGCGGCCCGTCGCTGGACCTCGGGGTGATCGCAACCGACAACGTGGACGCACCGCGTGGTGTGCTGTTGCTGCTCGCGGGTGGCCCTGGTCAGCCTGGTGTCTCGCTACTGCCTCGCCTGCGCAACAACCTGCATCCGGACGTGTTACGCGAGTACAGGGTGGTGATGTTCGACCAGCGTGGCACCGGGCCGAAGGGGATCAATTGCCCTTCTTTACAAGAGACTGTGGGTGGTTCGGACTTTCTGACGCCACCGACCGAGGCAGTGAACGACTGCGCGCAAAGGATCGGCGCTGGGGTCGGGTACTACGGCACGCCGGACACGGTCGAGGACATCGAGCAACTGCGTCAGGACCTCAAGGTCGATCGGCTGACGGTGGACGGGACGTCGTACGGGAGCTTCACGGCAGCGCAGTACGGGCTGAAGTATCCGGATCGGGTGCAGGCGCTAGTGCTGGACTCGGTCGTGCCACACAAGGGCTTCAATCCGATGGGCGTCGACCTGATGGCCGCGACCGGCAGAGTGATCACGGCCGCCTGTCGCCAAGACCCTGCGTGTACGACGGATCCCGTCGCCGACCTGGCCTGGTTGGTGCAGCACGGCGTCAGTGGCACGGATCTGATGGAGAGCCTGTCGGTCGCCAGCCTCAACTCGGTCAACCCATCGCTGAAGGGGATCTCGGCGATCCTCCACGCCGCTCGCAATGGCGACGACACAGGTCTGAAGGAGCTCTTCCAGCAGACGACGAGCATGGGCCTCAGCTACGACACCCTGTCGGCCGGACTGCACATGGCCACCCTCTGCTCGGATCTTCGCTTCCCTTGGTCCGGCACAGCCAACCGCACTGCGGCGCTGGACACCGCCGTACGACGACTGGACCCGAAGCGGCTGTATCCGTACGACGTGCGGACCGCACGCGATCAGCTGATGATCCAGGGCTGTCTGAGGTGGCCGGCTGCGCGAGTGTCGACGTACCCGGCCAGTCAGGAGTTGTTGCCGCGCACACTGATCCTGCACGGGGGCAACGACCTCTTCTGTCCGCTCGAATGGTCTCAGTGGGAGCAGGCACATGCACGGTCCGCCAAGCTGGTCGTCGTACCGGGAAGCGGGCACAGTGTGCAGCGGGATCCGCGCGGTCAGCAGGCGGTCCGCGCGTTCTTGCTGGTCTAGTCCGCCCGGGTGAGATCCAACTGTGTGTGAACGGTTGCAGCACCTGGGCGACTCGATGCGTCTAATAGGTGTGAGGTGTTGTACGCCCAGCCGGGGAGTGGCGAGTGGAGTTCGAGGAGTATGTATCCGCCCGTGGACAGGAACTGGTGCGGCTCGGTTTCACCGTCTCCGGGGACTACCAGCGAGCGGAGGACCTGGCCCAGATCGCGTTGATGCAGGCGTTCCGGTCCTGGCGGAAGGTGCGGAAGGCGGACGATCCGCATCACTACGTCCGGCGGATCCTGATCAACGCCTACCTGTCGATGACGCGGCGGCGCTCGTTCAGCGAGGCTCCGACGGCCGAGCTCGATGCGCAACGGACAGTGCCCGACCACGCCACCAGCATCGTGAACTCCGACGACCTCTGGCGAGCGCTCGCCGCGTTGTCGGCCCGGGAGAGGGTCGTGCTGGTCCTGCGCTACTACCAGGATCTGGACGACCGCACGATCGCCGACGTGCTCGGCATCAAACCGTCCTCCGTCCGTGCGACCGCGAGCAGAGCACTCGCGAATCTTCGGACAGCCAGGCAGTCCCAGCGCATTGATGAGAGGTTGTCGTGAGCAACACCGATCTCGAGGACGACCTGCGGGGAACCTTCGATCGCGCCGCGGCCTCAGTGCCGCCGGCCACCGACCTGACCGAGCGGGCGACCACGGGTGCGCGGCGGGCCCAGCGCCGTACCTGGATCATCTCTGGAGCGGCTACTGTCGCCGTGGCTGCCGTTGCCGTCGTGAGCTTCGGCCTGGCCGGTTCGAACAACAAACCCGTCCAGCCGCCCGTAGCGGGTGGACAAACGCAGGCGGCCACCACGGCGGCGCCGGAGCCGCCCACGGCGCAGAGTGTGTCCGGGACGTGGCGGCCGGTCCAGATGGCCGAGCTCAAGTCGCTCAAGGCGACCCGGCCGGACGATCCGGTGCTGGTGCTCCGTCCCGACGGCACGTGGGGTGGCTCGGACGGCTGCAACGCGCTGCAGGGGACGTACTCCATCGGTCAGCGTGGCGAGTTCACCGCGACGGTCGGCCCGCAGCGGATGGTCGGCTGCGACAACGTGCCGCACACCGGCGTACTGCACGCCGCCAAGCGGATCGCGGCCGACGCCGACACCCTGCAGTTCTTCGGCGCCGACGGGCGTGAACTTGCGAGATACGCTCGCGCAGGGTAGTCGAATTTGTTCGCGGACGGTGATCAGCTATTGACTGAGCGGAGTCCCCGACCGGACGATGTATGAGGCCGTCCACCGATTTGGGGAGCTACGTGCGACTCTCAGCCACCGTCCCGCTGCTCACACTTGGCTCAGTCTCACTCTTCGCAGTCGGCCTCTCGTCGGCCGGTGCGGTTGGCCCTTCGGCCGACGCGGTTGGTTCTTCGGCTGACGCGGCAGCGTGCTCGCATGCCCAACCGAGTGCGAGCTCGGTCCAGTCCAAGCGGCTGACGCAGCCCACGTCCGCAAAGGACCCGCGGCCGCTCGGCGAGACACTCGGCGACGGGATCACCGCCGCCGTCCGCTCGCTCGAGCCCCTGGACCCCACTGGCCGACCGAAGTCCGGACTGCCCTACGGGTTGAGCCAGGGCGTCATCGGCGTGGTCGGCTCCGCTTCGACCGGCTACAAGGTCGTGGTCGACGGCGCCAAGCTGGACGCGAAGAAGTACCAGACCGCGATGGCCCGCAACGTCCCCGCAGCCGGCAAGCAGCTGGTCGGCATCGAGCGCAGCTGCCGTTCGGCCCAGTCGATCGCCGACGCCTGGAACTCGGTCGGCGCCCGCTCCTGGTCGACCGACGCCGCCCGTACGACGTTCGCCGCCGATCTGGACCCGGTCAGCGAGGACATCGTGGTCGAGTACGACCAAGCGAGCACCTCCCCCGCGTCACTCGACGGCTTGCGCGGACTGTCCGGCGTACAACTCCTCGCCAATTCGCTCGCACGGACGTCCCGGCTGAGCGACACACCGAACGGCGGCCACTGGGGTGGCGCCCGGATCACGTCGGCCCTGAAGAACTGCACGGCCGGCTTCTCCGTCGTACGGCGTTCCAACGGCCAGCGCGGCTCCGTCACCGCCGGCCACTGCGGCGGCCAGGGGACGGTGTGGAAGTCCGGCACCAACTACTACGGCACCACCACGATCCGGACGAACTACCCCGACTACGACCAGTCCCTGGTGACCGGCAGCAGCTACGGCCCCAAGATCTGGACCGACGGCCCGGGCGACACGCCCAACACCCGCACTGTCACCGGCGGCGCAGACCCCGGCGTCGGCACGGTCGTCTGCCAGTCCGGCAGCTTCAGTACGTCGCTGTGCGGCATCACGGTCCATTCGACGTCGGCGAAGTACTGCGACACCGAGGGCTGCACGACGTACGTCATCCGCGCCACCCGCGGCGGCCAGATCGCGATCATCGGCGGCGACTCCGGCGGTCCCGTCTACACCCGCCCCGGCTCCTCCACCGCCACCATCCGCGGCATCACCTTCGCCGGCGCCGGCTGCGCCTCCTCCCGCTGCACCACCCTCTACGCCGAGCGCTACGCCTCCATCGCCGGCCACCTAGGCGTCTACGCCCTCACCGGCTGACACCCCACCCTCCGCTAAGCTGTCCCCGCGTGCGCCCCCGTAGCTCAGGGGATAGAGCGTCGGTTTCCTAAACCGTGCGTCGCAGGTTCGAATCCTGCCGGGGGCACCCTGTGATGTCTCAGGACATCGGCATAGCTCCGACCCCTCAGTGGGTTCGGGGCTTGTTGCTTTGGGGGCCTTTTGGAGGCCGCGGCCTTTCCCGCCGGCCGACAGATTAGCCGGGTGCCGCGCCATCCACGGTGGATATCGGTCGGCGTCGAGGCCGGAACGACGTACTGGGTAAGGGGTTTCGCGAAACGCGGCGAGCACGATCGCCGGTGATCCGCGGTTGGGCGGTAACGCGGAGGGCGTACCCGGGGGGACCATACAAATCCGAAGGAGGTCAGGCATGGATCAGGAGGACGGGACGGGTGGGGGCTTGTACAGTTCCTGGACAGCAACGTCGATGTCCCCGCCGCCGACCTCGACGGGCTCCAGGTACAAACGCGCCGCGGCGACCAAGCCGTCACGCACGATCAGGATCGTGACACCGCGCATAGCGAACAGTGAGCCGTCCGCGTGATGACCGCGCCAATCCCACTCCCCCCACTCGGTCCCTCCCTCCACCGAACAGGCAATCAACTCCGAGACAAAGTCCGGCACACCCTCAAACACCGACGACCAATTCTCCAGGACCTGCGCACGCCCACCAAAAGCACGGCTCGGGTGAAGCGGTTGCACGCTTTGGTAGTCCTCGGCGAACAGAGACGCCACTGCCCGGGCATCATGGGAGTTCGTCGCATCCCTGAGCCGTTCGAGCATGGTCGACATACCAACGAACCTAGTCCGCGACCACCGTAGACGTAAGACCACGCACGCGATCCGGCACGCTTTACGCCACCTCCATCCGACCCGTCTGGCCACAGCGCGCGCTTCCTATCTGCGGCTATGTCGGGATGGCCGCAGCGCACGCTGTCTGCAGCCGATGCGGATGTCCCTCCTCCCCGTCAGGTCGACTGGTGCCTGTCCTCGCCCTGGGCTCCAGGTCGGACGAGCCCGGTCTCGTAGGCATAGATCACCACCTGGACCCGGTCGCGCAGGCCGAGCTTTTGCAGAATCCGGGCGACGTGCGTCTTGGCCGTGGCGTCGCTGATGAACAGCCGGTCGCAGATCTGTGGGTTGGACAGCCCTGCCACCAGCAGGTCGAGGATCTCCCGCTCGCGGGGTGTCAGGGCGGCGACGGCAACCGGGGGCTGCGGAGGTGTCGGCGCGGGTTGGCGGGCGAACTGCTGGATGACCGATCGCGTGACCGATGGCGCGAGTAGGGCGTCGCCGTTGGCGACGATGCGGACGGCGGCGGCGATGTCTTCGGGTGGTGCGTCCTTGAGCATGAACCCACTGGCGCCGGCGCGCAGCGAGTCGAAGACGTAGTTGTCGAGGCCGAACGTGGTCAGCATCAGGACCCGGATACCCGGATCCGTCCGGACGAGCCGGCGGGTCGCCTCGATCCCGTCCAGGGACGGCATTCGGATGTCCATCAGCACCACATCTGGTCGCAGCCGGGTCGCCATCTGAACGGCCTGCTGTCCGTCGACGGCCTCCCCGACCACCGTGGTGTCCGGCTCGATCTCGAGGATCTTGCGCAGACCCACGCGGATCAGGCCCTGGTCGTCGGCGATCACCACCCGGATCATCGGTCGACCTCACCGGATGGGCAGCAAGACGCGGATCGCGAACCCACCGGCCGGACGACGCCCGGCGTCCAGGGTGCCGCCGTAGAGGGCCACCCGCTCGCGCATCCCGACCAGTCCATGACCGCCGCGGTCGACCTCGACCGGACCGGGGTCTCCGTCGTCGACGATCTCGAGCTCCAGCGAGTCGAGGCCGTAACGCACCCGCACCATGGTGCGGGCGTGACCGGCGTGCTTGAGCGCGTTGGTCAAGCCCTCTTGGACGATGCGGTACGCCGACAGGTCGATGCCTACCGGGACGTCGCGACTCTCGCCCTCCATCTGCAGGTCGACGTCGAGCCCCGCCGACCGCATCTGTGCGACCAGGGACGCGAGGTCGCCGATTCCGGGCTGTGGCGCCAGCGCGTCCTCGTCGTCGCCGCGCAACATGCCGACCAGACGCCGCATCTCAGTGAGCGCACCGCGACCGACGCGCTCGATCGTGGTGAATACCTCGCGCGTGGACTCGTTCCCAGCGTCGAGCATCCGGCGCTCGGCCCCGGCCTGCACGACCATCATCGACACGTGGTGCGCGATCACATCGTGCAACTCGCGCGCGATCCGCGCACGCTCGGCGATGACGGCCTCCCGCTTCGCCAGCTCACGCTCTCGCTCGGCCAGCTCGAGGCGACGGTCCCGGTCCCCGACGACCCGGCGTACCAGCACCATCACCACCACAGCGCCAATAGTGAAAGCCCCCACCGTGCCGACCCCGTCCTGCATGACCAGCGCGGGAGCCATGTCGGTGACGGCGAAGAAGGCCACACCGGCGACGAAGAACCGAGGTGACGTCCACACCACGAGCGCGTACAGCGCGCAGAACCAGGCGATCGTGACCGGCCCGACAGGCAGCGCGACGAACAATCCCGTCAGCACGAGCGCGGTCTGGACCCCGAACCCGACGGTCACCGGAAACCGGCGCCGCACCGCTATCGAGGCGGTCACCAAGCCGCCGACCACCAAGGTGGCCAGCCGATCGCCGGCCGGCATCGACAGGAACGCCGTCTGGAGTGCAACGCCGAGCAGCAGGGCAGCGGCGAGCAGGAAGTCGACCCGGTCCGGGGCAAGGCGCCCGCGCATGTCGTCACGGTAGGTGCCACGCCGAGCGCCTGTCCATCAGCCAGCCGGCCGATGTGACCCGGCCAGCACATCGTCCGGTCAGCCGATGCCAACATCATCGTCGCGGGCGACGACACGCAGACGGCGGCACGCCTACCTTCGGACGGTCCACGACTCCCAAGGAGGTAGTGCTATGACTGATCAGACCGCAGTTCGACAGCGCAGATCCATCACCCCCGCCAGGCTCGTCCCGCTGGCCGGGGTGGCCTATTGCGCACTCACCCTCGCCGGTGACCTCACCATCGGGGAGTTCCCCGACGCCAGCACGCCCCCGGCAGAGCTGAGCCGCTACTACGCGATCCACGCCGACTCGGTCCGCCTCGGCGGGCAGCTGATGATCCTGGCGGCGCTGTGCCTCGGCCTTTTCGGTCTGGCCGTCTGGGCCCGCGTCCGCGATACCGCCGGACCACCCATGGTGGCCGGACTCATGCTCGTCGGTACCTCGGTCGCGGTCACGGCCGAACTGGGTGGAGCGGGCGCCTACGTCCTGCTCGGCAGCATCGGCGCAGACCAAACGGTGGCGCCGGCGGCGCTCCAGGCGTGGCAAGCAGGATCCCAATTCGGCGGAGGCGGCGCCACCCTCTTCATGGTCGGCCTGTTCGCCGCAGGCGTGTTCAGCCGCGCACTCCCGGCCTGGCTGTCCTGGTCGGCACTGATCCTCGGCATCGCAGAGCTCACGCAGTTCGGGTTCTACGCCTCAATGCTCGCGCTGCTCTGGACCGCAGTAGCCGGCATCGTCTTGTCCGTGCGCCGGCTCGACCGGGCACCGACCGGCCGAGCCGGCCTGGCACAGGTGCCCGGTCCCGCGTAGGTCGCGGGGGTGCACGATGAAGTCATGCAGGACACCGCCGGTGTCACTCGCGCCGGTAGCCGGGGCCGGCCGGGGAGGAGCCACCCGCTCGGCGACTGGCTGCTGGTCGCGGCGGTGGCCTTGCTCCATCTGCTCAACCCGCGGATCGGTCCCGGCGAGCCGGAGCAGCAGACGTCGATCCTGCTGAGCGCGGTCTGGCTTGGTCTCGTGCTCGTTCAAAGTGTGCCGTTGCTCTGGCGTCGACGGCGTCCCGCGGTGGTGCTCGTGGTGGTGTCGGCCGCGTGGGTCGTTGCCCAGGTGGTGTTCGGGCCGTCGGCACCGTTCGGGCTGTGGGTCGCCTTGTACGCAGTGATCGTGCACGCGACCCGCCGTACGGCCGAGGTCGGCGCGGCGGCTGCGACTGTCGTGGTCGCGGCGCTCGAACTCGCGCAGGTCGGCCGAGACGGTCTGCGCTTGGCGGACGCGCTGCCGATGGTTGTGGTGACCTTGGTGGTCGGGATCGTCGGTTTCGTCGTCGCGGACCGCCGTACCCGAAGCGCGGCGCTGCGGGACCGCGCGGAGTTCCTCGAGCGGGAACGCGAGGCGCTGTCACGCCAGGCTGCTGCTGAGGAGCGGTTGCGCATCGCCCGAGAGCTCCACGACCTGGTGGCGCACAGCCTCACCACCATCGCCATTCAATCGAGCACCGGCAGGCTGGCGCTGCCGCAACATCCGGACGTGGCGCTGCGTGCGTTGGCGACGATCGAGACGACCAGCCGGGACGCCAGCCGGGAGATGCGGCAGCTGCTCGGCGTGCTGCGACAAGGCGGCGACACCGCGGCTGAGCTGGATCCGACTCCCGGGCTGGCGAACCTCGACGATCTGGTCGGCACGATGCGTCACGCCGGCGCGGACGTGCAGCTCTCCGTCGAAGGCGACCGCCGGGCGCTCTCGCGGAGCCTTGACTTGGTCGCGTACCGGGTGGTGCAGGAAGCGCTCACCAACGTCATCAAGCACGCCGGGCACCCGGCGGCGGCCGCGGTCCTCGTGCGGTACGACGGCGACCAGCTCGTCTTGGAGATCACCGACGACGGAGCCGGGAACGGGAAGTCCTCCGACGGCCACCCCGGTCTCGGCATCGTCGGGATGCGCGAACGGGTGACCGCGTTGAGCGGACAGTTCACTGCCGGGCCCAGACCAGTGCGGGGGTTCCGTGTGGAGGCTCGGCTGCCGATCCGGGCGGAGGACGAGCCATGACGATCCGCGCCGCGCTGGCCGACGACCAGCCACTGGTCCGCGACGGCTTTCGCGCCCAGATCGCTCTGGTCGACGACATCGAGCTCGTGGGCGAGGCCACGACCGGCGCCGAGGCGATCGAGGTCGCCCGCAGCTGCCGGCCCGACGTACTGCTGATGGACGTCCGGATGCCGGTGATGGACGGCATCGAGGCCACCAGGCGGATCACCTCCGACGAGCGGTGCGGCGGCGTGCGTGTGTTGGTTCTGACGACGTTCGACCTCGACGAGTACGTGTACGCCGCGCTGCGGGCCGGAGCGAGCGGCTTCCTCCTCAAGGACAGCCTGCCGGAGGACCTGTTCGCCGCGATCCGCCTGATCGCGGCCGGCGACGCGCTGCTGGCTCCCGGCGTGACCCGCCGGCTGATCGCCGAGTTCGTACGCCGCCCCGAGACGCCTCGGGCCCGCCCCGCAGAGCTGGCGCAGCTGACCGACCGCGAACGCGACGTACTCGGCCTGATCGCCCAGGGTCTGTCCAACAGCGAGATCGCGGACGGGCTGGTCGTCAGCCCGGCGACGGTGAAGACCCACGTCAGCCGCATCTTCGCCAAGCTCGCCGCTCGGGATCGCGCTCAGCTGGTGATGCTCGCCTACGAGAGTGGTCTGGTCGTACCGCGCGACGCTTGAGGCGTACATCTGCGGGTGTAGTCGTGGACCCGGCGGCGTACGGCCAGGTTCGGATCCGAGGCCGACGACGCGCAAGCTGACGATCCGTAACTTCATGGCCATGACCGAAATTGCCCTCAGGGGCCTCACCAAGAAATACGGCGACGTGATCGCCGTCGACGATCTCACCGCCGACATCCGAAGTGGCCGGGTCACCGGCTTCCTCGGACCCAACGGCGCTGGCAAGACGACCACCCTTCGCATCCTGCTCGGACTGGCCCGTCCCACCTCCGGCACCGCCACCATCGACGGGGTCGCCTACCGTGACCTGTCGACACCGACCCGTCGCGTCGGCGCGGTCCTCGACACAGGCGTGTTCCACCCGGCACGCACCGGCCGGAACGCCCTGCGGGTCTACGCGACCGCCGCCGGCCTGGACACCGCCAGGCTGGACGCCGTACTCGACACGGTCGAGCTGGGACGCGCCGCCGGGCGACGCGTCGGCGGCTACTCGCTCGGTATGCGGCAGCGGCTGGCGCTCGCGGCTGCGCTGCTCGGCGAGCCTGACGTACTGGTTCTCGACGAGCCGACCAACGGGCTGGACCCGCAAGGCGTGCACTGGCTGCGCGGCTTCATCCGCACCTACGCCGCCGGCGGCGGCACGGTGCTCGTGTCCAGTCACCTGCTGGCCGAGCTGACCAACACCGTCGACGACGTCCTGATCATTAACCGCGGCCGGCTCGTCGAGCATGCACCACTGGCCGAACTGACCAACGCGACCACCAGCCTCGAGCGTCGTTTCCTCGAGCTCACCACTGAGGAACCATCATGACCGCACTGCTCCGGGCCGAGCTGATCAAGCATCTCGGGCTGCGCCTGACCTGGGTGATGCTGGCCATCGCGATCGTCCTGTCCGCAAGCCTCACCACGGCGATCGCCATCGTGGCAGGCAGCCACGGTTCCGCACCGCTCGGCCGCGACGACCTTCGCGGGGTGCTCTCCGTACCCGGCCTCCTCGTCGCGGGCATCGTCTTCGTGCTCGGCGTGCTGTCGTCGGCCGGTGAGTACCGGCATCACACCATCACCGCATCGCTGCTCGTCACCCCGCGTCGTGGTCACTTCCTCGCCGGCAAGTACGCCGCTGCCGCGGTCGTCGGGACCGTCTTCGCCGGTGTCACGCTCATCGCGTCGTACGTCGCGACGGCGATCGTGGTGCTCGCCAAGGACCTGCCCGTCGACCTGCTGACCGCAGACGCCGCGGTCACCGCGCTCGGGGTCACGATCGCAGCCGGTCTGTTCGCCTTGGCGGGAGCCGGGCTGGGTGCGCTCGTGCGCAGCGAGGCCCTCGCGATCATCGCGGCAGTCGCGTGGTGGTTCGTGATCGAGGGTCTGCTCCCTGGTGCGCTGCGCGAGCCCGAGCTGGCGAAGTACCTTCCGGCGGCCGCTTCAAGAGCGCTCATCCAGGCAGGTGTCCCAGTCGTGGACGGAACCGTCGCCGCCGCCACGGGTGGGCTGCTCGTCGCGGCATACGTCGCCGCCATCGCCGCACCGGCGCTGCTCCTGACGAAGCGACGAGATGTCGGCTGAGTTGGGAGGTGCTGACGCGGTATGGCCCCTTCTACTCCGTTCGTCGCAGGTTCGAATCCGACGTGACGCGCACGACGTGACGCGTGGGCGCCGGGGCACCCATCGTTCGGACTGGAACGCACGGATCGCGGCTGAGTGCGCTTCCCGTTCCGTTCGATGAAGTTCCCACGCGGCCGACGTCGGCCGTCACGACCGCCGGGTCCTCGGTGGCCTACGCTGCCCATATCGGCGAGACTTGCCACGAGCGGCAGGGCATCGATTATGGGCGTATCTAGCGGTGATCGCGGGCGGGGGCTGCTGGACCGGCGGGTCGAGCGCGCGGCGGTGGATCGGGTGTTCGACCGGGCGCGGGCGGGCGACAGCGCCGTGCTGGTCGTGCGCGGCGAGCCCGGGATCGGCAAGACGGTCCTGCTGGACTATGCGGTCAACCGGGCGTCGGCATCGGACCTGCGTGTGGTCCGGGCGTGGGGTGTGGAGTCGGAGATGGAGCTCGCATTCGCCGGGCTGCACCAGTTGTGTGTGCCGATGCTCGGCCGACTGGAACAGCTGCCGGGGCCGCAGCGGGACGCGCTGGCGGTCGCGTTCGGGATGCGGGAAGGGCAGGCACCGGATCGTTTCCTGGTCGGCCTGGCCGTGTTGAGCCTGCTGGCCGTGTCGGCGGAGGCCCAGCCGCTGGCCTGCGTGGTGGATGACGCGCAGTGGCTCGACCGGGCCTCGGTCCAGTGTCTGGCGTTCGCGGCGCGGCGGTTGCTGGCTGAGCCGATCGCCTTCATCTTCGCGGTGCGCGAGCCCGGTGGCGACCCTGAGCTGGCCGGCCTGCCCGGACTGACCGTCACCGGGCTCGGTAGCGCTGACGCGGGCACCCTGCTGGCCACGGCGATCAGCGGGCGGCTGGACGCCGAGGTGCGGGACCGGATCCTCGCCGAGACCAGCGGCAACCCGCTCGCCTTGCTGCAGCTGCCCCGCGGGCTGGGACCGGCCCAGCTGGCCGGCGGGTTCTGGCTTCCCGACTCGCGGCCCCTGGCCAGCCGGATCGAAAGCAGCTTTCACCGGCAGTTCGAGTCGCTGCCGGGCGAGACGCAGCGGTTCTTGCTGACCGCCGCGGCCGATCCGACCGGCTCGATGACCTTGTTGTGGCGAGCGGCCGAGCTGCAGGGGATCCCGGCCGACGCCGCGTCGGCGGCCGAGGCTGCTGGGCTGCTGGAGCTCGGCGCCCGGGTCCACTTCGGCCACCCCTTGGTTCGCTCCGCGGTCTACCAGGCGGCCTCGGGCGGTGACCGGCGGGAGGCCCACCGGGCACTGGCCGAGGCCACCGATGCTGAGGCTGATCCGGACCGGCGGGCCTGGCATCGCGCCCACGCCGCGGTGGGGCCGGACGAGGCGGTGGCGGCCGAGCTGCAGGGCTCGGCCGGTCGGGCGCAGGCGCGCGGTGGACTGGCGGCGGCGGCCGCATTCCTCGAGCGCGCCGCGGTGCTGACCCCGGACCTGGCGCAGCGGGGCGAACGTGCGCTGGCCGCGGCTCAGGCGAAGGTCCAGGCAGGCGCGTTCGAGGCGGCGGGGCAGCTGCTGGGTATGGCCGAGGCCGCACCGCTCGACGAACTCCAGCGTGCTCGCGTCGATCTCCTCCGGGCTCAGCTCGCCTTCGCAGCAAACCGGGGCAACGATGCCCCGTCACTACTGCTGAGGGCCGCCAAACGACTTGAGCCCATTGATGCCGGTCTGGCCCGCGAGACCTACCTGGACGCGCTGAACGCCGCCTTGTTCGCGGGGCGGCTGGCCAGTCCGGGCGGAGGGCCGCAGGAGGTGGCCGCGGCAGCGCGCGCGGCGCCCCGGCTGCCGCACCCGCCCCGCGCGCCCGATCTTCTCCTGGACGGCCTGGCCGCGAACTGCAGCGAAGGATACGCGGCAGGATCGCCCCTTCTCCGGCGCGCGCTCCGCGCCTTCGACCGGGAGACGTCCGCGGAGGGGGAACTTCGCTGGCTGTGGCTGGCCTGTACCGCGGCCATACACCTGTGGGACGACGCCAGGTGGGACACGCTGTCCGCCCGGTACGTACGTCTCACCCGCGACGCCGGTGCTCTCAGCGAGCTTCCCCTCGCCCTGAGCCAACGCGTCGGCGCGCTCCTTTTCGCCGGTGAGCTGGCCTCCGCGGCCTCCCTGATCGAGGAGGTGCAGGTCGTGACGGAGGCAACGGGAAGCCGCCTCGCGCCCTACGGTTCCCTGGCCCTTGCCGCGCTGCGGGGCCGCGAAGCCGAGATCTTCATACTGGCCACCGCCACCAAGGACGAAGTCGTCCAACGTGGCGAGGGTATCGGGATCGGCCTCATCGACTGGGCGACCGCGCTGCTCCACAACGGTCTTAGTCACTACCAGAACGCGATGCAGGCAGCCGAAACCGCCAGCGCATACCTCGCTAACGTCAGCCCGTCAGTGAACTGGGGCCTGGTCGAGCTGGTCGAGGCGGCCGCACGCTGCGGGTTGCCCGAGCGCGCCATTAACGCCGTACAGCGGCTGTCGGAGTCCACCAGTGCCAGCGGCACCGATTGGGCGCTCGGGGTCGAAGCGCGGTCACGGGCACTGGTGAGCGAGGGCGAGACCGCCGATCGCCTGTACCTCGAGGCGATCGAGCGGCTCGGCCGTACCCGCATGCGTGTGGAGCTGGCGCGGGCGCATCTCGTCTACGGCGAGTGGCTCCGGCGCGAAGGTCGCCGTCTCGACGCGCGCGAGCAGCTTCATGTCGCCCACGACATGCTTGCCGATATGGGGATGGACGGTTTCGCGGATCGCGCCCGGCGAGAGCTGTTGGCCACCGGGGAGACCGTGCGCAAACGGACGGTGGAAACGCTCACCGATCTCACGGCCCAGGAGGCCCAGATCGCCAAGCTGGCCCGGGACGGACGCACCAACACAGAGATCGGCAGTCAGTTGTTCATCAGCCCCCGCACCGTCGAGTGGCATCTGGGCAACGTCTTCGCCAAGTTGGGCATCACCTCACGCAAAAACCTCCGCTGACGCCGCCGTCGCGATCCCCTGGTGACCTCTCGAGCATCGGTCAACTCGCCTCAGCGCCGGCGAGCCGCTAGGAACAAGCGCACCCGCGGCTCCGCCCCTGTCCCCGTCCCCGGGCACGCACAACCCGGGGAGTCGCCCCGGGGCTGCCCCGGGGACGACGCGCGCCGATCGGCGCGACCGTGAATGCATGAACGAGACCTGTGACCGGTGCGGACCAGCAGTCAGCGCGGCGGTCCGCGCCGAGACCGAGCGCGCCGGGGAGCTTTACCTGTGCCGACACTGCGGCAGCCGGCTATGGCCGGCGCTGAACGCGCGAGGCTGGACCATATGGCCCGCCAGCGAGCATGCGTTCGCCCCTCAGGCAACCTAGCCGACACCGAGCCCGAATGCCCGGTCCCGCCGGGCCACGCTGTCACCTCGCGCAGCGTGCGCTTCAGGCTGGTGCGCCGAGGCCAGTACTCCGTCAAGGACGGCTACCGCGCCGCGTCTCCGCCTCGGACGCCGACCAACTCCGCCCGCTCGACTGATGCGGAACTCTGGGCCAGACAACGATGAGCAGCGGTCTCCAGAGGAGTGGGAGGCCGGTGTTGGCCCGCTCGATCACTTGGAGGTCAGATGAACGCCACCCCGACGAATACCAAACCGCACCACCCTGCTGTCGTCGCACAACAAGAGCAGCGGGCCGCAGACATCCAGGTACGGATCGCCGACACGATCACGGCGTACGCCGGCTCGATGCCATTCGTGTACGTCCACATCGTCGTATTCGCGGTCTGGATGATCTTCCTCGAGTCCAAGCCCTGGCCCATGCTGACCCTTGTCGTGTCCCTCGAGGCCATCTTCCTGTCGACCTTCGTCATGATCGGACAGAACCGCCAGGCGAGCTTCCAGCAGGCCAAGGCCGACCACGACTTCAACGCGCAGGAGCTCGAGCTGAAGACAAACACCGAGATCACCCGGCAAATCCACGTCCTCACCAAGGAATTGCACCAGCGCCTGATCGAGGAATCCAAGCCGTGACGGCGGGGGCTGGTGGGTCGCCGGCCTGTCGCAACTGCACGGCAGATACAGCCAACTGTGGTGAAGACCCATGACAACCCCGAGCCCGCGATCTTCGAGGTCGACCTGGGGTCGAGCTTGCGCGGGACGCCAGCGCCGCACGTGCGAGCCGGTGCCGCATTGCAGCAGTCCGAGGAAGTCAATGACCGAGGCAGTTGTTCGCTGGCCGGGTGGCACCTAGTGCGGACGGTTGGGTGGCGGGTCACGTCGGCCCAGGATCGGAAGCCAGGAGGGAAAGAAACTCAGCGGGGCTGCGACGACGAAGTCGGCTCGTCCACGACCCGCAGGACCGGCTTGCCCTCGAAGGACACGACGTCAGCGGGCAGTGCAACGGTGATCGCTCACCAGTCCACGCGGCCCCCCGGAAACCTGGCCTGGATCATGTCGATCCCCCGGGCCCGCCGCCAGGCTGCCCGCCCGGCTACCCCCAGGGTCTAACGCCGGCTCGCAGCTGGTTACGGGTCCCCTCCGGGATCAGTTCATTCGGCCGCGGGTCCGGGCGGGTATGTCACGCTCAGCAGTTCAGCATGGGAACAGCGTGGGAACAAAGACGCGTCGGTCCGAAGCAACTGGAGTCAAGATCGGCCGAACTGGTGATGGCTGTCTGCGCCTGGAGGGGCGTATGTCGGTGGGGTGCGTCGGTTTCCTAAACCGTGCGTCGCAGGTTCGAATCCTGCCGGGGGCAACACTGCCGGGGGCACCACGCAAACTTGCAGGTCGGATGCGGGTCCTCTCGGACGAGAGGCAGATATGCCGAGCTCGCGGGAGCCGCATAAGCGGTGTGATCCGACAACAGATCCGGTACAGATCTCTGCCAACTGATCTGCGACCCGTACGCTCGTCGGGCCAGTGCGTTCAGCAGATGTGAATGCACGGATCAGCCGATGTGCGGGCGTTCCCCGTAGCGCGGTGGGAGAGCGCTCCAGGCGCACGCGGACCGGGTCACTGGTGTGTCATTGCCACGCGGTACCGCTCCTCGGCGGTGATGAGGTGGTCGTTGTCGTCGGCGGCGTCGCCGAGGTCGATCTGGACCCAGAGCACTTTGCCGGTGAAGGCACTGTTTGTGGTGTCGTAGTCGTCGCTGACCGGTGTGGAGCCATCGGCCCCGACGTCGGTGGTCTCATCGGCGGAGAATGCCATCGGCTCTGTCGCGTCGACCGTGCCCTGACCGACCGGTTCGCCGTCGAGGAACAGGCCGACTGTGCCGCCCTTTCCGAGGCCGCCGCCGTCGTACTTGAGCTCCATGCGCACCTGGTGCTCGCCTTTGCCGATGTCGGTGTCGCCGTAGATCTTGAAGCGCTGCAGCCCGAAAAGGTTGTAGCAGTAAGCGGGCTTGCCGTTCTTGACGTAGAGACTCCAGCCACCGAACGTGCCGCCCTGGGCGACGATGACGCCCTGGCAACCATCACCGGGCACCTCGATCTGAGCGGTGACCGCGTGCGACTTGTTCTTGATGTTCACCACGGTGTTCTCGGTGAGACGCCCCATGCCGCCGAACAGCAACTGGGTGTTGCCGTGGACCAGGGTCGGCCGGCCCGCCAGGTCGGAGTTGAGCCGTTCGAATCGCCGGTCGTCGAGCGGGAACACGTTGTACTTGCTCGCCTCGAGGATGAACAGTTCCTGCAGCCGGTGCAGCTGTGCGGGCTGCTCGGCTGCGACGTTGTGTGCCTGCGTCCAGTCCTCCGGGGCGTAGAGCTCCCACGTGTCGTCGTCGAACGAGGGCAACTTGGCGCCCGACTCCCACGGGGTCGAGTGCCGGGTGACCGCCGTCCAGCCGCGGTGGTAGATGCCGCGGTTGCAGAAGATCTCGAAGTACTGCGTCTCGTGCCGCTCCGCGGCTGCGGCGTCCCCGAAGCTGTAGGCCATGCTCACCCCCTCCAGGGGGCGCTGCTGCACCCCGTTGACCGCCAGCGGCACGGGCAGCCCGGCTACCTCCAGGATGGTCGGCGCCACGTCGATGACGTGGTGGAACTGGTCCCGGACCTCGCCCCGGGCCTCGATGCCACCCGGCCAGTGCACGATGGTCCCGTTGCGGGTGCCGCCCCAGTGCGAGGCAACCTGCTTGGTCCACTGGTACGGCGTGTCCATGGCATGCGCCCAGCCCACCGCGTAGTGGTTGTAAGCCTCGGGGGTGCCGAACTTGTCGATCCGGGCGGCCATGAACTCCGTCGTCTCCAGCGCCGCCGCACCATTGAGGGAGATCATCTCGTTGAACGTCCCGTTGAGGGTCCCCTCACCCGAGGCGCCGTTGTCGCCGACGATCACGTAGACCAGCGTGTCATCGAGGACCTCCATCTCAGCCAGCACGTCGATCAGCCGCCCGACGTGGTGGTCGGCGTGCTCGAGGAACCCCGCGAAGACCTCCATCTGCCGCGCCAGCACGGGCTTGAGCCCGGCGGGCATGTCATCCCACGCCGGAATCTCGTCCGGACGGGCAGTGAGGACCGCGTCCTGCGGCACGGCCCCGACCTCCTTCTGCCGAGCGATCGTCTCCTCGCGCAGCACGTCCCACCCCTGGTCGAACTTCCCGCGGTACTTGTCCGACCATTCCGTGGGGACGTGGTGCGGCGCGTGCGTGGCACCGAGTGCGAAGTAGACGAAGAACGGCTTGTCTGGCATCAGCGCCTTCTGCTGCCGCACCCAGTCGATCGCATGATCGGTCATGTCCTCAGTCAGGTGATAGCCCTCCTCCGGAGTCCGGTCAGGTTCGACCGGCACTGTGTCGCGGTAGAGCGCCGGGGCGTACTGGTTCGTCTCGCCTCCGAGGAAGCCGTAGAAATGCTCGAACCCGCCACCCCCGGTGGGCCAGTTGTCGAACGGACCCATCGGGCTGGTCTCCCACACCGGCACCTCGTGGCATTTGCCGAACTGTGCCGTGGCGTACCCGTTCAGCTTCAGGACCTCCGCCAGGGGCGCACAGGTGTTCGGGCGAAGGGAGCTGTACCCGGGCGCCGCGGTGGCGATCTCGGTGACGCCCCCCATCCCCACCGTGTGATGGTTCCGGCCCGACAGCAACGCAGCCCGGGTCGGGGAGCACAGCGCCGTCGTGTGGAACCGCCTGTACCGCAGTCCCGCCTGCGCCAGCCGCTCGAACGTCGGCGTGGCCACGGGCCCCCCGAAGGTGCTCGAAGCCCCGAAGCCCGTGTCATCGAGTAGCACCACCAGCACATTCGGCGCACCCTCCGGTGGCCGCAGCGGCGTGATCGACGGGAACGAGGTGTCCGGGTCGTTCGCATCGAACGTCGTCAGACCGACCGGCGGTCGGTCTGGGATCGGCAGCACCTCACGCTGGATCGGCTCGCGTTGCTCACTCATCGGCCACTCCCATCAGACGGATGGAACCCCAGCTGCCGCGAGTACTGCCGCTTCCACTCCTTGCACCCTCTACCCTGCAACGGATGTGACACCTCACCCAGCCCGGATGAAATGCGTCCACGCCGACTCCCCAACGTCCCGATTCTCGACGTCACCGACCGCGGCGCAGCGACATCCCGGACCACGGGCAGCGCCTACGGCTGGTCTGGAACGACTCGGTCGGCCCCGCCCGCGCGGGCACGGTCGGGTTCCCGGGGCCGTGGCGGATCGGGCAACGGGTCCTGCGTCGGAACGGGCCGGCACTGGGCGAGCCGGGCCTGGACCTGCTCTCTGAGCCGGATGAGCGCGGCGTGCCGCGGCGCCGGGGACAGCTCGAGGAGGTCGTCGAGTAGTTGTTGCATGCGCTCAAGCACCATCGGGACCGGCGCCGCGGCGGGCAGCAGGTTCTCAACCGCTGTGCGCAGGTAGTCCTCCCAGGTCGGCGCCACCAGTCGGACCCGGGACACGCCAGCGTGGTCGACGACGTCGGCCAGCCGGAGCTCGCGGACCGCAAGCGCGCGGAGCAGGCCTTCGGTCGCGTCGATAGTGTCGACCGCGGTGGCCGGGTCGTCCGGCGGGGACAGCGCCCGAAGCCCGATGTCGGCCAGCAGGCGCAGTGCCAGCAGCGTGTCTTGGTCGAAGGACCGCTCCGTGTCCCGGATGACCGCGGCGCGCACCACCTGGTCCGGCAGGTCGCCCCGGTGGATATCGGCGAGCGGGGACGCCTCGTGCAGGGTGTCGCCGACACCGACCCGGAACACGACCAGCGCGTCGGAGTGGGTAGCCGCGTCCACCAGCCGTCGCAGGTCGAGCTGTTGGACCACCCCCTGGGGGCCGGCCCAAGTGACGGTGCGGCGCGGGGCCGGCTGGGCCGCCGGCGCGGGAGGGAGCTCGGCGGCGGCCGAGGAATGGAGCGGGTACACGTCCTCGATCACAGCGCGACCGCGGGCGGTCAGCACCGCCAGCACCTGGGCAAGCTGCAGGGTCCGGAAGGCGCGGGTCTGCAACGCGCGGATCAACGCTAAGACGGCGAGCACTGCGAGGACCGCGGTGATCGGCACCAGCAGCGAGACCCGGCCGGCGTCCCCGCGTGCCAGCCCCGCGCTGAAGCAGAAGACGAACACCCCGTTGGTGAACGCGAAGGTCAGCCACACCAGGGGATCGTCACGGAACAGGGTCAGCCGGGGCGAATAGTTGCTGGCCGACCACTGCACAACACCGAACAGGAGCGAGAAGACGATGGTGACGACGCCGACCACCCCGAGCCCCACCGTGAACAGCATCTGGGCCAGCGGACCGGCCTCGACCGTGGGGCCGTCACGCACCCGGGACAGTCCCACTCCCAGCCCGAGTCCGGCGAGCGCGCACACCACCACCAGGCTGGCGCGCAGCCTACGGTGGGCACGCATCAATCGTGGGGGCGCGTAGGGGGCATCGGCCGAGCGGTTCATCTCACGGATTCACCGTGGTTGGACCTCGGAGCGCGCACTCGGGCCGCTACGGCGGCCGCCGCATTGGCCGGCGGCCTAGCCATCACCACATCGCGAACCGAGCCCACAACTCACCTCCGGAGCCGGTGGAGCCGAACCTAATGCGGAGGGACGCCGACGGCCTCACCCCGCCAGGATGAAGCGCCCCTAGTGGCTCTATTGGGAGCTGCCGGTAGGCGTCGGTAACCCTCGGTGCCGCGCAGGGATCGCCCTCGGTGCCGGGCAACGTTTCCGCAGGCAGAAGGGAGCTCCGTATAGCACCCGATGAGTTGCTTCACCTGCTCGGCCTGAAGAAGGAAGCGTGCGTATAGCTCTCTACGCTCGCTCCGCAGCGCTTGCGTGAGCGCCTCTTGACGCAGTTTTCTGGCCAGCCGTGCCTGACTCAGCCAGCCCAGCAGACCGCCAACGATCGTGCCGACTAGGACAGACACGCCGACGATGTACGGATTTGACGCCTGCCCTGAGCGGCAGCTAGAGAGTGAAGTTCTAGCGACCATGACGTAAGCATGGACCGACAACACGTGGTGTGTTGCTGGGCAACGGCGCGGCGCCGCCAAGCCAAATACCACGTCTCGATGACCGCCGAGGCCGACAGAGTCGCGGTATGCGGGCCTGCAACGAACCCTTGTTCAAACAGGTCTTCGGCTCGCACCGTTGAGACTGGAGCGACCGTGCCGACGTTGCCTGCTGAGCCGAACATCGGACCGCGCCCGATCCTCGATCAGGCCGCCTACAACCGTGAGCGCGACATGCCGTTGCGGCTGCAATGGGAAGCATGCTGCGGTTGTGAGCTGCGGCGAATGGGAGGAACCGGACAGGTGCGGATGATCGAGGCCCTGTATTTCGCGATGGATGGGTCCAGACTGACAAGACGAGGGCTCCTGCGAGGGACGGCATGACCTCGGAATGCGGCTCCAGGGGGAGAGATGAACGAGGAACAATTGAGGATGGTGGCGCGCAAGGCAGCCGGGAAGTCCTGCCCCTGGTGTGGAAAGAGCGCCAAATACGTAACGAATGATGATACGGGGCAGGTGCTGCGGAATGCGGTGCGAAGCGTCCTGAGCGGAATACTGGTGTGGAAGGTGGTGAGCGTCACCATCACAGGGGGAAATGGGCCGTCAGGGGTTTGCGACCAGTGCGGTAGTCAGGTTGCATTGTGCCCTTCATGCTCCAATCCGGATAGACGGATTTCCCATTTCATAAAATGCTCGTCGTGTGGCACAGCCTACGCGGCAGGCGATAGCATCCCGTACCGCTATTGATGCCTGTGGCGCAGGTTGGGACGGCCCGGCGCACTCCGCCGCGCACAAATGGATGCGCCGGGAGTGCCATCAGGCTCCCCTCCTCACTCCCTCAAGCGTCATGTCACCTTCTTTGTTCTAATTGAGGGTCAAACCGTGCAAGGTACCGGCGTACTTGTCGGCCCAGTCCTTCATGATGTGATGCGGACCGTGCAGGCAACCGCTCGCCCAGTACATGTAGAAGGGCTTGTCAGGCTCGAAAGCCTTGTGCCGGCGCAGCCATGCCATGGCGTCATCGGCCAGGTCCTCGCTGAGGTGGTAGCCCTCCTCGGGCGTCTTCGGCGGCAGCACGACCGTGGTGTTGCGCACCAGGTTCGGCTCGTACTGCGACGCCTCTCCCGCCAGGAAGCCGTAGAAGTACTCGAAGCCGACCCCGGTCGGCCAGTTGTCGAACGGGCCGACGGCCGTGGTCTCCTCGGCCGGTGTGTTGTGCCGCTTGCCGAACGCCGCGGTGCTGTAGCCGTAGTCGGTCAGCACCTCGGCCGCGGCCGCGCTGCTCTTGGGGATCTGGCCCGAGTAGCCATCCCAATCGTTGGCCCGCTCGGCAATCTGCCCGTACCCAACCCGGTGATGGTTCCTGCCGGTCATCAGTGAGGCACGAGTAGGTGAACACATGGCCGTCGTGTGGAACCGGTTGTAGCTGATGCCTTCGGCGCACATCCGGCTCAGCGTGTCCGTTCGCACCTCACCGCCGAAGCGAGTCCGCCGACTGGGGCACTACCGAGTACTCGGGCATCGCGTTCACTCACCTCGTTGTGCCACGGCCTCGCCCCCGTCGGGCGACGTCGGGTCCATGTCGGAGCCTCAGGTGTGAGCCGTCGCCCGGCATCATCCCGACGGGGTGATCTCACGACGGGCACCAGACCGATCGCCTCACCTCCAGTTCAGTCCATTGCGGCCCCGGTCGGCATGCCACGCTGGCCAGTTCAGCGTGGGAACGCTCGGGGAAAGAGGAGGTGTCAATTCGAGTCAACTGGCGTCAAGATTGGCGGGACTGGAGTGGACTCGACACCCCTGGAGGGGCGTATAGGTGGGATGCTTCGATTTCCTAAACCGTGCGTCGCGGGTTCGAATCCTGCCGGGGGCACCCAAGACACGAAACGCCTGGAGCCTACGGCGTGGGGTCGTGCGACCGATCAATCCAGCGAGTGGATGGTGTACGCGACCGCGAAGCCCAGCGTCGTGACGACGCCGGTCAGTTTGCCGCCGTCCTCGAACGCCTCGGGCATCATCGTGTCGGCCAGCATGGTGATGATCGCACCTGCCGCGAACGCCAGGACGAAGCCGACGGTCTCGGGTGAGGAGTTCTGGAACAGGCCGTACCCGGCCAGGGAGGCGAGCCCCGAGACAAGAGCGATCCCGATCCACATCCAGAGGATCCGCGAGTGCTTCCAGCCGCTGGTGGCCAGGCCCGTCGTCGACGAGATCGCCTCGGGCAGGTTGGAGATGAAGACCGCCGCCAGGTACGCGGCCCCCACCGCGCCCCCTTCGTAGATCGTCAGACCGATCACCATCGACTCCGGGATACCGTCCAGCACGCTGCCCAGCACGATGGCCAGGGCGGAGCCGTCCTTCTGATCTCCGGTGGCATCCTTGCGATCGCCGCCGCCGAGACGCGCGATCAGCAAGTCGCCGCCGTAGAAGACCCCACAACCGACGAAGAGTCCCAACGCGACCGCACCGTGACCGGACGTCTTGCTGGCTGCCTCCTCGATCAGGTCGAACGCGACCGCGCTGATCAGTACGCCCGCGCCGAAGCCCATGATCAACCCGATCACGCGGAGGCTCAGGTTCAACCAGATCGCGATCAGCGAGCCGATCACCAGCGAGGACGCCGCCAACGTTCCCCATCCGAACGCTGCACCCATCTCATCCTCTTCTCCACTACCTGGAAAGCCCCGGAGGGCTAGGTCACCGGTTCGATCTCGCCCGCTCGCCAGGACTTGTCGAAGAAGGGCTGCAGCGGGCTGTACAGGCGCAGGATGATGAACCAGCCTTTCTCCGGGTCGGTCTGGACCCAGTTGCCGGGGGCAACATCATCGGGCCGGGCCGGCGAGAAGTAGACGACGGTGCTGCCGTCGGCCTCGGCCTCCGCGGCGGGTGAGGGGTACTCCTGACTCCCGGCACGGGGATAAAGCTGCTCGGTCTGCAGCATCGAGCGGGTCTGGTTGTCATAGAGCGTGACCGACCAGAACCGGGCCGCCGGGATGTCCTTGGGCAGGCGGAGCCGGTAGGCCTTCGCACCGTCGAACGCTTCGCCGGTGGAGTCGACGTTGCCGATCAGGTACTGCGAGCCGACGCCGGTCAGCCGCATGCACATAGCGGGCGTGATCCCGGTTGCGGTGTAGAAGAACGAGGTGCGCGAATGCAGCCGGCGGGCGCCCTTGTTCGGATAGGGCTTGATCCCTTCCTTGGTGATCTCGGGCGGCGGGTTGGTGAACTCGAACCCACCGACCCACAGCGAGATCCACCAGCCAGAGTCGCCGTCGTAGTAGCGGAAGCCCTCCGTCGGGTGGGCGCCCATCCCGAGCGTCCGGGAGGCGGCGTTGCCGACGGCAACCGCTTCGTCGAGGATGGCCCGCAGCCGCTTGTCGGGGGCGAACTTCTCGTCCTTGACGATCCCGATCGCTGCGAACTGGCCGGCGATCTCAGTGTCGAGCGCTTCGGCCGGCTCCAGCTGTACCAAGGCGTCGAGCAGCTCGTAGTGTCCGAAGTCGTTCGGCGGGACGGTGTTGAAAGCCAGCCCCGTTCCCTCCACGAACCGGGGGCTCTGCGGACTGGCGGCCTGACCGAGACGACCCTTCCCCGTCAGGAAGGCCCCGATGCTGCTGCCGACGCCGCCGGGAGTGTAGGGGTAGATCTTGGTCCGTTCCTTGATCTTGTCGACGGTCGGTCCGGGGTTGTTGCCTGGGTTCTCGGAGATGAACGAGCGACCGAGCAGGATCACGAGGTGGGTGCGCGAGCGGCGAACGTAGTACCCGCCTTCGGGCAGCGGCCCGTCGTACCCGGGGCCGACCAATAGGTAGGTGCCGCCCTGGCCGCGATCCGCACCGGGCAGCCCGAAGTCGCTGACCCAGCGGAACCACAGATCGTCGAAAACGCCCAAGGCGTCCGGGGGAGTTTCCACCACCAGCGGACCGTCGGACAGGTCAAGGAAGGAGATGTAGTACACCGTGTCGGCGTTCGCGGTCAGGAACAGCGACCGGGAGTCCATCAGCTCGGAGAAGATCAGCACGTCGCCGTCGTTGATGCCGGCCTCGAGGAACCCCTTCCGCAATGCGTAGGTCGACACGCCCTGGATCGAGTTCATGAACGCCTCGACGCCGTGCAGGTAGTCCAGGTGGTCGCGCAGCTTGTCCGCCGTAGCACTCGTCGGGTAGCCGTCGGTGAACTCCAGGGGACCCATCGCCGTCTCGACAGCCGATGGAGTCGTGATCGCTGCGGGTACAGGCGTTCTGGTCACAGCACCGGGCATCGCGGGCTCCTTCAGATCGGTTCTTCCAGCTGGAACGTAGTTTTCGGACCCTGGCAGGGGCATCACTCTGATTGGGTGAAGCTCGCGCTGCGCCGGCAGGCGGACTACTTCGCTGCTTCGATTTCGCCTGGTCGCCAGGACTTGTCGAAGAAGGACTGCAGCGGGCTGTACAGGCGGAGGAGGGTGAACCAGCCCCGCTCGGGGTCGGTCTGGATCCAGTTGCCCGGAGCAACGCCATCGGGCTTGGTGGGCGAGAAGTAGACCACCGTGGAGCCGTCGGCCTCGGGCTCCGCGGCGGGTGAGGGGTACTCCTGGCTGCCGGCCCGGGGATAGAGCTGCTCGGTCTGCAGCATGGAGCGGGTCTGGTTGTCGTAGAGGGTGAGCGACCAGAAGCGGGCGGCGGGAATCTCCTTGGGAAGTCTGAGCCGATAGGTCTTCGCGCCGTCGAAGGGTTCGCCGTCGGGATCGACGTTGCTGACCAGGTACTGCGAACCGACGCCGGTCAGCCGCATGCACATGGCGGGGGTGATGCAGGTCGCGGTATAGAGGAACGACGTGCGTCCGTGCAGCCGACGAGCCCCCTGGTTCGGGAAGAGCTTGATCCCGTCCGGGGTGACCAGTGGCGGCGGGTTGGTGAACTCGAACCCACCGACCCACAGCATGTTCCACCATGCGGAGCCACCCTCGTAGTACCGGAAGTCGTCGCTCGGGAGGGCCCCCATCCCGAGGGTCCGGGAGGCGGCGTTGCCCACAGCCGCCGCCTCATCGAGGATCGCCCGCAGCCGCTTGTCGGGGGCGAACTTCTCGCCCTTGACGATCCCGATCGCGGCGAACTGGCCGGCGAGCTCGGTGTCGAGCGCCTCGGCCGGCTCCAGTTGCACGAGGGCGTCGAGGAGCTCGTAGTGTCCGAAGTCGGCGGGCGGAATGGTGTTGAACGCCAGCCCTGTTCCCTCCACGAACCGGGGGCTCTGCGGACCGGCCGGCTGACCGAGACGACCCTCCCCCGTCAGGAAGGCGCCGATGCTGCTGCCGACGCCGCCGGGAGCGTACGGGTAGATCTTCAGCTGCTCCTTGACCTTGGCGACGGTCGGCGCGGGGTCCATGCCCGGGTTCTCGTTGATGAACGCACGTCCGACGATGGTCAGGTGGTTCGTGCGCGATTGGCGGACGTAGTACCCGCCTTCGGGCAGGGGCCCGTCGTACCCGGGGCCGACCAGCAGGTAGGTGCCGCCCTGGCCGCGATCCGCACCGGGCAGCCCGAAGTCGCTGATCCAGCGGAACCACATGTCGTCGAAGAGGCCGAGCGTATCGGCGGGAGTCTCCACCACCAATGGTCCCTGCGACAGGTCGAGAAACGCCCAGAAGTAGACCGTGTCGGCGTTGCCGGTCAGGAACAGCGACCGGGAGTCCATCAACTCGGAGCAGATCATCACATCGCCGTCCGCGATCCCGACCTCCAGGAAGCCCTGTCGCAGGGCGTAGGTCGACACACCTTGGAAGGTGTTCATGAACGTCTCGACGCCGTGCAGGTAGTCCAGGTGGTCGCGCAGCTTCTCCGCGGTCCCGCCCGTCGGGTAGCCGTCGGTGAACTCCAGGACACCGATCCCTGCCTCCACCCTCGCCGGGGTCATGATCGCGGTGGGTACAGGCGTCTTGGTCACATCGGCGGGCATCGCGGCCTCCTCCAGATCGTTTCCTCTGGCTGGAACGTAGTTCTGGCCTTTGCCACGGTCATCACGCTGTTCGTGTGAATTCACATCATGTGAGTGATGCGAGCGGTGACAGCTCCGCCGTTCAATGGCACTGTCCCGAACCGGGACCTGTCCGACGACGGGTCGGGCCGTGGAGGCCGGAAAGGAAGCGTCCCTTGGACTACACCGCCGTCCTACGCCGCCTCTCACTCCACGACGACCAGGTCGTTGCAGATGTCCTCGGCAGCGCGGACACCCAGCCGGGGCTTGATCCGATTCTCGATGCGAGAACGGTCGCGCTAGTGCGGCTTGCTGCTCTGGTCGCGGTCGGCGGAGCGGTTCCGTCGTACGGCGCTCAGGCCGATGCCGCGGTCGATGCCGGCGCGACGGCTGCCGAGATCGTCGAGGTGCTGGTGGCAGTCATTCCGGTCGTCGGGCTGCCGGTCGTGGTTGCGGCGGCCCCGAAGCTGGCGCTGGCGCTGGGGCAAGACGTCGACGACGCCTTCGGAATCCTGCCTGGTGGGTGATCGGGGTCAGCCGCCGAGCAGACCGATCCTGGTGGCCTGTTGCACCGCGTCGCTGCGTGAGGAGACGCCCAGCTTGCGGTAGATCGACGCGAGTTCGGAGCTGACGGTGTTGCGGCTGACGAACAGCCGTTCCCCGATCGCGCCGATCGTCAGATGCGTCTGCAGGTAGGGCAGCAGCCGCAGTTCCGCTCCGGTCAGGGGTGCTGCGCGGGTCGCCGCGCTCTGGGCGTTCGCTGCCACGGTCTGGCGGACCTCCGCTACCTGTTCGACGAGCGCGCCCAGGGCCGGCCGGTGGCGCAGGATCTCGTCGATCTCTCGCAGGAGATGGCGAGCGGTGGCCTGATCGCCTCGTGTCGAGTACGCCTTGGCGAGCTGCAACCGGGCGCGCACCGCGAAGAAGGGCAGCACGAACGTGCACGACGGACGTGCTCGCATCGCCCGGGCGAGCTCTCGGTCCGCCCCCTCCAGGTCGCCCCGATGCACCGCAAGGCGAGCCGCCAGGGCGAAGGCCAGCACGCTGACCGCGTAGTCCTGCATCCGATGCGCGTCGATGACCGCGACCGCCCGTTCGACGCGTTCGGTCGCCTCGTCCCAGTGCCCGTGATCCATCGCCAGCAGTGCGAGCTCGGCCTCGCCGTCGACGACCGTGTCGGTGTTGCCGAGTGTCGTCCCGATACTGACCGCCTCGACGAACAGCACCCGCGCCTCGTCCAGGTCGGCAGCGAGCAACTGCGCGTGCGCGGACAGTAGTACCGCCGTGTCGAGCCACGGGCTCCACGTCGGCTCCTGGGCTACCGCGGCGTTGGCGTCGACCATCATCTGCTCAGGTCCCGAGGCGCACACGACGGCGCGCAGCATGGCTCGAGCGGAGTCGAACGATGCCGTACCGTCCACCGGCACCTGGTCGAACGATGCGGCATCCACGATCGCCGCCCACCGTTCGGCCGCCGCGGTCTGCCCGGTCAATGCGGTCACCCAGCCTGCCAGTACGGCGAGCGGTGGATATCCCTCGACGGCGGAGTCGCCCAGCGTCGAGAGCCATCGCTGGACGGTCGACATCTGGCCGGCGTTGTACGTCGGCAGCACCAGGGCCGTGACCAGCTGGACGCACCGGTCTGCCACGGCGGTGTTCAACAGGTGCTCGACGGCCAGGCCCGGAGATCCGTTCGACTCGTACCAGTCGGCGGCGCGCAGGTGCAGTTTGACGAGGACCTCGGGCTCGACGCGCCGCAGCTCCGCGAGGAGGAACTCCCGGTACAGGGCGTGGTAGCGGAACCACTCCCGGTGCCGGTCGAGCGGGATCAAGAACGAGTTCGATGCCTCCAGAGCGCGCAGCCGTCCCTGCCCGCCGGATTCGCCCGTGACGGCATCACACAGCGGGGCACACAGCTGGTCGAGCACCGCCGTACGCCGCAGGAAGCGCTGGGTCTTCTTGGGCAGCAGCATCAAGGATTCGCGGTACAGGTAGTCGGCCACATAACGGTCGTCGCCGGAGACTTCCAGCCCCCGGTCGCGGTCGTGGCCTGCGATCACAGCGGCGAGGTAGAGACCGACCGGCCAGCCCTCGGTCCGCTCGGTGACCGCGGCCGCCAGCTCATGAGAGATGCCGACGCGAGCCTCGGCGAAGATCTGCTCGGCGCCGGTCTCGTCCAGGGCCAGGTCGCCCGCGTCGAGTTCCACCGCGTCGCCCGACGCGCGGAGCCGTGGCAGGTGGGGCTGCTCGAACCGACTTGCGGCGACCAGCTGGGAGCCGTCGGGTATCCCCGAGATCGCCACGCCCAGGGCGTCGTGACAGGCCGACGCACGGAGCTCATGAAGATCGTCCACGATGAGCACGAACGGTTCCGGACTCGACCTGAACGCCGCGGCGAGGCGGGGCGCGGCACGTCCCAACACATCCACGCACAGGCCGCCCATGTCGGCGGCCAGGCCGGCGTTGTGCGGCGAGACCCGGGCGAAGGCCGAGGCCAGCAGGGTGAGCAGAACCGCGGGGTCGTCGTCGTAGCGGTCCAGGGACACCCAGCCGACCGGACGATCCTCGACGAGCGCCCATTGCGCCAGCAGGGTCGTCTTGCCGTAGCCCGCGGGCGCGGTCACACCGACGACGCGGCAGCCGCCGGCCCGCGTCGCATCGATGATCGCGGCGCGACTGACCGACCCCCGGCGAGGCTGTGGAATCGAGAGCTTGGCCTCGAGCAGGGATTGATCAAGCTGAACCGCGGCGCCAGGTCCGTCCCACACGACCTTGAACCTACGTTTACCGGGGCAGGAGGACCTCATCCCCCGCGTATGAAAGCCGGACAGACGGGTTCACGCAGTCTGCATGATGCGGCGCCTTCTCATTACGAGTGCGATCGGAGCATCGAGCGAGCAGTGACGACGGAGGTCATCATGGCGACCGACTACAACGAACGCGCCCGACGGCTGCGCAATGCGGTGGAACCGGTGGCGGCCGGGGTGTACTTCGCTCCGGAGGCGCACGCGGCCTACGGGAAACTGGGGTTCGATTCCACTGAGGTGGTGGGCAAGGACGGCATCAGCCGACCGGAGATGAAGGCGTACTTCACCAGTCGGGGCGCGAGCCTGGGCCACGTGCCGGGAGAGGTCGTGGCTGCCGCCTTCGGCTGCTTCAACCCGAAGGTCGTCGTACCTGGCGTGGAAGCCGGCTGGCGGATCACCGACCGGGAGCCGATCCTCGAGGCCCGGCTGCAAGGTGCGACCGAAATGCTACAGCGGGTGCTCGGCGAGAAGCCCGAGGGCCTGGGCAGGGTCACCGACCTGCTGCGGCGGGCGGCCGACGCGGCGCCGTGGGCCGGTCGGGCCATCTACTCAGGACTGCGCTCGGAGGGCTTCCCCGGCACCCCGATAGGTGACATGTGGCGGGCCGCGGACCTGGTGCGCGAGCACCGCGGAGACAGTCACGTCATCTCCTGGGCGGTCGGCGGCGTCGACGCCATGGAGATCCTGCTGCTGACCGAACAGTATTGGGGGGTACCGGCCCGCGCCTACGCCCCGAGCCGCGGCTGGACCGACGCTGACATGGACGCCGGATTCGCCCGGCTCCAGCAACGGGGCCTGATGACCTCCGACGAGCGGATCACCGACGCCGGACGGGCATTCCGAGAGGAGATCGAGGTCCGCACCGACGAACTCGAACGGCCGCTCCTGGACGCACTCGGCAACGACCTGGACGAGCTGCTCGAACACCTTGACGCCTGGTCCGAGGCGATCATCGACGCCGGCTCCTACCCACAGCGGATCGCGGGGGTCTACAACGTCGGCGGCGGACCACACTTCGGCTCCGGGCTGACCATCGACACCGCAGCTGCGCAGTACGGCGAGAAAGCCTGACGATGAACGAACTGCGCCCATGAAGCCACTGACTGCGCGGCGACGACGGTGGCTGATCACGCGGGGACTGCTCCGGGCACTCGTCACCGCGGTAGTGATGGTTGCCCTGTACTACGTCCTGCCACTAGACAGCCGGTCTGACATCGCTGTGTTCGTCGTGCTCGTGGTCGGCATTGCGCTGCTCACCGGAATGATCGCCTGGCAGGTGCGAGCGATAGTCCGCTCGGACTATCCGGGCGTCCGCGCCGTCCAGGCCCTCGCCTCCACGACTCCCCTTTTCCTGCTGCTGTTCGCGTCCACGTACTTCGTCCTGAGCCTCAACGATGCCGCGATGTTCACCGAGCCGCTGACCCGGTCGGACTCGATCTACTTCACCGTCACCATCTTCACCACGGTCGGCTTCGGCGACATCTCGGCCAAAGCCGAGACCACCCGGCTCGTCGTCACCGCCCAGATGCTGCTGGACCTCGTAGTGCTGGGACTCGGCATCCAGGTGATCCTCGGGGCCGTGAAACAGGGCAAGGCGAACACCGACACCGAGACCTGACGGGTGGCATTTCACACGATGTAGGTGATTCAGCATCGGATGTACGGCGGTTGCATGGAGCATGCAGACGCGACATCGCCAGGTGACCCGCGGCCGCCGACTGTCGTACCTACCGGCGGCGACAGGAGGAATCAGATGACGAGCACGCCCAGCACCGCACGCGACGTCTACGAGCGGGCCCGGCCATTCGCCCTGACGCTCCTGCTGGGGGCCGCCGCCTTCACGATCGTCCTGGTCGGGATCCGGTCCATCGCCGACATCATCGGGCCGGTGTTCCTGGCCCTGGTCATCACGGTCACCCTGCACCCGATCCGCCGCCGGCTCGAGCGGCACCGTCTTCCCGAGTGGGCCGCCTCGATCGTCATGCTGCTCGCCGCCTACCTGCTGCTCTTCCTCCTCACCCTCGCGCTGATCGTCTCGGTGGCGCAGCTGGCCGCGCTGCTCCCCCAGTACGCCGCCCAGATCAACGAGGCGGTCGCGAGCGTGGGCAACACCTTGCGCGGTCTCGGTGTCAAGCAGGATCAGATCAACGCCGTGGTCCACGCGATCGACCCGGCGCGGATCGTCGACCTCGCGATGTCGATACTTTCCGGCACGCTGGGAGTCGTCAGCAATCTCTTCTTCCTGTTCACCGTCCTGCTCTTCATGGCCTTCGACACCGACTCCACCCGCCGGGGTCTGGCCACGGTGGGCGAACACTTTCCCAACCCTGTGGCCGCGCTGGACAACTTCGCGCGGGGCGCTCGCAACTACATGGGCGTCTCAGCCGGCTTCGGACTCGTCGTCGCGGTGCTAGACGGCATCGCCTTACAGATCATGGGCGTACCCGGGGCGTTCGTGTGGGCCGTGCTCGCGTTCGTCACCAACTTCATTCCCAACATCGGCTTCGTCATCGGCGTGATCCCACCCGCGCTGATCGCGCTGCTGGACAGCGGCCCCGGGACGATGATCGCCGTCATCGTCGTCTACAGCGTGATCAACTTCTTGATCCAGTCGGTCATCCAGCCACGCGTGGTGGGCGACGCCGTGGGACTCACGGCGATGCTGACCTTCCTGTCCCTGGTGTTCTGGACCTGGGTCATCGGACCACTCGGCGCGATCCTCGCCGTACCACTCACACTGCTCACCCGGGCCCTGCTGGTCGAAGCCGACCCCCGCACACGGTGGGCCTTACCCCTCATCGCTGGTACGCCGGCACCGGACAAGCAGCCGAAGTCCAAGGCCGCGCCCGAACCGCTCCAAGAGGAACCCCTCGGATGAGTTCGTGCTGGGTTCATTCAACCTGGATGATGCCTCGAACCGGCCGCAGGCGCAGGGTGGGCTGCGGCGTCGGACTCGCCGTCGCAGCAGACCTTCTGAGGAGAAGCCATGTCGGATCCCACCGCATCTGATACCCCCGTTCTCGACCTCCTGGAGCGCATGACCGTCGATTCCGTGGCCACGTCGAGCCTCGACGTGCAATCCATCGCGCTTGTCAGACTCGCCGCCCTGGTGGCCAGCGGTGCACCTGCCGTGTCCTACGCCCTGAACCTGGCCGTCGACGCCGAGGTCGGCCTCAACGCCGACGACGTACGCGGCGTCCTCGCCGCGATCGCACCCATCGTCGGAACGTCGCGCGTCGCCGCGGCAACAGGCCGCATCGCGATGGCGCTCGAAGTCGCCATCGACGTGGCCACGGCAGACCTGGAAGACGACCTCGACACCAGTGACTGAGCCAGCGGCTTCATCTGGCTCTGACAGGACGACTATGTCCGGACTCGACGCAGCAGGCGCGGTGTTGCCGTTGCCTGTCGCGAATGGAGGTGCGTGATGGCGACCCAGCCGAATGTGGTGTTCATCCTGTGCGACAACGTGGGCTGGGGCGATTTCGGGGTGTACGGAGGGGGCACGCCGACTCCTCGCATCGACCAGCTCGCGGGCGAGGGCATCCGGTTCAACAACTACACCGTCGAGGCGCAGTGCACGCCTACACGTTCGGCGATCATGACGGGTCGCCAGTCGGTGCAATCGGGAACGTACAGGATTCCGTTCGCAGGCGAGGGGAAAGCCGGGTTGGCGCCCTGGGAGTACACGATCGCCGAGCTGCTTTCGGATGCTGGCTACGCGACGTCGTTGTTCGGCAAGTGGCATTGCGGTGACACCGAGGGCCGGCTCCCGACGGATCAGGGCTTCGACGAATGGTGGGGCTACCGCAACAGCGTCGATGAGGCCGGCTGGACGTCGTACGCGACGTTCGATGCGATCGCCAAGGCCAAAGGGATCCAGGCGCCCCAGCTCTGGGAGGGGACGAAGGGCGGCACCCAGACCGCGGTGCGTGAACTGAACCTGGAGGTGCGCCCGCTTCTGGACGAGTTGATCGTCGAGCACACGACCGAGTACATCAAGCGACAGGCTGCAGGAGATAGGCCGTTCTTCACCTATGTTGGGTTGTCGCACATGCATCCGCCGGAGGCGGTGCACCCGGACTTCGACCAGACGTCCCCGGCGCGGTTGGGGCAGTACGCGGACCTGATCGCCGAGATGGACTACCGCGTCGGACAGATCGTGGACTGCATCGAAGAGGCCGGGATCACCGACAACACGCTGATCGTGTTCTCCAGTGACAACGCGGCCGGCGGGACCCACGCGTTCCAGGGCGGATCGAATGGACCTTTCCGCGGGTCGTTCGTTACACCTCCGTGGGAGGGCTCGATGCGGACCGCCGCAATGGTCCGCTGGCCGGGGACGGTGCCTGCGGGCGTGGTCACCGAGGAGATGTTGTCGGCCCATGACTGGTACCCGACGTTCGCGGCGCTGGCCGGGGCTTCGGACAAGGTGCCGACCGACCGGCCGATCGACGGCATCGACGCTTCGAGGTTCCTGCTCGGCGAGAGCGAGACCAGCGGCCGGGAGAGCATCTTGTTCTTCGGTCCCGATGGTTCGCTGATGTCGGTCAAGTGGCACAACTTGAAGGCGGTCCTGCGTTACTGCGAGGGCATTGATCAGCCGATCGTGACGCCCCAGTGGCCGATGTTGTTCGACCTCGCCAGCGACCCGGGCGAGTTGTACAACATCATGGAAACCAAGCTGGATATGGGCTGGATGGTGGGCGTCGCCCTCAAGTTCGTTGCCGACTACAAGGAGAGCCTCGCCAAGTATCCGAACATCAAGACCGGCCAGGACTTCAACGGGTACCGGTGATGGCCACCACCACGCACCACCTCCGGCACCGGCGGGCCCTCAGCCCAGAGGGCCTGCCATGCTGATCGCGCTGCTGGCGCTGCTCGGTGTCAACCTGATCGTCATCGTGGTGCTCCTCGGCTTCGTATTGGCTCGCAAGCGATGGGTCGACCGACAACCGGGCGCCTTCCGCGGAGCCATCCGCCTCGCCGACGGTCAGCTCGACGGCATCGCGCCGAAGTGGCGCCGCGGCTACGGTCGCTGGGTCCGAGACGTCTTCGTCTGGACCAAGGCGCCGTTCCTGTTCCGCAACGAGCTACTCGCCGCCGACGGCGTCGAGGAGCAACGCACCGCGGCGCCCGGCGAGGTCAAGCGGCTGGGTGACAACCCCGCCGTGATGCGGCTGAAGGTGGGCAGCGCCAGTGTGGAGGTGGCAACGCCCGCCGGCCAGGAAGAACGCCTGCTCGGGCCGTTCCGCTAACACCATCCGCGGTGCAGCTCGGGCCTGACCAACTATGCGACTGCCGCGACACGGACATGCGTGCATTGCCATTCGTCGGATCCGGAGCGGCTGCCGATGCCACGAATGGCCTGGGTGCTCCTCGGAGCGTTCGTAGCCACGATGGTGGTGCGCCTCGCCGGCATCCGGTGGGGCGCTCAGCGGCGCCGCGTTCTACTTCTTCCGCCGGGCCTTCGGGCTCATCGTCGTGGCAATGGTGATGCACGGCTTGTTCGACATCGGGACGTTCCTGACACCTGACTACGCCCCGGACTCGATAGGCAACACGGCGTTCGTGCTCAACATCGTCGTGTACGTCCTTGCGGCGGGCGCCGTCCTTTACCTGATCCGGAGGGACCGCACCTTCAAGGTCACCCCAGCCGGGATCGTCCCGCTGGCAGAACAGGAGGCTGCAGGTTGAGGCGAGCGCGAAGCAAGGCCTCCCCGGGGCGAACAACACGCCCCGTCCGGCTGCGACGCCGAGGAAGGCCTGCCAGTTGGCAGGGCCGTCGCCGGGGTCAGTGCGCCGGGTGTGACCGCAATCGCTGGGGGTCAGCAATCCCTAGTGGTGGGTCGGTGGGATGGGGGCTTGGCTCGCGTTCTTGGGCAGAATGGCGTCGGGAGCACATCCCATCGAGAGGGGAACCATGGCCGAACCCGGCGTGACCCGCGTCGCCGTCTACATCGACTTCGACAACATCGTGATCTCGCGCTACGACCAGGTGCATGGTCGTAGCCAGTTCCAGCGTGACAAGGTGCGGGCGTTCGACCGGGCGGAGACGTCGGCCGAGCCCGACATCGCGGACAAGCTCAGGCGCGCCACGGTCGACATCGGCGCAGTCATCGACTTCGCCTCGTCGTTCGGCACGCTCGTTCTCACGCGCGCCTACGCGGACTGGTCAGACCCCGTCAACGCCGACTATCGAGGGCAACTGGTCAGCCGCGCAGTGGACCTGGTGCAACTGTTTCCCGCCGCCGCCTACGCCAAGAACGGTGCCGACATCAGACTGGCCGTAGATGCGGTAGAAGACATGTTCCGCCTCCCGGACCTGACCCATGTGGTGATCGTGGCCGGGGACTCCGACTACATCGCCTTGGCACAACGCTGTCGGCGCCTTGGCCGCTACGTCGTGGGCGTGGGGGTGGCCGGATCGACCAGCAGATCGCTCGCCGCAGCCTGCGACGAGCTCGTGACGTACGACGCCTTGCCCGGTGTCACACCCATCGACACCTCCCAGTCGGCGACCGAACAACCGGCAACCTCCAAGGCCGAACCCGACGCACCCGCCGGAACCTCGCGACGTATCAGGCGCGCGGGCGCCGCGGTGCCCAACGAGGCCGATCCCGACTCCGAGGACCCCCAGCGGCTGGCGACGAGCCTCCTCGAACGGGCGCTGCGCCTGGGACAAGAGAAGGACGACGCAGACTGGCTGCACAGTTCCGCGGTGAAGAGTCAGATGAAGCGGATGGACCCGTCCTTCAGCGAGCGGGCGCTCGGCTACCGATCGTTCTCGGACTTCGTGAGATCACGGGAAGCCGTCGCCGAACTCGACGAGACAACCTCCGCACAGCTCGTACGGCTCAATCCGACGCTGGCCGCACAGTAGCGGACGTTAGCTGCACTCGGTGGCGAACTGTGAGGTGATCGCGGATCGCCGTGCTACTGGGTGTCGACCACGCGCACCCCGGGACCGCCGGAGGGATCGCGGCCATCGAGCCAGTTGTCGATCACCTGCGCCAACTCGCGTGGGTGGCTGAAGTTGATGGCGTGTGCTGCGCGCTCGATCACCACCACGCTGACATGCGCCCGCCCACCGACGTCTCGTACGCGATCCGGGCCTGGCATGAGCGGATCCCGGCCGCCCAGGACGGCGAGCGACGGAACCGGCGCGTGCAGCAGGCGCTCGAGGGATGGGAACCGGGTGAGTTCGTGAAACAGTCGCAGACCGTTCAAGGGCCCGAACTTCACATAGTCGGGCAAGGCGACCGGCACCATCCGCGGGCTCTCCCGGATCACATCGAGACCGAGCTGGCCGAGTGCGCGCGGAAGTGGCTGGTTCTGGATTCCGCCGGCCGGGGAGACGAGAACCAGGCGGTGCACCCGTTCGGGCGCTGCGTGGGCGATCTCGAGGCCGATGGGACAGCCCATGGAGTTGCCCACCAGGACCGCGGTGTCGATGTGCATCTCGTCGAGGACGGCGAGGAGCGTCTCGGCGAGCTCGGGAATGCCGAGCACGTGCTCGCCTCGTTCGCTGCGACCGTAGCCGGGCAGGTCGGGCACCAGGTTCACCCGACGCCCGGTCAGTAGCCGTGCGGTCGGCATCAAATAGCTGCCGGAGATGCCGAAGCCGTGCACATGAACGATGGGGACGTCAGCTGCATCGCCGAGACTGCGGCGGTAGTAGACCGACCGGCCGCGCACGCTGATGTACCCGGCAGTCCACCCGCCGCCTGTGAACGTGTCACGCTCCGAGCGCACCCGGCTCACTCCTTCGACCGCCGTCCGACAAGTGTCGGATGGACGGGGAAAGCAGCCATCATCCGAGACGGATGACTGGACGCGTCGTCCGGGCGGCGTGCTCAGCCGCTCAGCCCGACGCCGATGACGAAGCCGCCGATCAGGATCATCATCGTGGCACCGACCGTGGTGGAGTGCGCCGCGATCCACCCCTTCGCCGAGAGGAGGCGAGGTTCCATCCACCGCGGGAACAGGAGCGTCGCCACGATCGGAATGCCAACGGTGCAGGTGGCGATCGCGGTGTAGAAGACCACCAGACCGAGGTCGTCGTGGAACACCAGGTTCAACTCGACGATCGCCAGGCCTGCCGCCACCGCCAGGAGCAGCGCCTTCGGACGAAGGTTCAGCACCAGGCCGATGCCGAACACGGACAGGATGCCGAACGTGCCGATTCTGTCCAGCCACCCCGGTCCACTTCCGCTCCCTGCGCGGGACCGACGCGCGAGGGTCACCACGCCCAGCAGCACGAGGACAATGCCGATCACCACCTCGAGCTTCCCGACGAGGGCCTCATGTTGGCGCGGTCGGCCGGGAAGTGCCTGGCCGGCCACAATCGCCAACTCGACTGTGGCGAAGGTGCCGAGCACCGTGCCGGCCAGGAAGCCCAGGCCGGAACGGCTGCGGCTGTCCGACAGCAGGAGGAAGATGGTGGCGGTGATGGGGACGCTGCTCAGCGCCGCCGCGAGGGCCAGCGGTATTAGCTGAAGCAGCGCCTGCCCCATCGCGTCTCCGATCTCCACCCCACGACCAGGCTTCCGGCTTGGCATACCAGGCCGTCCCGTCATCGGAAGTATCGCGCACCCGGCACCCAATGCCTCAGCGAGGAAGGCCGCGGCCGGCAAGTCGGTAGGGCGGTGACGCTGAGGGGCGTAGCGGGGGGCGTCATACCAACCGAAGGAGGTCAGGCACGGATCAGGAGGACTGGACGGGTGGGGGCTTGTACAGTTCCTGGACAGCAACGTCGATGTCCCCGCCGCCTACCTCGACCGGCTCCAGGTACAAACGCGCCGCGGCAACCAAGCCGCCACGCACGATCAGGATCGTGACACCGCGCATAGCGAACAGTGAGCCGTCCGCGTGATGACCGCGCCAATCCCACTCCCCCCACTCGGTCCCTCCCTCCACCGAACAGGCAATCAACTCCGAGACAAAGTCCGGCACACCCTCAAACACCGACGACCAGTTCTCCAGGACCTGCGCGCGCCCACCAAAAGCACGGCTCGGGTGAAGCGGTTGGACGCTTTGGTAGTCCTCGGCGAACAGAGACGCTACCGCCCGGGCATCATGGGAGTTCGTCGCATCCCTGAGCCGTTCGAGCATGGTCGACATACCAACAAAACCTAGACCGCGACCACCGTGGACGTAAGGCCACGCATGTGACCTCCTTCGCGACCGGAGGAAGGCTGGAGACACAGCACCTCGCGGCGGTTTCAAGCAAGCGCCGTTCGCCGCGATGGTGGGGAGGCGGAGGCCCTGTTGCTCGGTTGAGTAACAGGGCCTCTGAGGCGGTGACATCGCCAGAGCATCTACTTGACTTCGGACTTCATGACCAGGTGGAGGCCGAGGATGGAGGGCAAGACGAGCCAGGTTGACGCTGTGACTGCGACGTTGGCCCATTGCTCGGCGGTGAGGGTGCCTTGGAAGAGGGCGGCCTGGGCGTAGTTGAGGTCTACCCATGGCTGTAGGTGTCGGAACCAGTCTTGGCTGGTGGCCAGGATGCCGGCGACGGTGGGCAGCAGGAGCGAGTAGACGAAGTACGTCACCAGGGCCGCCGCCGAGCTGCGGATCAGCATGCCCAGCATGGTGCCGGTCAGCAGACAGAGCAGGCTGCCCAGCACGATGTTCAGGCCCTCGGCGAGCGACACGTCCCACACCATGTCCGTCCCGGCGATCGCGGTTCCCACCACGTTGCCGATGGCTCCGATCACGAAGGCGAACAGCATCGAGGCGATGGCCACGGCGACCGACGAGACGACCTTGGCCGCGATCACGCGGTTCCGGTGCGGGACCAGCGTGAACGTCGTCAGACCGGTGCGTTGGCTCCATTCGCCGGTGATCGACAAGATCGCGATGATCGGCAGTACGACCGTCATCGGGAATCCGATCGCCTTGGCGAAGGTGTAGTAGGTGAGGTCCGCGTCGGGGGCGAACGCGATCGTCCCGATCGTGGTCAGCAGGGCGGTGATGACGATGCTCGCCATCAGCCAGAAGCCGGAACGGGTGTCGAACATCTTGCGCAGCTCGACCTGGACGACTCGCGACAGGGGCACCGGGTGTACGTCGGCGCGCTGCTTGTCGACGGGGTCGATGACGATGGCGGTCATGCGGCTTTCCTTTCTCGTTGGGTGTCGGCCCTTTCTCGTTGGGTGTCGGCGGTGAGCTGAAGGAACATCTCCTCCAGTCCGCCGTCGGCGGTGCGCAGCTCGATGAGGGCCACGCCTGCCTCGTGCGCCACTCGTCCGACCCGTGCCGGGTCCGCGTCGGTGCGCAGAGCCCCGTCGTCGGAGACGGTGGTGTGAAGACCGGATGTGTCGAGCGCCCGCTTGAGCGCGTACAGGTCCACGGCTCGGGCGACGGTGCCCGCGGACTGCAGGAGCTGCGTCTTCGAGCCCTGGCAGACGATCCTGCCCTTGCCGATCATCACGATGTCATCGGCAACGACCTCGATCTCGCGCAGCAGGTGCGAGGACAGCAGGACGGTTCCGCCCTGGTCGGCGTAGTCGCGGAGCAGGTCCCGCATCCAGCGGATGCCGGCCGGGTCGAGCCCGTTGGCCGGCTCGTCCAGGATCAGCACGGCCGGGGCGCCGATCAGGGCGGTGCCGAGGCCGAGCCGCTGGCGCATCCCCAGCGAGTAGTTGCGCACCCGGCGGTTCGCCTCGGTTTCGGTGAGGCTGACCAGCTCGAGCATCTCCGCGACCCGATGGCCGGGTAGCCCCATCGTCCGCTGGGCGATGGTGAGGATCTCGCGGCCGGTGCGGCCGGCATGCTGGGCCGAAGCGTCAAGCATCACGCCGACCTCTCGGCCTGGGTTGGGAAGGTCTGCGAACCTTCGACCGGAGATGGTGGCACTCCCCGAAGTGGGTGAGGTGAGGCCGACCATCATGCGCATCGAGGTGGACTTGCCGGCCCCGTTCGGACCCAGGAAGCCGGTCACCCGGCCTGCTGGCGCAACGAAACTGATGTCGTCCACGACGGTGCTGGCGCCGTACTTCTTGGACAGCGAGTCGATGGTGATCATGTCTCAAACGCTAGGAACTCGGCGGCGTCAGCGCGTCGTCATGAGGTCGCGCTTCAGTCCGACCAGCCGATGAGTTGAGGGTCCTACTCAGGTAGGACCCTCAGCTTGGGTCGTCCGGTTGCGTCTCGGACGTGTCGAAGAGGCCCGTCTGGTAGGCGAGGACGATCGCCTGTGCACGGTCGCGCAGCGCGAGCTTTTGCAGCAGGCGGGTGACGTGAGTCTTCACCGTGGTGTCGCTGATGAACAGCTCGTGCCCGATCTCGGCGTTGGACAGACCGCGCGTGATCAGGCGGAACACCTCTGTCTCGCGGGTGGTCAACGTGTCCACGGCCTTCGGCGGAGCCTGTCGTTGGAGTCGGGTGAAGTGCTGGATCACCCGTTTGGTGATAGCGGGCGAAAGGAGGGCATCTCCGGCGGCGACGGTTCGCACAGCGGCGATCAGCTGCTCGGGAGGGTCGTCCTTGAGGACGAACCCGCTCGCGCCGGCTCGCAGTGCTTGGTACACGTAGTCGTCGAGATCGAACGTGGTGAGGATCAGGATCCGCGCGGACGCATCGGCGGCGAGGATCCGTCGGGTCGCCTCGAGCCCGTCGAGCTCCGGCATGCGGATGTCCATCAAGATGACGGTCGGGTGGAAGCGGGCTGCCTGGGCGACGGCCTCGAGGCCGTTGCTCGCCTCCGCCACGACCTCCAGGTCGGCTTCGTCGGCGAGCAGCAGCCGGAACCCCGCCCGTACCATCGATTGGTCGTCCACCACGAGGACACGGATGGTCATCCGGCACCGTGATCCAGCGGAAGCTGCGCGCGGAGTACGAAGCCGCCGGCCCGGGATGTGCCCGCGCTCATGCCCCCGCCGAAGATCCTGACGCGCTCGCGGATGCCGACCAGTCCGTGGCCGACACCGGCGTCGGTGGAAGGACCGCCGGGACCGTCGTCGCGGACTTCGAGTCGAAGCTCTGTGGCGGAGTAGTGCACTTCCACCTCCGCCTGGCTCGCACGAGCGTGCTTCAGGGCATTGGTGAGCCCCTCCTGCAGGATCCGGTAGGCGGAGAGGTCGAGGCCTGGCGGCAGCGCGACCGGCTCACCGCTGATCTGGAGCCGTACGGGAAGCCCCGCGGCTCGTACGTCGTCCACGAGTGAGTCGAGGTTGCCGAGTCCCGGATGCGGCAGGAGCTCGAGTTCGTCGTCGTCATGTCGCATGGCGTTGAGCAGGCGGCGCATCTCCGCGAGCGCCGTGCGTCCGGCTTGCTCGACGTTCGTGAGGGTCTCGCGATCCTCCGTGTCGGTCTCGGGCATCCGGTGGCGCACAGCCCCCACCTGCAGGACCATCACGCTGACGGCATGCGCGACGACATCATGGAGCTCTCGCGCGATCCGTCCGCGCTCCTCGGCCACCGCGACGCGAGCCGCCGCCTCTCGCTCTCTCTCGGCCCGGGTCGCGCGCTCCTCGGCGGCCTTGGTCTGCTCGGTTCGCTCCCTGAGCGCGTAGCCGACCAGCCAGCCGATCGCGAACAGCACCGGCGTGAAGATCACGTCGCCTCGCGCGTGATTCGGGTCGTTGTAGATGACGATCGCCGCACCGCCGAGCACGATCGCCAGGCCGACCCGTGCCTGCCTGTCGCGGGGCAGGTTGCCGAGCAGTAGGGCAGCACCCATTCCGGCGAGGAAGAGCCCGGCTTTGTCGACGATGAGCAGGCCGTCCACGAAGGAAAGCGCCGCACTCCACAGCCAGGTGACCGCCGGTGCGCCGAAGGGGAAGCGGCGTCGCGCGAGCAGGGTGAGAACGATCGCGGTGACCGCGAGCACTTCGAACAGGAGCAGGAGGCCGGTCGGGTGACCCGGGTCGTCGCGCCGCGCCGTACTGATCGCACTCTCGACCGCCGCGATCACAATCAGGACGTCGAGACCGTACTTCGAGAAGAACAGCCGCGCTCGGCTCACCTCGTCAACGTACGTCACCACGATCGTTGTCGCGTCCTACCAAGGTCGCACGGCCACTCATCGCTTGGTGCCCCCGTGAACAAGGCCTTCCGACGACGCGCCCCGGGGGGACCCGCCCATAGCGTCGTGAACACCAAGGATTGCTGAGGACAAGCCTCAGCCCGCGGAAACGAATGAGTGGGCGACATGACGACATCCGATACCGCTACCCGGGCAGTCCACATCCCGACCTGGTCCCGCGGCACTGTGCTGAAGGTGTGGGCAGCGGCGGCCCTTCCCATGGGAGTACTCGCCTGGGTCGTCGCGCCCGCCCTGGCGCACGCTTTCTCGGGGCCGATGGCCCTTCCACAAGCACTCATCGTGTGCCTCGCGGCTGGATTGATCTGGCAGTTCGTCCTCGTTCTCATCGTCGTACGACGCGAACAGGGCACCTTGCGCTGGCCGGTCGTCAAGGCCGCACTGTGGCTCAACGCCCCGATCAGCCCGCGCACCGGCAAGCGCAGCAACCGGCTCTGGTGGATGGTCCTGCCGCTGACGGCTCTGCTGGCCCTCGAAGAAATGTTGCCGTCTCTCCCTACTCCGGTGTCCCGCGACCTCGGTCTGCTGCTCGGATCTGACAGCGGGCAGGCGTGGATGTCCGGCAACTGGATCTGGTTCGCCCTGCTCGTCATCGTGTTCATCTTCAACACCGCTCTCGGCGAAGAGCTGTTGTTCCGAGGTCTGCTGCTGCCCCGGATGGGAACATTCGGCCGAGCCGACTGGCTCGTCAACGGCGTGCTCTTCGCCTGCTATCACCTGCACGAGCCGTGGGTGATCCCACAGACGTTCCTGGTCGACACATTCGCCGAGGCCCTGCCCTCGCGCCGCTGGCGCAGCTCCCTGATCGGCATCGCGGTCCACAGCTCACAAAGCATCTTCTTCTTCGTGATCGCGCTCGCACTCGTCCTCCGCTGACACTCGATGTCAAGAGCCCTCGGTCTCGGGGTCGAGGCGTTGGGTCAGCCACTGCTGATAGGACTTGGATTCGTCGAGATCGGGCTCCGCACCGCCGGGGAGGGGGTGGTTGAAGACGAGGTGGGCGGTGGCCTCGAGGGTGGTTCGGAGCAGCTCGGCGGGACCGCTCGCCTCGAACCCCAGGGTCCACCAGTATTGGCCGATGGTGCTGACCTCGGTCAGTTCCACGTCGCACTGCGGCTCCTGGTCCAGTTCCGAGGGCCGCGCCACGATCTGTCCTCCGGCCAGCGCGAAATGGGCCATGCGTCGGTTCTTGCCAACCGGTCGCCAGCCGAGCGGGCTGCCGCTGTCCTGGTCGGCCACGCTGACCGGGAAGGACCACTTGTGCCAGGACTCCAGGCGTCCCCTGGCGCGGCCCTCCACCTCCAGGTTTCCCGGGCTCCCGTGGTACATCTTGACCTCCAGCGCCCTGCCCCCGCGGATCTTCACCGAAAGCCCGGGCAGCCGCGGATCCAGCAGGTAGCTGTCCTCGCGTGACTCCGTCCCGATCGGGAACCGCGCGAACCATCCGGCCACCGCGGTTTCCAGCCGGCCCGGGAACATCCAGCGAACCTCCAGGCTGCGCTCGCCGGCCTGGCCCGCAGGCGGTTCAGCCGTCATCGCCACACGCTCCTGACGCTGGCCGGGGGCCAACATGTCTGCGGGCCGCCGACTCACTGGCTTTCGGGCGTGGGGGTGACGGTCATCGGCAGGGCGCCGCCCTCGGCGGCCTCGAGCTCGTCCTTGTCCGGCAGTCCGCGCACAGCTCCGATGATCGCCACAGCGATGGCGGCTCCGAGCAACGGTCCTGCGATATAGACCCACCAGCCCGTGTAGTCGTTGCCGACGATGTCGGGCCCGAGGGTACGGGCCGGGTTCATCGACGCGCCGCTGATCGGGCTGGCGAACAAGCCGAGCAGCGCGACCGTCGAGCCGACCGCGATCGCCGCGTTGTGGCCGATGCTTCGAGCGCCGGTCGCTGTGTTGAGGATGATGCTGGCCAGGATCGCGGTCAGGACGGTTTCCATCACGAACGACTTCCACTCCCCGCCGGACGAGTTGACCGGGTAGTTCCCGCCCGTACTGACGTCGCCGAACATCAACTGCAAGAACAATGCGGCACCGATGGCTCCGGCGAACTGGACCACCCAGTACGGCACCACCCATTTGGTGGGAAACACTCCCCGGGCGGTGAAGGCGAAGGTCACAGCGGGGTTGATGTGGAGTCCCGACAGCGGGCCCCAGGCATAGATCATGGCCATGACCACCGCCCCGGGCGCGATCACCGCCGCGGTCCTGCTGATCGGTGCGTTGCCCACGTAATGGTTGATCACACCCGATCCGGCCGCCACCGTCACCAGGACGAAGGTGCCCAGAAACTCGATGATCAGCCGGATCCACAACGGCCGTTGCCGCAGGGTGTCTTCCTCGAACCGGACGAAGTACCGGTGCCCAAGCGATTCGATGCGCTCGGCATCGGGATCGACGGCGGGGTCTGCCATGACGCCTCCCTTTCCTTGTCAGCCGTCCGGACTGGACCGCCCGGCTTCGGGTTCAGATGTCGGTGGTCGCTTCGACCCTGCCGTCTTTGACGGCGCGCTGGAGCGCGGCGTAGTCGCGTTCGTTCTGGTCGGCGTAGGTTTCGGCGAAGTCGGCGATCGCCTCGTCGAAGGCGCTCGAGCCGCCGAGGTAGGCGGCCAGGGCGACGCGGTCGCCGGAGCGAGCGTGAGCGCGGGCCAGGGTCCGTCCGCACACGCGGGCATAGACCGCCAGACCCGAGGGAGCCACGTCCTCGATCGGGAAGGAGAACTTCCAGTCCTTGAGCTGGCGGACGTAAAAGTCCCGGTCCACTCCGTCCGGGCCCAACGTGTGGGTCCAGCCGAGGAAGATATCGCTTTCGGCCTGCATGAGGTGCTGTCCGGCGACCACGCGCTCGCCCTGGTTGGCGTACCGGCTGCGCCCGCAGTAGTCCGCCAGGACCGACGGCTGTGCCTCCTTGGCCTGCAGGAACACCGGCTCGACGCCGTCTCCGCTGTCCATCAGCACGATCCAGGCGCGGGTGCCGACGCTGCCCACGCCGACGACCTTGCGGGCCGCCTGGACCAGCGTGAACTGCTCGAGCATGTGCCGCCGGTCGGACTGCAGGGTGCGCCGGTACTTGCCCAGCACCGTGCGGATCTGCTCGTACACCTCGCCGGCCTGTACGTCGGCGAAGACCTCCTCGACAGGGACGATCATCGGGGGGTCACTGATGATCCGCCGACGGCCTTCGTCCACCGTGGTCAGCTTGCGCAGCGCCTGGGTGCTGTCCCGGGTGTGGGCCTTGGCCAGCAGCTTCTCCGTTTCCTTGAACCCTCTGGGCTTCATCTGGGATCGGAACTGCCCGATGGCGTCTTCGATGTCCAGGTGCGCGTACCACACCTGCAGGAATGTCTGCTTCGCGAACGCGCGCATCGCCTTCCGGTACGCCTTCACCCCCGTGAGGACGATCTTGCGGCGGTGTCTGCCTGGGTACCCGTTGTCCCGCCCCGCCACTGCCAGGCTCGCCGCGAGCCGCTTCACGTCCCATTCGAACGGCCCGGGCAGCGTCTCGTCGAAGTCGTTGACGTCGAAGACCAGCTCCCGCTCCGGTGAGGCGTACGCGCCGAAATTGGACAGGTGCGCATCTCCGCACAGCTGCACCCGCAGCCCCGACGTGGGCGTCGTGGCCAGGTCGGCCGCCATCGGCAGCGCGGCCCCCCGGTAGAAAGTGAACGCCGACACCAGCATCCGCCCGTTCCGGATCGGCACCAGCTCCGGCACCCGCGACTTCGCCTGCTCCAGGAGCAGTCCCACCGGATCCCGCGACCCGCTGGGCTGGAACTCCGCCTGCGACTCCAGGGGAGTGAGCCTCCGGGCGTCCTTCCCCAGCGCGACCCGGTCCGCACGGCTCAACTGGCTTCGTGTCGCGGCCGGCTTCGAAGGCCTATGGACCGCCCGCGCAGCAGGGCGCGCCGATCTGCTACCCCCAGTCTTCACAGCCATGGCTCCCCCTTCCGCCCCACCCCTACCCTGATACCGAGAAGGGCGGCGCGGCATCACCCCTGCTGGGTGACAAGAAGCGGAGAGTTTCCGCCTAGAAGCTGCCGATGCCCTTGCCGATCATGACGACGCCGATCACGAGCAGCAGCACCGCCATCACGGTCGTGTTCTCCCGGACGAGCCAGGTGCGCAGAGCTTCGAGCGGCTGGGCCATTCGGTCGGCGGCGACGAGGTAGGCAATGACCGGTATCGCGACGGTGGAGGCGGCGATCGCCGTGTAGACGACGATGACGACCACGATCTGACCGGTACTGAGGTCGCTTTTCCCGATGACGACGCCCGCCCCCGCGGCCATGATGAGGTTCTTGGGGTTAACAGCCGAGAGCAGTACTCCGAGCCCGAGCCCTTTGACCGGGGTCAGCGTGTCGATGGCCGACATCCATTTCGGCAACTCCGGCGGCGCATCACCGCTGGGCCGATCGCGCCACTGCTTGCCGGCCAGGACGAGGAGGAGGGCACCGAGGACCAGTTTGATCGTGCCCTGGACCGGCTTCGAGGCGTTGGAATCCTCCTCCGGCAGAAGGGACGACAGCAGGGTGAACGCGGTGACGGCGATGACCACGCCGGCGACCCAGCCGGCCAGGAACCCGATGCTGGTCGTCCTCGCGTTCGGTGACAGGAGCATGAGGATCGCCGCGATGATGGGGATGGGGCTGATCGCCACGCCCAACGCGAGGGGAAGGATGTCACCGATGACGCCGCCCATGCCTACCCCCGTCGGAGCCATCCCACTCGCCGGTCGAGATTCGAGCGTCAAGCGTTGGCGGTGGCAGGGCATCACCCCGCGGGGGTGATCTCCCGGCAGATGCCGTCCGTTCACCAAGAGCCACCGAACCACTACGCCGGAGATCACCCCGCCGGGACGATGCGGTCGGTCGCGTCCACGCGGATGGTGGGGGCGGCTGAGAGGAGTCCGTCGTGTCGATCGGTGCACCGTCATCTTCGCCGCCGGCGATGGATCCTTCGGCGGTCATCCGTTCGAAGCCGTATCTGATCGCGCTGGTCCTCGCCGCGATCCTCGGGATTCCGATCTCCGCGATCGCGTACGGTTTCCTGGCGCTGACCGGTGCGATCCAGGAGTCCGTGTTCGACGATCTCCCGAAGCAGATCTTTACCGGGGGCGCGCCCGCGTGGTGGCCGGTGCCCTGGTTGGTGCTGTGTGGACTATTGACCGGGTTGACCATCCGGTACCTGCCCGGCAACTGCGGGCACTCACCCGCCTTCGGGTTCAAAGCCGGTGGAGGTCCGCCGGCTGACCGGGACCTCCCCGGCGTCATCCTGGCCGCATTGACCACCCTCAGTCTCGGCGCCGTCCTCGGGCCTGAGGCTCCTCTCATCGCCATCGGTGGTGGCCTCGCGGCGCTGACCGTGCATCTCATCAAGAAGGACGCGCCACCGATGGCCCTGACGATCATGGCGTCGGCGGGCAGCTTCGCGGCGATCAGCACGCTGCTCGGCTCCCCTGTGCTCGGCGCATTCCTGATCATGGAGGCCGCCGGCATCGGAGGTGCGACGCTGAGCTTGGTGGCGCTGCCGGGGCTGCTGGCCTCCGGCGTCGGCGCTCTGGTCTTCGTCGGTCTGGACAACTGGACGGGACTCGGCAGCTTCTCGCTGGCCCTGACCTCTGTGCCTCCGGCGGTGGATCCGACGGTGGCCACGATGGCCTGGGCTCTGGCCATGGGCGCGGTTGGGGCGCTACTGGGCTGGGTGATCCGCTGGATCGGGCTGTCACTGCGTCCGGTCGTGCACGTGAACCGGGTGCTGGTGACGGCGGGTCTCGGCCTGGTCATCGGCCTGACCGCGATGGCGTACCAGCTGATCTCCGACCACAGCTTCACACAGGTGTTGTTCTCCGGCCAGGATGCTCTGCCCGAGCTGGTCGACGACGCCGCGGACTACTCGGTCGGCGTGCTGATCCTGCTCGCCGCTTGCAAGATGTTCGCCTACGGGCTCTCGCTGAGCGCGTTCCGCGGCGGACCGGTCTTCCCCGCCATGTTCACGGGTGCGGTGATCGGCATCGCCGCGAGCGGGTTGCCCGGCATGAGTCTCGCGCCGGCGATCGGCATGGGCATCGGAGCCATGTGTGCCGCGATGCTGCGGCTGCCATTGACCTCCACGCTGTTGGCCACCCTGCTGCTGGGCAAGGACGGTGTGACGGTGACACCGCAGGTCGTGGTGGCTGTGGCGGTCGCCTTCGTCCTCACCGACATCCTCCCGACTCCGGGCAAGAAAGCCGAAGCGCCTGTTGGCGGTACGCCGCGACCGAGAGGAGACCCAGGTGAGTGAGACCGGGATGACAGCGACCGACGCAGAGCGTCCGCCGTACGTGCTCTCGGCGGACGAGGTCGTCGCCGCGGCCGGCTCCGATGCCGTTTCCGGGCTGACCGGGAGTACGGCAGCCAGCCGGCTCTCGTCGTACGGCGCGAACGAGATCGCCGCGGAGAAGCCGCCCTCGGCCTGGGCCATCGCGGTGCAGCAACTGCGCGACCCGATGAACATCATGCTGATCGCCGTGGTGGTCGTGAGCCTGGTGATCGGGGAACTCTCGACCGGAATCATCGTCGCGTTGCTCATCCTGCTGAACGTCGGGCTGGGCACCCGCCAGGAGCTCACGGCACGGGCCAGCGTCAACGCCCTCGCCGACCTCCAGGTGCCGCAGGCGCGAGTGGTTCGCGACGGCGAGGTGACGATGATCGCGGCCACACAGTTGGTCCCGGGCGACATCGTCCACGTCGAGGCCGGCGACATCGTGCCCGCGGACGGCCGGATCGTCCGGTCCGCGACCTTGGAGGCGCAGGAGGCCGCGCTCACAGGAGAGAGTGCGCCGATCGCCAAGGGCGCGAGCCCACTCGCCTCCGCGGACGTCGGTCTGGGCGACCAGACCAACATGTTGTTCCAAAGCACCTCGGTGACGCGGGGCACGGGCACGATCGTGGTCACGGCGACCGGGATGCAGACGCAGATGGGCCGGATCGCGACCATGCTCACCTCGGTGAAGCGCACCCGGTCACCGCTCCAGCGCGAGCTGGACTCGCTGACGAAGGTCCTCGGGATCGTCGCCTGGGGATCGGTCGCGGTCATCGTCGTGGTCGGCCTGATCCGCGGGGTGCCGGGCAAGGACCTGCTGCTGCTCGGCACCGCCATGGCCATCTCGGCGATCCCGACCGGCATGCCGGCGTTCGTCTCGGGCCTGCTCTCGCTCGGCGCGAAGCAGCTGGCCGAGGCGAAGGCCGTGGTGAAGAACCTCACCGATGTCGAGACGCTCGGTGCGACGAGCGCGATCAACACCGACAAGACGGGGACGCTCACGCTGAACCAGATGATGGTCTCGACGTTGTACGCGAGCGGGTTGTGGTTCACCGTCGACGGGGAGGGATACGCCAAGAGCGGCGCAATCCGTTCGGTGGCCGGCGCGCCCGTGCCGGACTTCACCCGCCTCGGCCTCGGGCTGGCCCTCGACAGCGACGCGGTGGTCGGCGACGACGGATCGGTGATCGGCGACCCGACCGAGGCCGCGCTGGTGGTGCTGGCCGCGAAGCTCGGCATCGACGCCGAGGAGACCCGGCAGGCTTACCCGCGGCTGTCAGAGGTTCCGTTCGATTCCGAGTACAAGTTCATGGCGACGTTCCACCGGGTGACCGTCGACGGCGCCGAGCACGTCATCGAGCTGGTCAAGGGCGCGCCCGACGTCGTCGTCGCGCGCTGCAGCCAGGCGGGCGGTCCGCTCAGCGGCTCGCAGGTCCCGATCGCGGAGTCGAGGCACGGCATCGACGAGGCCAACACACGGATGGGACAGAAGGGCCTGCGCGTCCTCGCGTTCGCGGCCCGGCTGGTTTCGGACGACGAACTGGCCACGATGACCGGTGATCCGATGTCCTTGACCACGGGGCTGTCGTTCGTCGGGCTGGCGGGCATCATCGACCCGCTGCGCACGGAGGCGAAGAGCGCTGTCGGTACGGCGCTCACCGCCGGCATCGACGTACGCATGATCACCGGTGACCACGCGGTCACCGCGCAGGCGATCGGTGAGGAGCTGGGCCTTGGTCCCGGCGCGATCAGCGGCGCGGAACTGGTGGCGCTCACCGACGACGAACTGAAGCGGCGGATGCCCGAACTGCACGTGTTCGGGCGGGTCACCCCCGAGGACAAGCTGCGACTTGCCCGGACCATGCAGGAGCAGGGCCTGATCGTCGCGATGACCGGCGACGCCGTCAACGACGCGGCCGCCCTCAAGCAGGCCGACATCGGGGTGGCGATGGGAAGCGGCAGCGAGGTGACCAAGCAGGCCGCGCGGATGGTCCTCACCGACGACAACTTCGGCACCCTGGTCCACGCCGTCGAGATCGGGCGGCGCGTCTACGACAAGGTCGTCTCGTACGTGCGTTATCAGATGACGCAACTGCTCTCGCTGGTCCTGCTCTTCCTCGCCGCCACCGTGTTCGACATCAACGACGGGGCGGCGATGACTCCGTCGATGGTGCTCTTCCTGTTGTTCTTCGCCACCGCCGCCGGAGTGGTGATCATCGCCGTCGACCCCGGTGATCCCGACGTCATGCACCGTCCACCGCGCGACCCCGCCGTACCGATCACGAACCGGAGCGCTGTGGTGATGTGGATCGTCTACGCGTTCGTGCTCTTCATCGCGGCGTTCGCACCCCTGGTCGCGGGGCCGGACGACCCGAGTACGACGCAAGGCAGCGTGTCGATGACGATGACTTTCGTGGTGATGGGTCTGGGGACGATGTTCAACGCGGTGGTCAACCGGCGCGACCCGGCCAGCGGCCTGACACCACCGATCGTGAAGGCGCTGGGGATCGCCCTGATCTCCGTCGTCCTGGTGTTCCTGGCCACCCAGCTCCCGACGATCCAGAGCGGGCTGCTCACCGTCGCGCTCAGTCCGCGTCAGTGGCTCACCTGCTTCGGCCTGGCCGCGCTGCTCCCGATCGTCGTCGAGTTGGACAAGCTGGTCAGGAGGCGCAGGCAGCCGACGCCGGCGACGGTCAGCCCGGAGCAGGCCGTCGCGCCGGCTCGGGCCCGGCACACGCCCGCCGCGTAGGTTCCGGCCTCGTCCGCAAGGGGGGATGCAGAACGTTCCGGTGAGCGGTCGACTGATGGTCGGGCGATACCTGAGGAGGTAGGGGCACAGAATGACATCTCGCGAGCAACAGATCGCCGACTTCATCGAGCCGTTCCGGGTCGAACCGGGCTCGAAGGTCAAGCTGGCGAGGGACTTCGCGCCGGACTTCCAAGGCACGATCCGGTCCAAGAAGCGCGGCCGCAAGATGCTCGACCGCGGAATCGACCTGTTGGCCGAGTATCAGTCCCGGCTGTATGCGCAGCACACCCACGGTGTGCTGGTGGTCCTGCAGGCACTCGATGCCGGCGGCAAGGACGGCACCATCCGCCACGTCATGACCGGGGTCAACCCACAGGGTGTGTCGGTGCACGGCTTCAAGGTCCCTTCCAGCGAGGAGCTGGATCACGACTACCTGTGGCGCTACGGGCTGCACCTGCCGGCCCGCGGTGAGATCGGCATCTTCAACCGTTCGCACTACGAGGAGGTCCTCGTCGTCCGCGTGCACCCGGAACTCCTCGACCGGCAGAAACTTCCGCCGGGCAGCCGCCAGGGCCTCTGGAAGCGCCGCTATCGCGAGATCAACGAATGGGAGCGGACCCTGAGCGACAACGGCATCAAGATCGTGAAGCTCTTCTTGAACCTCTCCAAGGAGGAGCAGCGGATCCGCTTCCTGCGGCGGATCGACCTGCGCGACCACAACTGGAAGTTCTCCTCGGCCGACATCCGCGAGCGCGACTACTGGGACGACTACCAGCGCGCGTTCTCGCGGATGCTGTCCAGCACCAGCACCGAGTGGGCGCCGTGGTACGTGATTCCCGCCGACCGCAAGTGGTACGCGCGGATCGCGGCCGGCGCGGTGATCGCCAACACGCTGATCGAGATCGATCCTCGCTATCCCAAGGTCGGCAGGGACGCACGGAGGGCGCTGCAAGAGGTCAAGAGCGTCCTCGAGGCACAGGCGCCGACCGGCGCGGCGGCCGATCCGTTCGCGGAAGAGTAGGCCACGCGCATGACGACTCTGGCCCTTGACGGCGAGTCTGTCCGGACGGTCGGCTGACCACCATGACCGCGACCGCGAAAGAACCGGATGTAAGACCTCCTGGGTGGCTGGACTACGTGCCTGGCGTGGGCATGGCCAGGTCGTACCAGCGGTCGTGGCTGCCCAAGGACGTCGTCGCCGGCCTCGTGCTGTCGGCGCTGCTGGTGCCCCAGGGGATGGCGTACGCCGAACTCGCCGGACTGCCGCCCGTGACCGGGCTCTACACCTCGATCCTGTGTCTGATCGGCTATGCGGTGTTCGGACCGTCCAGGGTGCTGGTGCTCGGTCCCGACTCGTCCCTGGGCCCAATGATCGCGGCGACGATAGCGCCGCTCCTGCTCGCCAACGGTGATCCCGCTCGGGCCGTCGCGCTCGCGTCGATGCTGGCGGTGATGGTCGGCGTGGTGATGACGGTCGCCGGGCTGGCCCGGTTCGGGTTCGTGGCGGACCTGTTGTCGAAGCCGACGCAGATCGGCTACATGAACGGGCTGGCGCTGACCATCGTGATCGGTCAGCTGGCCAAGCTGTTCGGGTTCAAGGTCGATGCCGACGGGCTGCTGGCCGAGCTGGGCGCCTTCGTGTCGGGGCTCGCGAACGGCGACGCCAACACGACCGCCGCGATCCTCGGGATCGGTTCGCTGGCCGGCATCCTGCTGCTGAATCGTTTCCTGCCCAAGCTGCCGAGCGTCCTCATCATCGTGGTGCTGGCCTCCGTCCTGGTCAGCGCGTTCGACCTGCAGTCCCACGACGTCGACACGGTCGGCAAGCTCCCCCAGGGCTTTCCGCCGTTCACGATCCCAGGGGTCAGCTGGGGCGACCTGCCGCCACTGTTCGTCGGGGCGCTCGCCATCGCCGTCGTCGCGCTCGCCGACACGATGTCCACGGCATCGGCGTTCGCCGCCCGCCGGGGCGACCGGGTGCGCGGGAACCAGGAGATGGTCGGCATCGGTGCGGCCAACATCGCGACCGGGTTCTTCCAGGGCTTTCCGGTCAGCACCAGCGGGTCCCGCACCGCCGTCGCCGAGCAGGCCGGTTCCAAGTCTCAGGTGACCGGCATCGTCGGCGCCGCGACGATCACCGTGGTCCTGGTCTTCGCCACCTCCCTGATGCAGTACGTGCCCCAGCCGACTCTGGCCGCGATCGTCATCGCCGCCGCGCTGTCGCTGGCAGACATCGCCGGGACGCGCCGGCTGTGGCGACAGCGCAAGACGGAGTTCACGCTGTCGATCATCGCGCTGCTCGGCGTGGCGCTCCTGGGTGTGCTGCCCGGCATCCTCATCGCCGTCGGGCTGTCCATCCTCAACGTCTTCCGCCGCGCGTGGTGGCCGCACCAGGCCGAGCTCGGCCGGGTCGAGGGGATCGACGGCCTGCACGACACCGAGAGCTATCCCGACGCCGAGCTACTGCCCGGCCTGGTCGTCTACCGGTTCGACGCGCCGCTGATCTTCGCGAACTCGCGGATGTTCAGCGAGAAGGTCCGGGAGATCGCCGAGGATCAGCCCGATCTCCGCTGGATCATCGTGGCCGCCGAGCCGATCACCGACATCGACACCACGGCCTCGGACATGCTGCACGAGCTGGACGCCTGGCTCAACGCGCGCGGTGTGTCCCTGGTCTTCGCGGAGATGAAGGATCCGGTGCGCGAGAAGGTCGGGCGGTACGAGCTCACCCGCACGATCGATCCGGCGCACTTCCTCCCCACCCTCGACGAGGCTGTCGAGGAGTACGTCCGGCAGACCGGCGCGACCTGGCGAGCTCCGAGCCCGGAGAGCTGAGCGCCCTGTTTGTTGTCTGCTTGTCGGCGTAGGTTGTTGGTACCGAGGATCTCCTGTGCCCTGACCCCGCTGGGACCACCAACCACTGCCGACACCATGAAAGTAGAAGCGGATGGACGCTCAGGGCGTGTTCAGCACAGAAACGGTCGGATTGGCTGATGTAGCGCCCACGGGCTTGGTGCGGCTGCATGACGGCGACCTGCTCGAGCTCGGCATCGGTGCGGTCCGCAAACGCATCGAGGACGCAGAGCTGCGCATGCTTGCGTACAACGGGTCGATCCCGGGCCCGACGCTGCACGTGGACCAGGATTCGGAGATCACGGTGCAGGTGCGGAACGACGGTGACGTAGAGACGACCGTGCACTGGCACGGCCTGCGGTTGGAGAACCGGTACGACGGCGTCCCGCACGAGACGCAGAAGCCGATCGAGATCGGCGGATCGTTCACCTACACGTTGCAGTTCCCCGACGCCGGCCTGTACTGGTACCACCCGCACATGCGGGAGGACTTCGCCCAGGAGATGGGCCTGTACGGCGCGATCGTCGTCGAGCCGTGGGACTCGTCGTACTGGCCCGCCGTCGACCGGCAGCTCACCCTCACGGTGGACGACCTGCTGGTCGAAGACGGACACATCGCGCCCTTCAACCGGTCCGGGCCGACCTTCACCGCCATGGGCCGGTTCGGCAACGTCATGCTGATCAACGGTGAGACCCAGTTCTCCGGCCAGGCAGTGCAGGGAGAGGTCGTGCGCCTCTACCTGGTCAACACGGCCAACACCCGCATCTTCAACGTGGCCGTCCGCGGTGCCCGGGCGAAGCTGGTCGGCGGCGACAGCGGCCGGTACGAGCGCGAGACGTTCATCGAGGCGGTATTGCTCGCCCCCTCCGAACGCGCGGTCGTCGACGTACTGTTCGACACCCCCGGCGAGGTGCGGCTGGAGAATCGCACCCCGGACCGGGTGTACGACCTCGGCGGGTTCACGGTCACGGCCGGCGAGGGCGGCGCTGCTGCCGCGTCGTTCGAGACGTTGCGGACCGACCCTGAGCTCACCGCCGTACACCAGTCGATCGGCCCCGACCTCGACCGGACACCCGACAAGATCCTCGCATTCCTGTCCCAGATGCCGCTCCTGTACGGCACGAACGACGTACTCGCGTCCAGTTACGCCTGCCCGATGCATCCCGACGTCACTGCCACCGAGCCGTCGAAGTGCCCACAGTGCGGCATGAAGCTGGTGCCCTCCACCGCGATGCCTCAGGAGGCCGCAGCGCACGGCGGACACGATCACGGCGATGGCCTGGAGTGGGAAGATCTGATGCCGGAGATCAACCGCGCATCGGATCCCGGCAACATGATCTGGCAACTCGTCGACCGGGAGACCGGCGCCGAGAACGGAGCCATCACGTGGGCTTTCACCGTCGGCGACCGGGTGAAGATCCGGCTGGTCAACGAGATGGACTCCGACCACCCGATGCACCACCCGTTCCACATCCACGGCGCCGGCCGCTTCCTCATCCTGTCCAGGGATGACGAGCCGGAGACCAACCTCGTCTGGAAGGACACCGTCCTGGTGCGCGCCGGCGAAACGGTGGACATCCTGCTGGACGTGTCGAATCCCGGGCTGTGGATGGCGCACTGCCACATCGCCGAGCACACCGAGAGCGGCATGATGTTCAGCTTCAACGTCGCCCGGCGTCCCGAGGCGGTGTCGTCATGACGGACGTCCTGGACGCGCTGGTGATCGGCGGAGGCCAGGCCGGTCTGGTGATGGGCTACCACCTGGCAGAGCGCGGGCGGCGCTTCCTGATCCTGGACGCCGGCCCGGAGATCGGCCACGCGTGGCGCTCGCGATGGGATTCCCTGCAGTTGTTCACACCGGCCCAATTCGACAATCTGCCGGGAATGCCTTTCCCCGCAGCGAAAGACACCTATCCCGGCAAGGACGACGTCGCGGACTTCCTGCAGGCGTATGCGGCGCGGTTCCAGCTACCGGTGAAGCTCAACACAACCGTCGAATCGCTGACGCGGAGCGACGGCGGGTACGTCGTGACGACGGGGCGAGACACCTGGAAGGCACGGCAGGTGGTGGTTGCCACCGGGCCCTTCCATACCCCGTTGATCCCGCCGATCGCGAACGACCTCGGCGCAGATGTGATCCAGATCCACAGCGTGGAATACCGGCGACCGCACAACCTTGCGGGCGAAAAGGTCCTGGTCGTAGGAGCCGCGAATTCGGGCTGCCAGATCGCCCTGGAGCTCAGCGCCACCCACACCGTGGAACTGGCTGCCGGCCAACGGATCCCGACGATCCCTCAGCGGCCCTTCGGTCGCGACGTGTGGTGGTGGGCGAGCGGGCTCGGACTGGACCGGGTCACGGTCGGCTCCCGGCTGGGAAACCGGCTGGCCGGACGTGACCAGGTGATCGGCAGCGGACCGCGACAGCTTGCGAAGCGGCACGGCATCCGGATCCGTCCCCGCGTGACGGCGGCGACCGGGCGGACCGTGACCTTCGCCGACGGGACTGCGTCGGAGTACGACGCTGTCGTGTGGGCGACCGGGTTCACCACGGAGTACAACTGGATCGACGTGCCCGGCGTACAGGACGAACGGGGACGCATCCCGCACAACCGCGGCGTCACCTCGTCCCCCGGTCTGTACATGCTCGGCCTCACCTGGCAGCACACCAGGACCTCGGCCCTCCTCGGCTGGGTCGGCTCCGACGCGTCGTACCTCGCGGATCAGATCGCCGCCGCCGGCTCGGATCAGTCGATCCAGACCGTGCAGTCCCCACCCCGCTGATGTCGAGACTGTTCGCCGACGAGCGGGTCCCGCTCGCCTGGGGACTCGTCTGGGGCGTCATCCAGGCCGCGGCGCCGCTCGGCTTCTGGTGGCTCGATGCGGCGACCGTCTACGCCCTCTCGGTGGTACTGATCGCAGCGGTCTACATCGGCTTCGCCGTCGCCGACGGACGACCGGCGGTCATCGCCGTCGAGACCACCGTCGCCGGCGCATTCGTCGTACTCGCCGCTGTGGGCATCACCGGATCGGCGTGGCTACTCGTCGTCGCCCTGATCGGCCACGGGTTCAAGGACCTCTGGCAACACCGCACGCACTATGTCGCGAACACCCGGTGGTGGCCCCCGTTCTGCCTCGCCGTCGACTGGCTCGCCGCGACGATCATCGCGATCGCGATCGTCGCCGGCGTCTCACTCCGCCAGTGACGGTTCCCTTCCGGGCACCTGGCAGGACCGCGGTCCGGCGGCCGATGACGCGAGTACGCTCGGAAAGACACCAGCGGCTTCGGGATCAGTGGAGGTAGCGATGACTGACGAACCCTTCGAAACGTCGGAGGATGTTCACCACGACCGCCGCGAGCACGGCGGCCTGCCACTGCACCCGGACGATGATGATCTCGCCCGCCGGACGGAGCAGGAGCGGGTCGAAGCCGGTGTCGACGCCTACGACCCCGACGACGTCCCGCCGGCCACCGATGTGCCCGCGGCGGACGATCCGACCGACACCGAGGAGTATCGGGAGGAAGAGGCGGAGATCAAACGCCAGACGGAGGAGAGCGAGCTCTACCCGCTGACCGATCGCCACCCGTTCCCGCCCTCCCACTACGACAAGTCCTGACCCAGCCGGCGCAAGCGTGTCGTAGACGGGTCGGTCACTGTGGGGCAGGGTGGGGGACCTGTAGTTGTCGCAGGCCGCTCAGCCGGGTACGGCAGGAGGGTTTCGCACCCGGCTGAAACGGTCGGCGCCGCTCGCGGCGTCGCCGGCAGATCCGTGATGAGGGGATCCGTCCGTCAGCGTCGCGGAGCGGGGTAGGGAAGTCGCGGTTCGCGAGTTGAGGGGTCGCGACCTCCGCTAGGTTCACAGTGGGGTCCGCGGCATCGCACCGCAGGATAGGCTCCAGGAGAACCGGCCAGACGGGCATTCCTCCGTGGTGAATCCGGCCGCGCTCGTCCGGCTGCGCGCTGGTCATCGTCGCGCAGCCACGCTGGAATGGCGAGCGTCCGGCGACGCTCCGAGAAACGGACACCCAGGCCCCAACTCAAGTCACTAGCTGATGAACCGCCGGGTCTGGGGCAGCGCGTCTGTGCCACGGTACGCGGCGGACGCACCTCGAATGTACGTCAGACCAGCCGCAACCGGAACCACGAACCGCGCTTCACGCCCTGACAGATAGGCAAGACTGGGCGCCGAGTCCTGTGGAAGGGGTATCTATGCACGTTGTCGTCGGCGCCGGTCCTGTCGGGTCTGCTACTGCTCGGCTACTCGCGGGTCAGGGAGAACAGGTTCGCGTGATCACCCGCTCGGGGAGCGGGCCTGAGGGCGGCGGGATCGAGCGGGTCGCGGCGGATGCGAGTAATGGGGAGGCGCTGGCGCGGCTCGCCGAGGGCGCGACGGCGATCTACTCGTGCGCGGGACCGCCGTACCACCGGTGGTCGACGGATTGGCCTCCGCTGGGGGCCGCGCTCATCCGGGCAGCCGAAACGACAGGCGCCGTACTGGTGACAACCGGCAACCTCTACGGGTACGGCGCTGTCGACGGAGTGATGACCGAGGAGACGCCGCTGCTACCCAACTCGGTCAAGGGGCGGGTGCGCGCCAAACTGTGGACCGATGCGTTGGCCGCGCACGAGGCCGGGCGGATCCGGACCGCGGAGGTGCGGGGCTCGGACTACCTCGGCGCCGGCGCGGTGTCGGCGTTCAGCGTGATGGTGCTGCCCAAGGTGATCAAAGGCGGGCGCGGCCTGGCGCCGGCGGACCTCGACGCACCGCACAGCTGGACGTACGTCGGTGATGTCGCGAAGACCCTGGTAGCGGTAGCGGCCGACCCGAGCGCCTGGGGCCGCCCATGGCACGTGCCGACCCCGGCCCCGGTGTCGGTCCGGGCCCTCGCCACCCGCGCCGCAGAACTCGCGGGAGCACCCCCGGCCCGCGTTGCGAAGATGCCCGCGATCGCGCTCCGGCTCGCCGGCCTGTTCAGCCCGGACGCCCGCGAGATGCTCGAGACGCAGTACCAGTGGCAGCGCCCGTTCATCGTCGACTCCACCGCCGCAACCGTTGCCTTCGGCATCAAGCCCGCCCGCACCGACGACGCCCTCCAGGAAATGGTCGTTGCGTGAGGACCTTTAGGCTGTGCGGATCGACGGAAGGGCAGGGATGAGTTCCAGGAGACCGCGGCGCTGGTTGCGACGGCTGGTTGTCACGTTGGTGGTGCTCGGGGTGCTGGCGGTTGCCGTCGACCGGGCCGCCGCCTGGGTTGCGGAGAACCAGCTCGCGACGATGGCCGAGAAGGAGGCGGCGCAGTACGACGTACGCGCGGCCGACACGTCCGTCAAGATCGGCGGGTTCGGGTTCCTGCCGCAGCTGGCCAGGGAGCGGTTCTCGAAAGTCACGCTGACCATGAAGCAACCGACGTTCGACTCGATCCCGGCGGAGGATCTGAAGGTCGAGCTGCACGGCGTCCACGTGCCGCGCGGTCTGCTGACGCGGACGCCCGGCGCGGCGGTCACGATCGACACCACTGACGTCCGGCTGCAGCTGTCACCGGCCGAACTGGCCAAGCTCGCGGTCCGCAGCACCGGTGTGCAGGGACTGACGCTCGATGCGGTCGACGGCAAGCTGCGCGCGAAGTTGTCGATCCGCGGTGTCGAGGCCGAGGCGACGCTGCGCCCGCAGGTCGAGAAGGGCCGCATCGTCCTCACCGTCGACGAGCTGTCCGACGCGGTCCCGTCGTTCATCCGGAACGCGGTGCGCAATCAGCTCTCCCGGGCGATCACCCTCCCCAAGCTCCCGTACGGCGCGACGCTGAAGCAGGTCAGCGTCGAAGGCAGCTCCATCGTGCTCACCGCCACCGCCGGCGACCTGAAGTTCGCCGCCTGAATACCTGTACTGACAGGGCCTCCCACAGCCGGCGGAGTCCTCGTAGCGTCGAGCCCAACGGAAAGAGGGTTCGACATGGAGTATGTGCGGTTGGGGCAGACCGGCCTCAAGGTCAGCCGGCTCGCATTGGGATGCATGAGTTTCGGCGAGCGCAACGAGTTCCATCAGTGGACGCTGGACGAGGAGAGCTCGCAGCCGTACTTCCGGCAGGCACTGGAGCTCGGGATCACCTTCTGGGACACGGCGAACACGTACGGCGGTGGGAGCTCCGAGGAGTTCGTCGGTCGCGCGATCAAGCGGTACACCCGGCGCGAGGACGTCGTACTGGCGACCAAGGTGTGGGGCAAGATGCACGACGGCCCGGGCGGATCGGGGTTGTCGCGCAAGGCGATCCTGGAGCAGATCGACGCTTCGCTGACCAGACTGGGCACGGAGTACGTCGACCTCTACCAGATCCACCGGTGGGACCCGGAGACGCCGGTGGAGGAGACGATGGAGGCGCTGCACGACGTCGTACGGGCGGGGAAGGTCCGCTATCTCGGTGCGTCGTCGATGTGGGCGTGGCAGTTCGCGAAGCTGCAGCACACCGCCGACCAGGGCGGGTGGACGCGGTTCGTCGCGATGCAGAACCAGTACAACCTGATCCGGCGTGACGACGAACGGGAGCTGCTGCCGCTCTGCGCGGACCAGGGCGTCGGCTCCATTCCGTACTCGCCACTGGCCAAAGGCAAGCTCGGCAAGCCATGGGGTACGCAGACGCTACGTGCGGACACCGATCGGATCTCCAGGGCCCTCGCCCGCGACAGCGACCAGCAGAGTGTCGATGCGCTGGAGGCCGTGGCAGCCGAGCGCGGTGTGCCGATGGCACAGGTCGCACTGGCCTGGTTGCTGACCAGACCGGTCGTCTCAGCGCCCATAGTCGGTGCTACGAAGCCACACCACCTCACGGACGCCGCTGCGGCGCTGGAACTCGAACTGACCGAGGCAGAGCTCAAGCGCCTGGAGGAGCCCTACCCCGACCAGCCGCGTAACTGGTACTGACCCGTACACCCCCGCGCTAGCCTCGAAAGCGTGGGATGCCGGCGACCTCGAGCTCGCTCTGTGAGTCCCTTGGGTTGCGATGGTTGGCGATATATCGTCGACGTATCGCAATCTCTTGTGAGGGACGGTGGTCGTGATGACCGGATCGACGTACGCCGCGGGGTGGCCCTGGCAGCACTTCGCGCGGCACTGTTCAGCCTTCGAGGACATCAAAGAGGAGTTGCGCGCCGCGATGACCGGGCGGCGTGTGCACCACGGGCACCAGGGATTCGGCCCGCCGTGGGGGATGTTCGGCGGTGGCCAGACGTTCGGGCCGCCGTGGGGTCCGCCGCCGCGCTGGCGTGGACCGAAGGCCCGGCGCGGTGACGTGCGGGCCGCCATCCTCGCGGTCCTCGCCGAGCAGCCGATGAACGGCTACCAGCTGATCCAGGAGATCGCCGAGCGCAGCGGCGGCGTGTGGAAGCCGAGCCCCGGCTCGATCTACCCCACCCTGCAGCAACTCGAGGACGAGGGCCTGGTCACCGCGGATGCCGAGGTCGGTCGCCGTACGTTCACGCTGACCGACGAAGGACGCGCGTACGTCGCTGAGCACCAGGACGAGGTGTCCGCGCCGTGGGAGGCGATGAGCGCCCCGGCCGCGGATGACGAGAACGGGCTGAAGCCGATGCTCGGCCAGGTGGCGACGGCGATGTGGCAGATCCTCGCGACCGGTACGCCGGAGCAGCAGGCTAAGGCGCGGGAGGCACTCGGCGAACTGCGCCGGAAGCTGTACGGCATCCTCGCCGACGAGAGCACGGACGAGGACCGCTCATGAGTCTCCCGTTTCCCGAGTGGCGCGACCCCGAGCAGCGCCGGGCTGAACGCCGGGGCTCGCTGCGGATCGGCGACGCCGAACGCGATCAGGCCGTCTCTATGCTCAGCGATCACTTCGTCGCGGGCCGGCTGACCCAGACCGAGTTCGAGGAGCGCAGCGAGCAGGCGACCCGAGCGCGGTACGTCGACGACCTCGCGCCGCTCTTCGACGACCTCCCGAGCCCGGCCGAGCTGCAACTCGCCCAGGGCCCGTGGTCGCCGCAGACGGCCCGCACCCGCCGCCGTCCCGGCCCACCGCCGCCGATCATGATGTTGGCGCCGTTCTTGATGATCGGCCTCGTCGTCGCGGCCATCACCCTGACCGCACCGTGGCTGCTGTGGGGCTTCTTCTGGATCATGCTGTTCAGCGGCATGGGCCGTCGCCGCTGGGAACACAACAACCGCTACCGCCGCTGACTCAGGTACGCCGCCGCCCTCGAGCCCGCGGGATCTCCGCCGCGAACTCGACCACGAACCCGTCCGGGTCGGCCACATGCACCGTCCGATGTCCCCACGGACGGTCGGCCGGCCCGCTCAGCAGCACCACGCCCAGCCCCGCCAGCCGCTCCGCGCATGCATCCGCGTCCGCAACCATCACCACCACTTCCCCACCCGCGCCCGGCGCCACGTCCCGCCCCGTCAACCACTCAGCCCGCCGCCGCTCATACAACGCGAACCGCACCCCACCGGCATCGAACTCCGCATACCCCGCGTCCGTGAACTTGTACTCGAACCCCACCACATCCCGATAAAACGCCACGGACGCAGTCAAATCGCCGACGTACAAGATCACATAGCCAATCTCCACAACCCCACGCTAGCGTTGGCGGACACGGGGGTTGCATATATGCTACTCCCGTGAGTGCTGGAGAACTGGTTCGGCGAGCTCGGGAGGACGCCGGGCTGTCTCGCAGTGCGCTCGCCGCCAAGGCCGGCGTTCCGACGTCGACGGTGTCACGGATCGAGGCCGGGTCGAGCGATCCGACACTGACGATGCTCTCGCGGCTGATCGCGGCCAGCGGTCGCCACCTGTCGCTGACCCTCGACGCCGTCCAGGATCGGCCGCATCGGATCGCCATCGAGACGCTGACCGAGGCCTACACACCCGACGCAAAGGTCCGCAAGGTCAACTGGGCCCAGGTGCGAGGGTTCCTCGACCAGCTCACCGAACATCGTGAACTCACCGCAGAGGCGATCGAGTCTCCCCCGTACCGGACCGGCGACGCGGCGTACGACGCCCTGCTGGCCGGGATCGCGGAGAAACTCGCCGACGACGCCGGGATCCCACGACCTCGATGGACCCGCTCGGTGCCACCGTCACCCACGCCGTGGGAGGCGCCAGGCACACCGGCACGAACCAAGCGAGCACGCGCGCAAGCTCCCGCTCAGCTCGCCGCCCGCAACATCTGGCTCGCCGCCCACGACCTCTGGCGCAACGCCGCATGAACCAAGGCGCACCGGAGCCACCAGCCGTCCTCGACAAGGCCGAGATCCTCACCCGCCTCACCGAGGTCGCCGACGAGCTGGCCACCCGAAACTTGATCTGCTCTCTGGTCGTTGTCGGCGGCTCGTACATGGCGCTACACGATCTGCGCGAGTCGACCGCGGACGTCGACTCCTTGACCGTGCTCACCGCAGAGCTGAAGGCCGTCGTCCGGCAGGTCGGAGAGCGGCACGGTCTTCGCGCCACCTGGCTCAACGACTCGGCCACTATGTTCGCGCCGGTCGGGTTGGGAGCTCGATGCGTGTGAGCTGCTGTACGAGCACAGCCACCTGACAGTCCTCGGGCCGCCGCCTGGCCAGGTGTTCTTGATGAAGCTGCTGGCCGGCCGCGCACCGGATCACGACGACATGATCGCGTTGTGGCCGACGTGCGGGTTCGCCGACGCGCGCGCGGCGGTTGAGGCCTACTACTCGGCCTACCCGTTCGAAGAGCACGATCCTCACCTCGTCGACTACGTCCAGCAGATCGCGGAGCTGGCTGTCGGTGGGAGTTCGTAGGCTGCGGAGGTGCAGGCGTTCGGACGGCCTGGGGATCCCGGAGGCGCAGTTGGACTGGGTGAGATAGATCTTCTGGGGATGTCAAAAGGGTTGGGTTTGGTTCGACCAGGGGGAGAGAGTCGGGACTAGTCGAGGAGAGCGTCATGGCGAAGGTTCGGGTGGAGAACTTCACGATCACGGTGGATGGGTTCGGGGCCGGGGTCGGGCAGCGGTTGGACGCGCCGTTCGGGGACGGGGTGGACGGGCTGCACAACTGGATGTTCGCGGCGTTCGAGGACAAGGCGGCCGGGAAGGGCGGGCTCGACGTCGAGCAGGCCGGGCGGCACGAGGAGGGCATCGGCGCGACCATCATGGGGCGCAACATGTTCGGGCCGATCCGTGGGCCGTGGGAGGACGAGTCGTGGACGGGCTGGTGGGGTGACAACCCGCCGTACCACACCGATGTCTTCGTGCACACGCACCACCTGCGTCCGTCGCTGCCGATGGAGGGCGGTACGACGTTCCACTTCACCGACGACCCGGTCGAGGTCGTACTGGAGCAGGCCCTCAAGGCCGCCGACGGGCAGGACGTGTTGATCGCGGGCGGTGCGTCGACGGTCCAGCAGTACCTGCGCGCCGGACTGATCGACGAGCTGCACATCGTCGTCGCACCCATCCTGGCCGGGGCCGGCGAACGCCTCTTCGACAACGTCGCCGACGCCCTGGGCAACTACAAGGTCACCAAGACCGCCACGTCCCCCAAGGCCACCCACATCGAGATCGTCCGTCGGTGATCACGGGACCCGGGTGAGCCACTCCTCGGTTCCGAACTTGCTCGCCACGAGGTCGACGGCGCGGTCCACGGTGCCGGCGTCGATCGTGCCCGGGCCGAGGCCGTAGCGGTTCCGGAACGAGTCGACCATCCGGTCGATCACGTCCACGCGGTCGAGGCCGGTCTGACTGCGCAACGGGTCGACGCGTTTGCCGGCGCTCGTGGTCCCTTTGTCGGACAGCTTCTCGCGGCCGATCCGCAGGACGTCGAGCATCTTCGCGGCGTCCATGTCGTACGCCATCGTGACGTGATGCAGTACGGCGCCACCCGCGAACCGCTTCTGCGCGGCGCCGGCGATCTTGCCGGCCGGTGAGGTGATGTCGTTGATCGGCTGGTACGTCGCCGCGATGCCGAGATCGTTGAGCGCGCCGATCACCCAGTCGTCGAGGAACGCGTACGACTCGACGAACGACAACCCGGACACCAGGGACTCGGGGACGTAGAGCGAGTACGTGATCGTGTTGCCTGGTTCAACGAACATCGCTCCGCCGCCGCTGATCCGCCGTACCACTGTCACGTCGTGCTTGGCGGCGCCCTCCAGGTCGACCTCGTTACGCAGCGACTGGAAGCTGCCGATGATGACCGCGTTCGACGCCCACTCCCACACCCGCAACGTCGGTGCGCGCTCGCCGGAACCGACCTGCTCGGCCAGCACCTCGTCGAGCGCCATCTGCAACGCGGGCTCCCGCGGTACGTCGTGCACGAACTGCCACTGGTGATCGCGCCAACCGGTCGCGCCGGTCAGAGCACGCCGTACGGCGACGGCCACAGCCTCCGGTGAGAACCCGAGCATCTCCACGCCATCACCCAGTACGGCGCGCACCCGCGAGGCGATCTGAGCAGCCGGAGTCGCGATCGGCAGACCGGCGAGCGCGCCGTTGATCCGCTCCAGCGCGTCGTCGGGCTCGAGGAAGAAGTCCCCACTGATCTGCGCCTGTCGCACGTGATCGCCGACCACGTCGAGATCGGCCACGACAAGTTTCCCGCCCGGCACCTTGTACTCACCATGCATATCCACCAACAACCGGCGCCCACCTACGGATGTTCCCGGCAACGAACTCGCCCTGCGTAGTGGTCCGAACACCCCACTTCAAGCCCGCTTCAGCCTAGACTCCGGCGTATGGCGGAAATGAGCATGAACAAGGCGATTCACGCGGCGTTCCGGCGGGATCTGGGACGCTTCATTGACGCACTGGGGCGGTTTCCGGCGGGGAATCGGCAGCGGGCCGAGCAACTGGCGACGGCATGGGCGAACTTCGACGACCAACTGACGCGGCACCACGAGGGCGAGCACGACATCGCCTGGCCCGCGCTGGAGAAGGTCGGGGTGAGTCACGACCTCCTCAAGCAGATGGACGCCGAGCACGACACGATGGCGGCCGCGCTGGCCGCGACGCGGACCGCGATGACGGCGCTGCACAGGTCCGCCAGCGCCGAGGACGCGGCGGCCGCACTGACCGCGATGCAGGAGCTGCAGCGGGTGACGGTCCAGCACCTCGAGCACGAGGAGGCGGAGATCGAGCCGGTCTACCTGGCGAAGAAGGACACCCCCGAGATGAAGGCGATGGGCCGCGAGTTCGCCAAGGTCGGCCCGGTCCAGGGCGGCACGTTCTTCGCCTGGGCCCTCGACGGCGCCGCCCCCGACGAGTCCGCCGCCATCACCGGCACCGTCCCCAAGCCGGTCCTCACCGTCATCACCGGCGTCTTCGGCCGCTCCTACCGCAAGTCCGTCGCCCCGGTCTGGCGCAGCTAACGGTTGCTCCAGGCAACGGTTACGCGGCGGGCTGGAGCAGGGTGGCGACCTGCCGGACGCGGATCCGGACGGTGTCGATGTCGGCGGAGGCGTCGATCTCGTGGCGGATACCGCGGTTCGCGTAGAGGCTGAGCAGCGGGGAGGTCTGGGCGTCGTACACCTCGAAACGCCGGCGGATGACCTCCTCGGTGTCGTCGGAGCGGTGCTCGATCTCGGCCCGGCGGAGCAGCCGCTGGACCAGCTCTTCGGGGTCCACCTGGAGCACGACGGCCGCGTCGAGGGACCGGTCCTGCCCCGCCAGGATGTCGTCCAGTACGACGGCCTGGTCGAGCGTGCGCGGGTAGCCGTCGAGCAGGAAGCCGAAGCGGGCGTCGTCCGCGGCGAGCCGCTCGCGGACCATCGCGTTGGTGACCTCGTCGGGGACGTACTCACCGGCGTCGAGGAAACGCTGCGCGGTCCGGCCGAGCTCGGTGCCGTCGGCGACCTGAGCCCGGAAGATGTCGCCGGTGGAGATCACGGGCACACCGAGGTGTCCCGCGAGGTGGTCGGCATGGGTTCCCTTGCCGGCCCCTGGCGGACCCATCAGCACGATCGTCGTCACAGCGCGCTCCCTTGCTCCCGGTAAGTCAAACAGGATAAGGAAACCTCCGCCCGTGCGGTACGGCGTACGTCACTCCGTACCGCACGGACACCTCACATCCGCGCGTAACCGTCCGTATCCGGCCGAAATCGCTAATTCTCGAGCAAATCCCACGTCGAAAGGCAGAACGGATGGCCGGCCGGATCGGCGAAAACCAGGCAATGGTCGGCGTTCGGCTGGTGGTCATACCTGGTCGCGCCAGCCGCCAGCACCGTCACCTCGGCCGCCGCGAGGTCCTCGACGAAGAAGTCGAGGTGGAACTGGATCGGGACCGCCGGATCCGGCCAGGTCGGCGGCACGTGGGCGGGATCGGTCTGGAAGTCGATCCGCCCGCCCGGCCCGTCCACGGTCGCCCAGACCGGGTCGCTGTACGCGATCCGGCCGCCGGTGATCTGCGCGTAGAAGCCGGCCAGCGCCAGCGCGTCCGGGCAGTTGATCGTGGGCGAACTCAGCCTGATCCCGCCGGCCACCGTCACATCTCCGGCCGCAGTTCGATCGTGTCGCCGGGGCCGGCGAACTTGGCGGCAAGCTCCTCGGCGCGCTCCCGGGTGGCGCAGTCCAGGATGAAGAACCCGGCCAGGTGCTCCTTCGCCTCGGCGTACGGTCCGTCGGTGCTGACCGGCCGTTTTCCCTCCCACCGGTAGATCCGCGCCGACTCGGGCGACCCCAGCGCGAGCCCGCTCACGAGCTCACCGGACGCGGACAGTTCGGTCAGCATCTCCTCGAACTCCTTGCCCATCGCCGCCCGCTCCTCGGCCGGGATCGCCCGGCCGATCTCGGTGAAGTCGATCGTCGGGTGATTCCACGGCTGCGGGTTGGAGTGGATCAGCACCACATACTTCATGACAACCTCCAGTGCTCTCAGCCGGTACGCCGTACTGCGCCCGGCATCCGAGACGTCGGACCCGAACCAAGGCCCTCGACACTTTACGCGGCCGGCATGCTGCACAATCGCCAGGCTTGCTCGCGTCTGGGACCTCGAAGGTCGTACGGCCTGGTCGGATGTGAGCCACTCACCAAGGCCCCTCACAGCTCGGCCAACCCACGCTGCCGTGGGCTGACTCCGATGATCGACAGAGCTTGGTGAGTGGGCCCGGTTCACGAACGACGGTGATCCGCGGGGACAACCTGGGTGTCGCATCGCCTACCCCTGCGCCGATCGCCCGGATTCGTGTTCGCGCGCCGGGTCCGCACCGCCTGCCGTTCGCCGCGGTCGTTCAGCGCTCACGTCGCCCCATCGAGCACCGGCGGACGCAGTCCGGACAGGAACGGTTCTACATCGAGCAACGGGTGAGCGACCCACAGCCGAACAACCCACAGCCGGGAGGTACGGCACCGTGATCATGCGCGTGGGTGGCCCGGGTGGACCCGTTGCCAAGGTCACTGTGTTCGTTGACGGTCTGGCCGCGTCCGTTGGTGAGGACCACCGGGTCAGGCAGCTCGAGGCTGAACGACACCCGGCACAGTCGTTGCCGACAGCAACGGCCCTGAACCCGTCCGCTCCGGGTGGTAGCACAACGCCTCACCTCCCGGGCCCGCGTTGTCCACAACCCGGCATCGTTGTGGACAACCCTCTTGTGAACGGGATCCCTTGAAAACAAGGGCATCCAGGTTTGAAAACTGTCGGTGGCGCCGCCTACAGTTTGTGCATGGAGATTCTCGGACAGCGACCGGTGTGGTCGATGGGCGGCAGCGACATGCTGTCCACTCTCGACGCCACCTACGCCGAGATCGCCCGCCTGGAAACCCTCGCCCTGCACCTCATCGCCGGCCTCGACACCACCGGCCACGCCCAAGAACTCGGCGCCGGCACCACCGCCCGACTCCTCACCTTCCGCTACCGCATCGACCCCACCAAGGCCCGCCGCGACGTCCACCTCGCCACCACCCTCGACAAGTACCCCGCCGTCGCCGCCGCCCTCCCCAAACCCAACCCCCTGACAGACGACCCAACGACCGATACCGGCGCCAGCGACGGCGACCTGACCGACGACGCGAGCGACAGCGACACGAGCGACACGAATGGGAGCGACGGCGAGCACGATGCGGGCGAGCATGATGCGGGCGGGAACAGTGCGGGGGTGGGGGTGCTGCTGCATCCAGCGCAGGCCGAGGCGATCGTGTCCGCGCTGGACAAGGTCCCGACCACCGTTCCGGCCGACGACGTGCAGGTCGCCGAGCGGGAGATGGTGGAGCTGGCCCGCACGCACGGCCCGCTCGAGCTGCGCAAAGCCGGCCGGCTCGTCCGCGACCGCCTCGACACCGACGGCCCCGAACCCACCGAACAGAAAGCCTACGATCGTGAGTCGCTCACCCTGAAGAACGCCGACCACGGCGTCGCGTTCACCGGCTACCTGGCCAACGAGAACGCCGAACTGTTCCGCACCCTCATCCACACCCACGCCAAACCCCACAAAACCATCGACGGCGCCCTCGACCCCCGCCCCCGCACCAAACGCCAGGCCGACGCCCTCACCACCCTCCTCACCACCCCAGGCGCCACTACCACGGCCGCCACCACAGGCGCCGCCACGGCCGCCACCCTAAGGAGTCACGCGTCCGCAGGCACCGCCGCCACCGCGCCCGCAGAGACCGCCACCACTACGGACAGCACACCCGCGGGGACCGCCACCAGCACCGACAACGCGGGCAGCGCAGGCAGCGCGGGCAGCGATGCGGCCCACAAGAACAGCGGCGGGCCAATTCCCGGGCACGGCCCGAAGCCACACATCACCGTCACCATCGACTACAACGACCTCAAAGCCGCCACCGCCGACAAACTCGGCCACCTGATCTACGGCGACGCCCTGTCCGCGGCCACCATCCGCCGACTCGCCTGCGACGCCCACATCCTCCCGATCGTCCTCGGCTCGGACTCCCAGCCACTCGACGTCGGCACCACCGTCCGACTCGCCACCGGCCCGATCCGCAAAGCCCTCATCACCCGCGACAAAGGCTGCGTCTGCTGCGGCGCCCCACCCCTGTACTGCGACGCCCACCACGTCATCAGCTGGATCGACGGCGGCGAAACCAACATCACCAACCTCGTACTCCTATGCAAACGGTGTCACCGCGACCTGCACGCCGGCCACTGGACCATCCAGATCACCAACGGCATCGTCGATGTCGCCCGCCCCGCCTGGGCCACCCCCGACCCCGTCCCCCGCGACAGATACCGGCCACCAACCACCACACCCCACCCACCCCAAGCCACACCCACAACCAGTGCCACCACCGGTCACGCACCCACAACCGACCCAACCCGTCGCGCACCCACAACCGACCCAGCTACCGGTCGCGCACCCACAACCAGCACCACCACCGGTCGCCCACTCACAACCGACTCAGCTACCGGTCACGCACCCACAACCAGCACCACCACCGGTCGCGCACCCACGACCGGCGCAGCCGCGGGCGGGCCAGTCACCCGCGCCTGGCCCCGCGACACCGACCCACCCTGGATCACCCCCGACGACACCGCACGCCTCAACCCCTGGGGAGACACCCCCGACGAACGACCCACTCGCGCCAAGCAGCGCCCACCCGCCACCGACGTCGATCCGTGGGGTTACGCCCCCGACGAACGACCCGCTCGCCCGCAGAAACCCCCACCCGGCGGTGACTTCGCCCCCTGGGGACACGCCCCCGACCAGCGACCGCCCCATACCCACACCCGAAAGCAGCAGGACCACCAGGAGCCGTCACCGGAGGCGTCCTGGCCTCGACCGCCCTCGCCACCCGAGCCGCCGCTCCCATCCGCCGGTGGGTTCGACCCCTGGGGCGAAGGACCGGACAGCGGGCATCGCGGCGTACCCAGCAAGCCAGCCCGCCCAGCGCGGGCCGGCACAGGCCTCGACATCTGGGGCGACACCGCGGACCCGAACCCGGCCGTTGATCGCCGCAGCCAGCTCGGAACCGAAGTTGTCCTGCCCCTGGATCAGCGGCGCACGAATGCCACCCGCACGTTCGACCCATGGCACGACCTCGCTCCGGAGTCCGCTGACGAGCACAACCCTGCTGACGACGACCCGAAACCCAGCCTCCACTCCGCAGACCCCTGGGCCGACACCACAAACCCTCATAAGGCCTCCACCAGCGCGGCGTAGGCCCGGCACTCGGTTCAGTCGCAAGCAAACCGCTCACGCGGCCAGGCACATCTCAACCCGGCCGGCGGCTGCCACCTGTGATGAGTGACTGCCAGAGTCGGACTCATCGGGGAGACGGTCGCCGTTCCGGTGTTCGGACTTTCCTTGCGGATAAAGGACTTGCGATCACCGTCCTCCGGCCTCTGCTGAACGCCGCCCCAGCACAACAACCCCGGCGCCACCACCAGCACCCCGGCCCGCCGCAGCCGACGCCACCACCAGTACCCCGACCCGCAACCACCACCAACCCCCAGGCCACCTCCCCCGCCCCGGAACCACGAGCACCCCGCCCCGCAACCACCACCAACCCCCAGGCCACCTCCCCCCGCCCCGGAACCACCACCAACCTCCCGGCCGACCAACCCCCCGACCGCAACCACCACCAACCTCCTGGCCCATCCCTCGGACCCCAACCACCGCCACCACCGGAACCCCGGCACAGCGCGACTGGCGCTACCACCGCCACCACCGGCGGTCGCTGTCACATCCGACTGTTGAGGTCCGTCAGAGCGGTGGGCTCCGGAGATCGGGGCCGCGGACGAGTGGAGGAAATCGTGGGGACGATGTTGGTGACTGGTGGGACAGGGACGTTGGGGCGGCAGGTTGTGCCGTTGGTGCAGGCGGCGGGCTGGAAGGTGCGGGTGCTGAGCCGCCACGCGCGGGAGAGTGGCGACGAGGTCGAGTACGTCGCGGCGGATCTGCTGAAGGGTGACGGGATCGACGAGGCGCTGAGCGGAGTCGAGGTGGTCGTCCATCTGGCGGGCGGACCGAAGGGGGACGACATCGGGACGCGGAATCTTGTCCGGGCCGCGGAGCGGGCTGGGGTGCGGCATCTGGTGCACATCTCGGTGACGGCCGTGGACCAGCTGTCATTGACCTACTTCAAGTCGAAGCTGGGCGCCGAGCAGGCGGTGCTGGCGTCTTCAGTGCCGTCGACCGTCCTGCGAGCGGCGCAGTTCCACGACTTCGCCGTGAAGACAGTGGGGGCGATGGCCAAGCTTCCGGTGATGCCCGTTCCGGGTGGGTTGCGGCTCCAGCCGGTGGATGCGCGCGATGTGGCCGAGCGGCTGGTCGAGCTGGCGCTGGGCGAGCCCGCTGAGCTCGTGCCCGACCTGGTGGGCCCGAAGGTCTACACCATGGGCGAGCTCTCCCGCGACTACCTGCGGGCCACGGGCAAGCACCGGCTGTCGATGCCGATCCACATCCCTGGTAACGCCGGCAAAGTCTACCGAGCCGGCGGGAATCTGACCCTCAGCGGTGCCACCGTCGGCACGCGTACCTGGGAGGACTACCTCGCCGAGCACATCCCCCAGCGCTGAGTGGGCTTCCGCTTCGGGTCGCCGGGCGCGATGCTTGGCGCATGGCGATGGTGGGGCGCCTGGGGGAACTGCGGGCGCTGCGGGGGTGGGTTGACGAGGCGCGCGCGGGCAGCGGGCGCCTCGTGGTGTGTACCGGCGAGGCGGGAATCGGCAAGACCCGGCTGGCGCAGGAACTCGCTGGATCGGCCCTCGCCAAAGGCGCTGCCGTTGCCTGGGGCCGCTGCGCCGAGACCGACGGCGCGCCGGCGTACTGGCCCTGGCGGCAGGTCCTGCGATCCCTCGGCCTGGACGCGGATCAAGTGCTGTCCGGTGACGACCGCTTCCTGCTCTTCGAAGAAGTCACCGACTCCGTACGACGAGCCGCCGGCGACCGCGGCCTGGTGATCATCCTCGACGACGTCCACCGTGCTGACGAACCCTCCGTCCTGGTACTGCGTCACCTCGCCGAAGAGCTCGCAGACATGCCGGTCCTCATCCTGGCGACCGCCCGCGACGCGGCGAACCTCGGCGACCTCTCCACCGCCGAACGCCTTCAGCTGCGCACCTTCGATCGCCCCGAGGTCGCCGAACAGTTGCTGACAGCAACCACAGACTCCACGGTGGTGTCGACGGTGCATCGCATCACCGGCGGCAACCCGCTCTTCGTCCGGGAGATCGCCCGCGCCATCGCCGACGGCTCCTGGCAGCCGGACCGGCCGCCGCGGTCGGTGCTCGAGATCGTCACCGCCCGGCTCGGCCGCGCCTCGGACGACTGCCGCCGGCTGGTTCAGGCCAGCGCAATCGCCGGCCGCGAGATCCGGCTGCGGACCATTGCCGCGATGCTGCAACGATCGGTCGACGAATGCCTGCCACTGGTCGACGAGGCGACCCGCCTCGGCTTCTTCGAACACCTGGGCGACGGTTTCCGCTTCATCCACGCCCTGACCCGCGATGCCGTCGAGGCGTCCCTGTCGACCACCGAGCGCACAGCCCTCCACCGGGCGATCGCCGATGCGCTGGCAAAAGACGCCGGTGACCACCTGGCAGCGATCGCCGGACACTACGCGGTCCTGGCTCAGTACGGCGACGGTACGACGGCACGCACCTGGCTGGTCCGCGCCGCGGAGGACGCCGTACGGCGACTGGCCTATGAGGAAGGTGTTCGGCTGTATCGGCAGGCGCTGGCGACGCGGCCGCTCGGTCCCGCGGAGTCGTGCGACCTCTTGGTTGCCCTGGGCAAGGCGGCGTACCTCGCGGGTGATCTGACGGCGTGCTGTGCGGCGGCGGTCGAAGCCGCTGCGGCAGCGCAGACTCCGGAGCAGTGCGCCGAGGCCGCGCTGGTCCTCGAGGCCGTACCCGATCCGACCATCAACGCGACCGCTGAGCGACTGTGCGAAGCAGCGCTTGCCCAAAGCATCGATCTCGCGCTGCGAGCCCGCTTGCTTGCCCTGCGCAGCCATCTCGCCTTCTACGCCGGCGAACAGGCACGACTCGACGCGTTGAGCGCGACCGCCCTCGAGCTGGCCCGATCCTCGGCGGACCATCGAGCCCTCGCCGACGCGCTCCGCGCCCGGCAGGAGGCGTGCCCGGGGGCGGACGGGCGGGCGGAGCGGCTGGACCTCGCGGCCGAAATGCTCGAACTCGCCCAGCGGACGGACAATCCCCGCGCCGAGATGTGGGGCGAGATCTGGCGGCTGGACGCGCTGATCGAGAGCGGCCGGCTCGCCGCCGCGGCCGAGGAACTCCCCCGGCTGCGGGTCGCGGCCGATCGCCTCGGTGGACCGGTCGCGGCCTGGCATCACGACCGCATCGCCGCGTGTATCGCCCAGGCTCGCGGGCAGTACACCGAGGCGGCGGCGGTCGCGCGGCGCGGGTTCGACCGGATGCGACCGGTCGAGAGAGCACCCGCGACCGGCGCGTACTTCGCGCTCCAGATCGCGTTGGCCGGTCATGTCGGCGTCAGCGCGGAGATGCGTGACCTGATCGAGCAGCGGTTCGATCCGCCACCGCGATTCGCCACGATGTCGCTGCTGTCCCGGGCCCAGCTGTTGCTGTGCGCGGACGAACCCGAGCAGGCGGCGGCGTCGTACCGGCTGGCCGGCCGGATCGACGAGTGGTCGTTGCCCGCGTTCTTCGTGCTGCCGGCGTACGTGTACGCGACGCTGGCCTGTTGCGGCCTCGGCCGGTACGACGACCTCGGCGTCCTGCTGGACCGGTTGCAACCGTTCCGCGGGGAGCATGCCGTAGGCAACGGTGTCGCGTACATGGGGCCGGCGGAGCTGGCGATCGGACGGGCCGGCGCCGCGCTCGGACGGTTGGACTCCGCGGTCGAGGATCTGGCCATCGCGGTGGCGATGGCCGAGTCTGCCGGGGCCGCCGGGTTCGTCGCCGAGGCGCAGTTCCACCTCGCCCGCACTCTGTTCACCCGCGACCGGCCGGGTGACCGCGAACAAGCTCGACCACTCGCCGTCGAGGCTGCCCGCCTGGTCGAGTCGCTGGGGATGGCGGCGTACGCCGATCAACTGAAGGTGCTGCTCGGCCGGCTGAACGGCGACCCCGAGCACAAGCTGAGTGGGCGCGAGCTGGAGGTCGCCGGTCTGGTCGCCGAAGGGCTGACCAATCGCCAGATCGCCGCCCGGCTGGTGATCTCGGAGCGGACCGCACAGAACCACGTCCAGCACATCCTCACCAAGCTCGGCTTCGCCACCCGCAGCCAGATCGCGGCCTGGTCCAGCCGCCGATGAGTACCCAGGATGAGTGATCTGGCGGATTCCGGATCGCCGGCGGATTCCTACCGTGATGAACATCCGCATCATCAAGGAGGAATCATGCAGTGGATCGCAGTCGCCACCCCGCCGTTCGCGGCGATCGAACAGTTCGACCAGGTCATGGAGCAGCTCGGCGCCGACGAACCGGACGGCCTGCACGCCAGGTACGTCGGCGGCACCGGTGACGGACTCCGGGTCGTCACGCTCTGGGAGTCCAAGGAGCACGCCGACCGGTTCTTCGCCGACCGCCTCGGACCGGCCTTCGCCAAGGTCCTCGGCCCCGAACCGGCCGGCCGCCCCGAGATCGTCGGTATCGCGGTGGCGCGCTCCTACACCCGCCAGCCGGTGGGCTGACCGTTCAGGTAGGGAGCGAGCAACTCGGCCAGCTGGGGGGTGGCCGGCCGGGTGGTCAGGTGGCGGCCGATTCCAGCGAGGAGGTCCGCCACCTGCACGCGCGGGTCGGCCTTCGAGTCGACCTGCGTGAGCGTGAGCAGGGGCGGTGGTGCCGGGAACACCGCGTCGGCAAGGTACGTGCGCAATCGCGCCACCCGATGTCGCGTCAGCGCACTCTGTTCGTCGTGCACCACGGCGACCGACCGTTGCCCAGCACTCCAGAACAGCGCGGTTTCGGCGAGCGCGGGCACCAACGGCTCGAGCGGCGGCGGGATCGTCCGATCGTCGTTGATCAGCCGCAGCATCACGCCTTCCACCCGGGCACGCGTCACCTCACGCAAGGCCGGCACATCAGACGGCATCGTCGCGAAGAACCGGTCGACAGCGGCGTGGTCGATCAGCCGCAACCGCTTCGTCCGCGTCAGGTCGACGAACGCGGCCAGAAAGTCGGTCCGGTGCCGCAGGGCGAGCACGCCATCGCAGTGTTCCCGGGCCAGGCTCGTCCCATCGCCGTACGACGGTTCGCCGGTGAACAACTCGAAGACCCGGGCGGCGACGTACCGGGTCTTGTCGATGACGTGGACGTGCGCATGCCCGCGCAGAGTGGTGAGGAACCACTCGAGTTCGGCTCGCTGCGCGGGTCGCAGCAACTGGTTGGACTTGTACTCGGTGCGGTGGCGGAGCCGTGGTCGCAGGATGGCGACCAGGTCGGCGGCTGCGGGGATGCCGAGATCGACACTGGCGTGGGTGATCACGGGCGAGGCGGGATCCAGGAGGTTGGTCCCGGAGAATCCGGACTCGTCACACGCGATCTCGACCCACGACGACACATTGGTCATGAGGAACGAACTCCAAGGCTGAGGAACTGCACGCTGCGGGGCCCGTCGTCGCGACGGGCATGATCAGGCGAGCCCGGAGACATCAGGCCGGGCGCGATCAGTGAGCGGCAGCAGCCTTGGCAGACATACGACCCATCATCGGCCGCGGACGGCCGGATCACCAGTGGTTTGTCAGGGCTTGCGGGCGAGTGCCACCAGCAGCAACTGGGCCGCACCGGTGGCACTGAGGTGCTGATCGGCGCCCGGCCACCAGGCGGTCAGGTCGACCAGCCCGGGCTTGTCCAGGTCGAGGCCGGCGACGAACCCGGCGATCTCGTGCCGGGTCCGGAACATCACCTGCGGGAAGGCTTCCCGCACCTTCTCCTCGACCGCCGTCGAGAACTCGGCCAGCCGGCTGCCGTCGCGCGGGTTCAGCGGGTGGCTGAGCGCCAGGTACGACCCGGACGGTACGGCGGCCAGGTACTCCGCGATCACGCGCTCGATCCGATCGGTGTCCGGGATCGCGTGCAGTACGAGTCCGAGGATGATCCCGACCGGGCGGTTCAGGTCGAGCGCCGCGGTCACGATCGGGTGCCCGAGGACGGCGGCCGGGTCGGTCAGGTCGGCACCGGCGAAGAAGCTGGTCCGATCGTCGGCGAGCAGCGCCTGGCCGTGCGAGATCGCGGTCGGGTCGTTGTCGACGTACACGACGGTCGCCAGCGGGTCCGCCTCGGCGGCGATCTCGTGGGTGTTCCGCCGAGTCGGCAGGCCGGCGCCGAGGTCGAGGAACTGGCCGATGCCGCCGTCGGTGATCATCCGGCCGACCACGTCGGCCAGCCAACGCCGGTTCTCCCGGGCCAGCTCCGGCGCCTCGGGCGCGATCTTGACCAGCTCCTGGAACAGTTGGCGTTCCACCTCGAAGTTGTTCTTGCCGCCGAGGAAGAGGTCGTACAACCGGGCCTGGGACGGCTGCTCGAGGTCGATCATCGCGTGCTCCGGCTCCGGCATCGCCCCGATCCACCTCGATTCCGAATCCGAAAAGGCCGATTGCCGGGAAGGCTACCGCCAGCACGGACCGCAGTCGCACCGGGGCTCGTGATACGAACGCCCAGGCCATCACAATCACGCCACCACTTCCTCCGCACGCGGCGGCACGGGCTTGGGCCCGCGGTCGTGATGGCCTGGCGGTCCGCGATGAGTTTCCTCGGGCTCGCTCGTCTCAACGAAGGACACCCAGACGAGCGAGTCAGGAGGACTCGATGGCAATGGTTCTGTATTCAGTGACGATGTCGGTGGACGGTTTCATCACCGGACCGGACGGCGATATGCAGTGGATGCGCCCGTACCTCGGGCCCGATCCGGAGGTCGAGCAACTCCTCCCCCGGATCGGGTCTGTCCTGGCCGGCCGCCGTTCCCACGACGGCGACGACCCGCACAAGGGCGAGGCCGGCGAAGGGCAGGCGTTCGGCGGTGGGTGGACTGGGCCGCTGTTCGTGCTCACCCACCGTCCGCCGGACACCTCCGAGCCCGGCATCACGTACGTCGACGAGTTCGCGAAGGCACTCGCGCTCGCCAAGGAGGCAGCCGGCGACAAATACGTCAACGTGATCGGCGCCGACGTCGCCAAGCAGTGCATCGAGGCCGGCGAACTGGACGAGGTCCTGCTGCTCTTCGCCCCGGTCATGCTCGGCGACGGCACCCGCCTCTTCGACCACCCCGGCGGCTGCGCCGTCCGCCTCGACCGGCTGAGCGTGACACAGACCCCGCTCGCCACCCACCTCTGGTTCAAGGTCGCGGATTAGAAGTCGGCGGCGGTCGAGTGCATCACCGCGCGAACCTCGACGGATCGCCCGACGGTCCGGGCGTCCGGCAGCAATCGCGCGAGCTCGACCGCCCGCTCGCGACTCTCCACGTCGATCAGGTAGTAGGCGTCGATGGGCGTAGGAGCAGCCCGATCGGGCACGTGGACGGCCAGCTGCGGATCCGCGAGTACCTCGCCGCCGACCAGTTCGCCGGTGTCGCAGGCGATCCGCTCGAAGTCGTCGCGGCCCGGGCACGGCTCGCCCTCGCCCTGCAGGATCAGTAGGTATTTCATCGGTTCACCCCTCTCACCGATAGGACGGAGTCGAGGCCGTGGTTTTGACATGATGGCTTGATGTTCGTGCGCACCGAACGGCTGATTCTGCGCCGCTTCACGACCGCCGACGCCGAGGCGTTCGCGGCCTACCGGTCGGATCCCGACATCGCCCGGTACCAGTCGTGGGACGCCCCGCTGCCGCTGTCCGAGGCGGTGCAGAAGGTTGAAGAGTTCGCCCAGGGCGACCCGGCCGCGCTCGGCTGGTTCCAGTACGCCGTCGACCTGGACGGCGTACTGATCGGGGATCTCGGCCTCAACCTGGACGAGAACCTCATGCAGGCCGAGCTCGGCTTCACGCTCGCATCGGCGTACCAGGGCAGGGGCTATGCGACCGAGGCCGTCCGCGGATTGCTCGACGACGTCTTCATCGAGCGGAAGCTGCACCGGGTCTCCGCCGAGTGCGACGCCCGCAACACCGCGTCCGCTCGGCTGCTCGAACGGGTCGGCTTCAAGCAGGAGGGGCTGCGGCCGTCCAACAGCTGGTTCAAGGGCGAGTGGACCGACGACCTGCTCTTCGGCCTACTACGCAGCGACTACCTCAGCTGACCGCCTTCGCAGCCCAGGCCTTCGCCTTCAACTGGATCGTCCCATCCGCTTCGATCGGCAGCCGCGAACGCACTGCTTCCCGCAACGCCACCTGGTCTGACTCGTCCAAAGCACGCAGGTAGGCCGGCGCGACCCCCTGCCCACCCAGGAACGGCTGCCAATAGTCGTCGAACGACGCAAACTCCGTCGGTACGACGATCTCGCGCAGGTCGACCGTGGTGAACCCGGCCTCGCTGAACAGTCCGTCCAGGCCCTTCGACGTGCAGAAGGAGAACCGGAGACCCTCGTCGTGTTCGCGATCCTGCGGCCGGACCTCGATCATCGCGTCGAAGAAGTACCGCATCAGCTCCATGCCGTCCGAGTAGTCCCAGACGTAGACCGCGACCGTCGACCCGATCTCTCGCATCCGGCGGAGCGCCTCGACCCGCTCGGGGATGAAGTTGAGCACGAGCCCGGCGACGACCGCGTCGTACGGGCCGTCGGGGAGTTCGGCGGCCGACCGGACCTCGAAGGTCGCCCGTTCGTCGCGGACGGTCTGCCGGGCGTACTCGATGAAGCCGGCCGAGGGGTCGACCCCGAGCACCGACGCGGGATCCGCCGTACGCAGGATCGTGCTGGTCAGAGCGCCCGTACCGCAGCCGACGTCGAGCCAGCGCAGGCCGGTGGGCTGATCCAGCCAGGCCACGAACTCAGCCGCCACCAACCGGCTCCACCGACCCACGTAGGACTCGTAGATCTCCCCGCTCGACCATTCGCTCATTTGCGCAGGATAGGACCGGATGCGGGAAGTGAGACACCCGTCAGGCCCTCGGCGACCGACCACAGGCGAGCGTTGCTCTCCGGGTCCAGTGCGTTCTTCGGGGCCTTGACCAGCGTGGTGGGGCCCACCAGGCCGAGGCGGCCGGACGGGCCGTAGTACGCGCCGGGCTGGGCGTCCGGGCTGGTCGCCGCGAACAGCAGCGGCTCGGTGCCGACCTCCACGCCCTGTGTCGGGAGCGGGTTGAACCGCAGGCCCCAGTGGGTGAGGCGCGACGGCCGCTCCCGGCCGAGCGAGGCGCCGGCGGTCTGCAGGTTCGTGCGGGTGAAACCGGGGTGTGCGGCGACGCTGAGCAGGCCCCAACCGCGGTCGGCGGAGAGCTTGGCCAGGTGGTTGCTCATCATCAGGTCGGCGAGCTTCGACTGCGAGTACGCCGCCATCCGGCGGTACCGGCGTTCCCACTGCAGGTCGTCGAAGTGGATCCGGCCGAAGTTCGCGGCACCGCTGGCCATCGTCGCGATCCGCGGCGCAGGCGCGGCGAGGACGAGCGGCAGCAACCGCACGGTGAGCGCGAACGGGCCGAGGAAGTTCGAGCCGAACTGCAGCTCGAAGCCGTCCTTCGTGGTGATCCGGGTCGGCGGGTGCATGACGCCCGCGTTGTTCACGAGCAGGTCGACGTTCGGCTCGTCCGCGGCCAGCCCGTCGGCGAACTCCTGCACCGATGCCAGGTCTGCGAGGTCGATCCGGCGTACCTCGAGTAGGGCGTCGGGGTGCTCGGCCAGGATCTCGGCCCGGGCGGCGTCACCCTTGGCAGGAGTCCGGACCGCCATGATCACGCGCGCGCCGGCGGCGGCGAGGCGCTTGGTGGCCTCCTTGCCGGTGCCGCTGTTGGCGCCGGTGACGACGGCGAGCTTGCCGGTCTGGTCGGGGACGTTGTACATGGTCTGCTCCTCGTAAAAGACTGGTGGTCTGTTATGTCCTCGACGGTATCAGACCGCCGGTTCGATAACAACAGACCGACGGTCTGTAGAATGTGAGGGTGACGACATTCCAGCGCGCGCGGAGCGCGGAGCAGCGGGCGGTCCGGCGGCGGGCGATCCTCGAGACGGCGGCGGCCATGCTGACCGAGATGCCGGTAGCGGACCTCAGCCTCAACGAGCTGAGCCGCCGCGTCGGCCTGGCGAAGTCGAACGTGCTGAACTACTTCGAGTCCCGCGAGGCGGTCCTACTTGAGCTCTCCAGCACGGAGCTCACGGCCTGGGTGGAGGATCTGGCGGCCGCGCTCGCCGGCGTCGCACCGACGGCGCCGGTCGACGAGCGGGCGGAGCGGCTGGTGTCGGCCGCGGTCAGCACGCTGGCCGCGCGACCGGTGTTCTGCGATTTGATCAGCGCACAGGCGTCGGTGCTCGAGCGGAACATCTCGACCGAGACCGCGCTGGCGTTCAAGCGGGCGGCCGCGATCGCTTTCGAGCGGATGATCGAGGTGGTCGTCGGGGCGCTACCGGAGCTCGGCGCGGAGGGATCGGGCCGCTTCATGGCCGCCGCGAGCATGCTCGCGGGCGCGATCTGGACCCACTCCCATCCCGTCCCGGCCGTCATCGCGGCCTACGATGCGGACCCCTCGCTCGGGACGATCCGGATGGAGTTCGAGCCGGCCCTCCGCGACAACCTCTGGCTCCTCCTCCGCGGTGCGCTCCCCCGGCTCACGCAGTGATGGTCAGCCACCGAGTCGTGGATTCGGGTCGGCTTCGGCTGGCGGTGCCGACCACGATCCACGACTCGGTGGACGATCCAGCAGTTACGGCAGGTAGTAGTTCGGGTTCGGGAGCTTGAAGGTGCGGTCGGCGAAGCCACCCTTGAGGTCGGAGAACTGGTCGCCGAAGTTCGCGACGATGTCGTAGCCGAGTGACTCGATGTGCGCGCGGGTGGCCGACTTGTAGTGGATCGTCGTACAGGAGCCGTTCGGGTCGCCGGCGCAGGCCTTCTTCAGGTAGTCCGGGTAGTCGGCGACGGCCGGCTTGGTGAACAGGCCGTCCTCACCGTTCCGCAGCGTGGTCGGCTTCGGGTAGCCGGCGTCGACGCCGATACCGTCCTCGGTCAGGTTGCCCAGGGTCGCCTGCTCCTGCGCGGCACCGCGCCCGGTCAGGAAGAAGATCGCATAGCCCTCGCGCTCGGCGGTCTTCACCAGGTCGACCATGCCCGGCACGGCGGGGAACCGCTGGTTCAGCACGAAATCCGCGTTGGTCGTCGGGTTGAACGCCCAGTTGCTGAAGATCTCGTAGTTCCACGTGGCCAGCGAGGTGTCGTCGACGTCCAGCAGGATCGCCTTGGTCGTCTTGGTGTGGTGCGGCGCGGAGATCCAGCGCTTCCCCGCGGCGGCGACCGAACTGGCCTCCTTGGCGTAGTTGCCGTCCGGCGCGAACGTGCCGCTGCCGAGCGGGTCGCCGTAGTAGTTGCGCAACTGCTGGCGCAACACGTCGATGTTGGTGACCTGCTTCTCACTCCGCGGCGTCGACGTCTGAATCGCCGGCTGCGGAGACGCGGCCCCGGCCGAGTACGCGACTCCGCCGACGACCGACGCCATCGCGACAGCCGCGACGCCGGTCAGAACCAGCCGACGGGACGGCCGGCGCCAGGAACGGATGACCATGGTGACCTCTCCAAGAACGGGAAACGTGCAAAAGCAAACTAACCCCGCCCCCGCCGGATCACCGCAACCCGCTCAACAAATCCAGGGGAATCCTCCGTACGACGTCACGCCTGTGGATAACCTCCGTCCGGCAATGCCCACTCGCTGTAAGCTCAAGTCAGAAGGAAGAACACGCGAGGTGCCCGCCGCAGCACGATCCGTTAGACCGGCTTCACGTAGCGGTGGCACGGGACCGGCAAGGTGCCGGTGTCGACGTTCGCCGGGTAGTCGAAGGGGCCGTTGTCGGTCCAGCCGCTGCGCTCGTAGAACCGGCGGGCCCGGGCGTTGCCGGTGGCGACTGCGAGCCACGCTTCGCTGTGTCCTCCTGCTTTCACCTGCCGCTCGGCTTCGCTGAGTAGCGTCCCGGCTACTCCGGATCCCCGGTGATCGCGCGACACGTAGACCTGCTCGACCTCCTCCCCCACCACCATCACGAACCCGGCGACCTCGTCACCGACGACCGCGACCGTGGTGTCGGTGATCCGATTCGCCGCCCGGGTCCAGAAGGACTCCTCGGTCCGGATCGCGACCAACTCGTCCGGCACGTGACCAAGGTGTCCATCGCCCCACCCGGCGTACCAGATCGCGGCGATGGCATCGACGTCATCGGCAACCGCGGGCCGCACGTTCACAGTCATGCAGTCAGAGTAAGCAGGATGGCCCCGCCGTCAGGCAGTCACGCTGACTACGAGCGAGGCGCACGCCATGGTTAGGAAGAAGACCGCGAGGAAGAACTGCGCGGTGTAATCCCCAGCACGCACATGCGTGTACAACGCGCAGACGAAGAAGAGCACCAACCCCACCGCGGCCGCGATGATCAGCCCAGGACGCTGCACCAGCAGACCGGCGAGAAGCCCGACCGCCCCAGCGGTCTTGAGTGTCCCGATCGGAAACGTCAACCAAGACTCCGGCACCCCGGCCTTCACCATCCCGGGGAGGATCGGTTGCCAGTGCAGCAAGGCCGCGATCCCAGAGAAGCCGTTCAGGCCAATAGTCACGGCGACAACGACAACAGCGAAGGCAGTCACGTCAGTTCACCGCCACCCGAGCGAGCTTGTCCGGATTCGTGATCGCGAAGATGCCGGTCACCTGATCACCCTCGACCTCCAGCACGATCACCGCGAACGGCGTGTCCCCCGACAGCAGCAACGCCGACGGATCGCCGTTCACGGCCCGGTACCGGATGCCCAGCGACGGCACCGGCCGCCGCCGCCCGTCGCCCACGATGAGCGGCGCGATCTTGTCCCGCCCCAGCACCGGCCGCAGCCCGGCCGCCCGGGCCTTGCCGCCACCATCGGCCCACAGCGTCACGTCCGGCGCGAGCACCTCCATCAATGCGTTCAGGTCCCCACCGACCACCGCGTCGATGAACCGCTGTGTCACCTCGAGCCGCACCTGTGGATCCGCGGTGTAGCGAGGCCGCCGCGCCTGCACGTGTTCCTTGGCCCGGTGCGCGAGTTGCCGTACGGCGACCGGCGTACGGTCGACGATCTCAGCGATCTCCGGATGCGCGTAGCCGAAGACCTCATGCAGGACGAATACCGCCCGCTCCAGCGGCGTCAGCGTCTCCAGAACGACCAGCATCGCCAGCGAAACCGCCTCGGCCCGCTCGACCGGATCGATCGGCGTGACCACGGGCTCCGGCAACCACGGCCCGACGTACTCCTCCTTGCGCCGGTTGATCGTCGTACGGCGAGCAAGCGCAGCGTTCACCGCGATCCGCACGAGATACGCGCGCGGGTTCTCGACACCGGACCGGCCGGACCACGCCAGCCAGGTCTCCTGCAACACATCCTCGGTATCCGCCACCGAACCGAGCACGTTGTAGACGATCGAGAACAACAACTCCCGATGCGCAACGAACTCCTCGGTCGAACTCACTTCAGCGTGTGCCTTCACACCCGGTATGAGCGTTCCGGCCGCGGAAGTGTGACATCACTCCGGGTCGTAGGCCAGGTTCGGTCGCAGCCAGCGCTCGACGTCCTGGACGGACATGCCCCGGCGTACGGCGTAGTCCTCGATCTGATCACGGCCGAGGCGGCCGACGCTGAAGTACCGGGCGGCCGGGCTGGCGAAGATCAGGCCGCTGACGGCCGCGGCCGGCGTCATCGCGAACGACTCGGTCAGGCCCAGGCCGAGCTTGTCCGCCTCCAGCAGGTCGAACAGCTCCTGCTTCTCGGAGTGATCCGGGCTGGCCGGGTACCCGAGCGCGGGCCGGATCCCACGGAAGCGCTCCGCGTGCAGATCCGCCAGCAAGGGCTGAGCGTCCGGCTCGAACCACGCCCGCCGCGCCTCCAGGTGGATCCACTCGGCGAAGGCCTCCGCCAGCCGGTCGGCCAGCGCCTTCACCATGATCGCCCGGTAGTCGTCGTTGCGTTCCTCGTACGACGCGGCCAGCGCCTCGGCACCGTGGATCGCGACCCCGAACCCGCCGAGGTGGTCACCCGACGGCGCGACGTAGTCGGCCAGGCAGCGGTTGTGCCGTCCGGCCGGCTTCTCGGTCTGCTGCCGCAGCATCGGGAACGACACGTCCAGCCCGTCCAGCAGGATGTCGTCACCTTCGCTGTGCGCCGGCCAGAACCCGTACACGCCCTCGGCCGTGAAGGAGCCGTTGGCAATGATCTCGTCGAGCAGGGTGTTCGCGTCGTCGAACAGTTCGCGCGCGACCGGCTGGTCCAGGATCGCCGGGTATTTGCCCTTCAGCTCCCACGCCAGGAACAGGAACTGCCAGTCGATCATCGTCCGCAACGTCTCGATGCTCGGCGTGACACGGCGCAGCCCGGTGAACGCTGGCACCGGGAGTTCGCCGTACTCGACGGGTTCGGCGTTGGCCCGGGCATCGGCGATCGTCAGCAACGGGCTGCGCTGCTTGTTAGCATGCTGTTCGCGCAACCGCTCCTGGTCAATACTGTTGCTCTTGGCAAGCGCTTCGGCCCGGTCCTCGTCGAGCAGGTCGGACACCACGCCGACCACCCGGGACGCGTCCAGCACATGCACGGTCGCCCGATCGTACGCCGGAGCGATCCGGACCGCGGTGTGTTGCTTCGACGTGGTCGCGCCGCCGATCAGCAGCGGGAGCTTGAGGCCGCGCCGCTGCATTTCGGTGGCCACGGCAACCATCTCGTCCAGCGACGGCGTGATCAGCCCGGACAGGCCGACCACGTCCGCGCCCTCGGCCACCGCGGTGTCCAGAATCCTTGCCGCCGGCACCATCACCCCGAGGTCGATCACCTCGTAGTTGTTGCAGCCGAGCACCACGCCGACGATGTTCTTGCCGATGTCGTGGACGTCGCCCTTGACCGTGGCCAGCACGACCTTGCCCTGACCGCGCACCATCTCGGCGCGTCCCTCCCGCCGGGCCTGCTCCTTCTCCGCCTCCATGAACGGCTCCAGGTAGGCGACCGAGCGCTTCATCACGCGAGCGCTCTTCACCACCTGCGGAAGGAACATCTTGCCGGCGCCGAACAGGTCGCCGACGATCTTCATCCCGTCCATCAGCGGGCCCTCGATCACCTCGAGCGGCCGCTTCCGGGTCAGCCGGGCCTCCTCGGTGTCGGCCTCGATGAAGTCCACGATGCCGTGCACGAGCGCGTGCGAGAGCCGCTCCTCGACGGTGCCCTCGCGCCAGGTCAGGTCGACCTCGCGCTGGGTGCCCTTGCCCTTCACGTTCTCGGCGAAGCTGACCAGGCGGTCGGTGGCGTCGTCGCGCCGGTCGAAGATGACGTCCTCGACGAGCTCCAGCAGGTCCGCCGGGATGTCCTGGTAGACCGCGAGCTGGCCGGCGTTGACGATGCCCATGTCCAGGCCGGCCTTGCCCGCGTGGTACAGGAAGGCCGAGTGCATCGCCTCTCGCACCACGTCGTTGCCGCGGAACGAGAAGGACAGGTTCGAGATACCGCCGCTGAGGTGGACGCCCGGGCAGCGCGCCTTGATCAACGGCAAGGCGTCGATGAAGTTCTTGGCGTAGCCGTTGTGCTCGGACATGCCGGTGGCGACGGCGAGCACGTTCGGGTCGAAGATGATGTCCTCGGGCGGGAAGCCGATCTTCTGCGTGAGCAGGTCGTACGCCCGGCCGCAGATCGCCACCTTGCGCTCGACCGTGTCGGCCTGGCCCTGCTCGTCGAACGCCATCACCACCGCGCCGGCGCCGTAGTCGCGGATCCGCCGGGCGCGCTCGAGGAACTCCTCCTCGCCCTCCTTCAGGCTGATCGAGTTGACCACGCCCTTGCCCTGCACGCATTTCAGCCCGGCCTCCAGCACCGACCACTTCGAGCTGTCGATCATGATCGGGATCCGGGCCACCTCGGGCTCGGTCGCGATCAGGTTCAGGAACGTGGTCATCGCCTGCTCGCTGTCCAGCAGGTCGGCGTCCATGTTCACGTCCAGCAGGTTCGCGCCGCCGCGGACCTGCTCCAGCGCCACGTCGACCGCGGCCTGATGGTTGTCGCCCTCGATCAGCCGGCGGAACTTCGCCGACCCGGTCACGTTGGTCCGCTCACCGATCATCACGAACCCGGTGTCCGGGGCGATCTTGAACGGCTCCAGGCCGGAGAACCTGGTGGTGTCATCAGCGGGTACGACGGTCCGCGGCGGCAGGTCCTGGACAGCCTGGGCGATCCGGTTGATGTGGGCGGGCGTCGTACCGCAGCAGCCGCCGACGATGTTCACGAGTCCTGACTCGACGAACTCCTCGAGCATCCCGGCCGTCTGCTCCGGCGTCTCGTCGTACCCACCGAAGGCGTTCGGGAGGCCGGCGTTCGGGTGCGAGGCGACGTACGTGTCGGCGAAGCGGGCCAGGTCGGCCACGTGTGGGCGCATCTCGGCGGCGCCGAGGGAACAGTTGACGCCGACGACGAGTGGCTTGGCGTGCTCGATCGAACTCCAGAACGCCTCGACCGTCTGACCCGACAGCGTCCGGCCACTCAGGTCGACGATCGTCACCGAGATCCACAACGGCAGGTGCGGCGCGACCTCGCGGGCCGCGGCGACGGCGGCCTTCGCGTTCAGGGTGTCGAAGATGGTCTCGATCAGGAGGAGGTCGACCCCGCCCTCGGCCAGCGCTGCGATCTGCTCGGCGTACGCGTCCCGGACCTGCTCGAAGGTCACCGCACGGTACGACGGGTCCTCGACGCGCGGGGACAACGACAGCGTGACGTTGAGCGGGCCGATCGAACCGGCCACGAACCTGCCGCCGACCTCGTCCGCGGCCTGGCGGGCCAGCCGGGCGCCGGCGATGTTCATCTCGCGCACGTAGTCCTGCAGGCCGTAGTCGGCCTGGCCGATGCTGGTCGCGGTGAAGGTGTTCGTGGTGGTGATGTCGGCACCGGCCGCCAGGTACTGCCGGTGGACGTCGAGGATGACGTCCGGCCGGGTCAGGTTCAGCAGGTCCGGGTCGCCGGTGAGTTCGTGGGTGTGGTCGCCGAAGCGGTCGCCGACGTAGTCCTCCGGCGTCAGCTTGGCGCCCTGGAGCATCGTCCCCCACGCACCGTCGAGCACCGCGACCCGCTGATCCAGCAGTTCCCGTAGCGCGGTTTCACTCATCTGCCGTCCCCTCCAGAAAAAGATTCCGGAGGCGCCCTTCGCAGTCGGTGCACCAGGTCGAGCGTGGCGGACCTGGGTCCGTTGCAGCGCCTCTCGTCCTGGTTGCCCTATGTTAACGGCGTCACACCTCTGGCCAAGCGCCGCGTCCACATACTAAGATGCCTGTTCAACCCGTGGCACGGTCAGTGGATGAGGGCCTGGAGGGCTGGAGCGTAGAGGTCGGCGATCGCTTCCGGGTCGGTGGTGGCGACGGGGCCGGTCTTGTTGACGGAGATGGCGGCACCGAGGCCGAGGAGCTGGGCGGTGATCAGTTCGGCGCGGAGGTCGGCATCGGCGCCGGTCAGGCGGGCGGCGAAGGCGCGCGTCACCTGGTCGCGGAAGTGCTCGCGGATCAGCGCGCGTTCGTCGCCGCTGCCGGCCGCGAAGATCACCCGGACAAGCAGGTCCAGCCCGTGGTCGCGACGGTAGTTCACCAGCGTGAGTACGGCGTGCCGCCCGAGCTCCGCGTCCGGCGCGGCGAGCAGGAGCTCGGCGGCCTCGCTGAAGTCGGCGACCTGCTCGAACAGTGATTCCTTGCTGCCGAAGTGCTTCACGATCAGCGCCGCGCTGACGTTCGCGTCGGCGGCGATCCCGCGCAGGGTGACCACGTCGTACGGCTGAAGGGCGAACGCCCGCCGGGCCGCCCGGAGGATCGCGGTCCGCCCCGGGTCCGTCACGTCGTACCGACCTCGACGGGAACCGGCGCGGGCCGCCGGGCCGGGATCAGCGACACCAGGCAGGCCGCCACCACGGCCGCGAGCCCGGCGATGACGAAGACGATCAGGTACGCCGACAACGCGGGCGCGACCTGGCCGGCCCTGCTGATCGTCACACCGGCGAGCACGATCGCGACGATCGTGCTGCAGATCGCGGAGCCGATCGTGCGCATCAGGGTGTTGAGGCCGTTCGCCGCGGCCGTTTCGGTCACCGGCACAGCATGCATGATCAGGGCCGGGAGTGCCGAGTACGCCACCGCGGTTCCAGCCGACACCACGGTTGCCCCGGCCACGATCCCCGCGACATTCCCGCTGGTGAACAGCCGGACGACGTACCCGGCCGCCATCAGCACCGACGCGATCGCCAGCGTGAACCGCGGCCCGCGGGCGGACGAGATCCGGGCCGACACCGGCGACAGCAGCACCATCGCGACACCACCGGGCAGCAGACACAGGCCGCTCACGACGATCGACTCGCCCAGCCCGTACCCGGTCCACGTCGGCTCCTGCACCAGCTGCGCGGTCGACAGCGAGTTGGCGTAGAACGAGAACCCGATCAGCAGCGCGGCCAGGTTGGTGAACAGTACGGCGGGACGCGCCGACACTCGCAGATCGACGAGCGGGCTGGTGGTCCGCAGCTCGTACCAGCCCCACAACGGGACGATGGCCGCGGCAGCGACGTACAGCCCGACGATCTCCGCCGTACCCCAGCTGCTGCCCTTCGAGACGGCGAGCAGCAGGCAGACGAGGAACGCGCTCAGCCCGAGGGCGCCGATGACGTCGAAGCGCCCGCTGGTCCGGACCGCGGACTCGGGCACGATCAGCAGCACCAGGACGATGTCGAGCAGCCCGAGACCGAGGGTGATCCAGAACATCGTGTGCCAGTTCGCGTACTGCACCACGAGCGTCGCGGCCGGGATCCCGAACGCCGCACCGACGCCGAGGGTCGAGCTCATCATCGCGATCGACGGGATCACCCGGCGCGGCGGCAACTCGTCGCGCAGGATGCTGATCCCGAGCGGTACGACGGCGACCGCGGCGCCCTGGAACGCGCGGCCGACGATCAGCACCGTCAGATCGTTGCTGCTTGCGCAGAGCAACGACCCGATCACCATCGAGGACAGGGCGATCAGCAGTACGCGGCGTTTGCCGTACATGTCGCCGGCTCGTCCGAGCAGGGGCGTGAACACGGCGCCGGTGAGCAACGTCACCGTGATCAGCCAGCTGACGTCGGCGGCCGAGCTGTTGGTGATCCCCGGCAACACGGGCAGCAGCGGTACGACGATGGTCTGGCTGATCGAGACGAGGACGCCGCAGAAGGCGAGCGCGGCCAGAATCAGGCGTGGATGAGCGGCAGGGCGAAGCGTCAAGCTGGGTTCCTCACGGCGTGAACAGCTGTTTACTCAGAGACCAGCGTAAACGAGCGTTCACCCCTGCCGGAAGTGGCCCAGGAAATCGTTCACCAACTGGACCACGATCGTCGTAGGTAAGCTGCCTACCGTGATCCCATGAGGATCTTCGTCGCCGGCGCCACCGGCGTGATCGGCCGCCGTCTCGTTCCCCAATTGGTTGCCCAGGGCCATGAAGTGACCGCCCTCACCCGCCGGGACCACGCGATCGCGGAGGGCGTCCGGACCGTCGTCGGGGATGCGTACGACGCTGCCGGGTTGCGCGAGGTGGTCGCGGCGGCCCGGCCGGAGGTGGTCTTCCACCAGCTGACCGACCTGTCCTCGCGGGACTTCGCCGCCAACAGCCGCATCCGGCGTGAGGGCACCCGCAACCTGATCGACGCGGCGCTCTTCGCCGGCGTGCGCCGCGTGATCTCCCAGAGCATCGCCTGGGCCTACGAGCCGGGCGACGCACCCGCGGTGGAATCAACACCGCTGGACCTGGATGCCGCGGACGACCGCCGCCGCGCAACAGTCCGAGCCGTCGCCACCCTGGAAGACATCACTGCCGAAGCCCCCGAATGGGTCGTCCTCCGCTACGGCACGCTCTACGGCCCCGACACCTGGTACACGAAGGGCGGCGCGATGGCAGACCTCGCCGCCACCGGCAATCTCCCCACCGGCCCTGACGTCACCAGCTTCCTCCACGTCCAGGACGCCGCGGACGCCGCCCTGGCCGCCCTCGACTGGCCATCCGGCCCGGTCAACCTCGTCGACAACGAGCCAGCCCCCGCCTCCACCTGGACCCCGCTCTTCGCGGAATCCATCGGCGCGCACCCTCCCACCACATCCTCTACATCTGCCGCGGAGGCGGCCGGCGCCGGTCGGACGCCGTGGGCTCGCGGCGCGTCCAACGCGCACGCTCGGACCGACCTCGGGTGGTCCCCGGTCTATCCGACCTGGCGTACCGGCTTCTTCTCCTGAACGTGCCGATCGGGCCCGGACACTCTCCTGGGGACAAGAGTGCCGGGCCCGATCGTTCGGTCCGCCCCAGCGGAGGGGTGCGCTGGTATCACCGGACCGGGTTCAGTTGTTGTCTGTCAATCAGCGAACCGGGCCTGTGATCAGCTCGATGGTCGCCTTGTGGGTCTGACCGGACTGGTCGACCCATCCGACCTCGACCTTGTCGCCGGGGTGCTGCTTGTTCAGGAGCGCCGACAGGGTGTCCGGCGAGTCCACGGCGTGACCGTCGAACGAGGTGATCACGTCACCGGCGGTGATGCCGGCGTCGTCCGCCTTGCCGTCCGCGACCACGTCGCCGACCACGGCGCCCGTCGTACCGGGGCTCGTCTCGACCGAGATCCCGAGCATCGCCGACGCTCCGATGTGCACGGTGTCCGACGCCTTGCCGTTCTCGATCTGCTGGGCGATGTTCAGCGCGTCGTTGATCGGGATCGCATAGCCCTCGGTCGTCGTCCCGCTGCCGTTGCCGGAACCGTTCCCGTTGCCGGAACCGTTGCCCGATCCGTCGCCGTTGCCGGATCCGTCGCCGAACCCGTTCCCATTGCCGGATCCGTCGCCGAACCCGTTCCCATTGCCGGATCCGTCGCCGAACCCGTTGCCATTGCCCGATCCGTCGCCGAAGCCGTTGCCGGAGCCGTCACCGAAGCCGGAGCCCGGGCCGAAGCCGGGGTTGCCGTCGCCGTTCCCGAGTCCGTTGCCATCCGCCGTCAGCGTCGCGGTGGCGGCGGAGCCGGTGGTGGCGGCGGTCTGGCCGAATTGGCCCTGCCCGCCGTTGTTGCTGCTGGATCCGGCGGTGTCGACGCCGATGACCTCGCCGGACGCGTTCGCCAGCGGACCACCGGAGTCGCCGGCCTGGATGTTCGCGTCGGTCTGGATCAGGCCGGTGAGGTGCTCCGGGTCCTGCCCGCCCTCGTCGGTCGCGGTGATCGCCTGGTTCAGTCCGGTCACCTGACCGGCCGCGAAGCTCGGCGTACCGCCGACGCCACCCGCGTTGCCGATCCCGACCACCTGATCCCCGAGCTTCACCTTGTCCGAGTTACCGGTCTTCGCGGTCTGCAGCCCGGACGCGTCCTTCAGCTTCAGTACGGCGATGTCGTGGGAGCCGTCGTACCCGACCACACTCGCGTTGTACGTCTTCCCGTTGCCGATGTCCGTCACTGTGATCGACGTCGCACCCGCGATCACGTGGTGGTTCGTCAGCACCTCGCCGTCGGAGCTGAGCACGATGCCGGTGCCGGCCGCCCGCGCACCTTGGTAGCCGAGCACGGTGTTCACGTCGACCAGGCCGGGCGTCACCTTCGCGGCGACCGAGGCGGCATCGAACTGCTGCTGCGACAGCTGGGAGGTGTTCCCGCCATTGTGCTGGTCGATGCCCCAGGCAACCGATCCGGCGACGAGCGCCGCGGCCAGTCCCAGTCCCACAGTCCCGAACAGCCGTCGCCGCCCACGCTTGCGCGCAGACTGCTGCGGACCGAACGGGTAGTACTGCTGAGGTCCGCCGTACGGTCCGTACCACGGACCCGCCTGCAGCGCACCGCCGTACTGCACACCACTCTGCTGCTGACCGCCCTGCTGCGGCGCACCCGCCTGCTGCGGACCGTTGTACTGCGGCCCCGCCGGCTGCGCGCCTGCCTGCTGCGGACCGGCGTACTGCGGTCCGGTGGGCTGTGCGCCAGGCTGCTGCGGAGTCGGCTGGGGCACACCACCCTGCTGTGGGCCAGCGTTCTGCGGCCCTGTCGGCTGCGCGCCGGATTGGTGTGCGGCGTGCTGCTGGTGTCCTGGATCCTGCACAGGCCCTTGTTCAGCGCCCTGCCGTCCCGTGCTGTCGTTCATTGCGGTTGCCCTCTCAGCCAGTTCCCTCTGCATTCGAGTAGACCTCGCAAGGCTGAGAACTCCATCGAGCCAGCCAATGAATCAGCTGAGAATCTTCCGGACCGCCATCACAACCGCCCGGCGCCGCACGGATTCGTTCGGTACGGCGGCGATGTACTCCGGGTTCATCGACGACCAACTGGTGGCGATCGCCTGGATCAGCGACAGCAGACTGACCGCGGTGAACTCCCGCGGCACCGCCCTCCGCCGCTGACCCCGCTGCAGCTCGTCGAGCCGGCTCTGGTTGACGGCGAGGATCGCTTCCAGCGACTGACCCTCCGGCCGCTCGAGCCGGTACCAGATCGACAGCCGCAGGTGATCGGGATGCGCCTCGAAGTAGTCGAACACCCGCCCCGCGTAAGCCGGCAGGTCTTCGGCGTCGAACCCCACCTCGTCCAGATAGGCGTCCACGGACGCGGTGAACACCGCGTCGAACAGCCCGTCCTTGTTGCCGAAGTACGCATAGAGCATCGCCTTGTTGCACTCGGCGACCTCGGCGATCCGGCTCACCCGTGCGCCCGCGATCCCGCGCGCGGCGAACTCCTCTGTGGCGGCGGCGAGGATCCGCGTCCTGGTCCGGTCGGCGTTCCGCTGCTGCATGCCGCCAGCTTAGCAACCAACCGGTTGGTTGATTTCCAACCAACCGGTTGGTTAGCTGGTCGTGTATCCAACCGTTTGGTTAGTTAGGAATCCATCATGAGCAAGATCTGGCTGATCACCGGCAGTTCCCGTGGACTCGGCCGCGCCCTCACCGAGGCAGTCCTGGCCGCCGGCGACCGCGTGGTCGCCACCGCGCGCAAGCCTGAGCAGCTCGACGACCTGGTCGAGCAGTACGGCGAACAGATCCGGGCGATCGCGCTTGATGTCACGGACGCCGGCGCCGCGCGGACCGCCGTACAGACCGCGCTGGACACGTTCGGCGGGCTTGATGTGGTCGCGAACAACGCCGGCTATGCGAACAGTGCGCCGATCGAGGAGACGACCGACGCTGACTTCCGGGCACAACTGGAGACGAATCTGTTCGGGGTCGTCAACGTCACGAAGGCTGCCCTTCCGGTGTTCCGGGAGCGGCGGGCCGGGCACTTTCTGCAGTTCTCGTCGATCGGTGGGCGGGTTGGTGGGACGCCGGGGATGGGGGCGTATCAGACCGCGAAGTTCGCCGTCGAAGGGTTCTCGGAGGTGCTGAGCAACGAGGTGAAGCCGTTCGGGGTGAAGGTGACGATCATCGAGCCGGGGGCGTTCCGGACCGACTGGGGCGGTTCGTCGATGACGATCGCTCCGGTACTCCCTGACTACGACTCGACCGTCGGCGCGATGAACCGCTACCGCCTCGAAACCGACGGCAAACAGGCCGGCGATCCGGCCAAGGCCGCCCTGGCCATCCTCGAGATCGCCGACCTGGACGCGCCCCCGCTGCGCCTCCTCCTCGGCAAGGACGCCCTCGAACACGCGGGCCGCGCCTCCCACTCCCGAGCCGAAGAAGCCGCAACCTGGGCGCCGCTCACCACCTCCACCGACTTCGACTGACCAGTGCGTCAGCGCAGGTCGCGGAAGAACTCGCGGACGTCGCTGACCAGCAGATCAGGCTCCTCGAGGGCGGCGAAGTGACCGCCGTGGTCGACGTCGGTCCAGCGGGTGATGGTGTTGTCCTGTTCGGCGTAGCGGCGGATGCAGACGTCGTGGGCGAAGGCCAGGACCGCGGTCGGCACGCCGGAGTTCTCGAGCCGGGTGCCCCACGGCTCCGTCTGGGCGTAGCCGACGTACGCCGCTGAGCCCGCGGTCCCCGTGAGCCAGTAGATCATCGCGTTGGTGAGCAGCCGGTCCTTGCTGATGATTGCCTCAGGCAAGGTTTCGAGGGGGTACGTCCAGGCGCGGAACTTGTCCATGATCCAGGCCAGCTGACCGACCGGGGAGTCGACCAGGCCGTAGGCCACCGTCTGCGGCCTGGTGGACTGGATCGAGATGTAGCCGAACTCCTTCTGCAGGAATCCGCCGATCCGCGCGATCCGGTCCTGCTCGAGCGGTGTGAGCGTCACGAGCTCCTCCTCCGGCAACGGGAACGGTGGCAGCGAAGGCCCACCGTTGGTGTGGACCCCGACGACCCGGTCCCGGGCCGCACGCGCCACCGCCGGCGACACGGCCCCACCGATGTCACCGCCCTGGACGCCGTACCGCTCGTAGCCGAGCTGATCCATCAACACCGCCCAGACCTGACCGATCCGCTCCCGGCTCCAGCCGCTGTCCGACACCGGCCCGGAGAATCCGAACCCGGGCAGTGACGGGATCACCAGATGGAACGCATCCGCGGCGTCACCGCCGTGCGCGACCGGATCGGTGAGCGGACCGATCAGATCGAGGAACTCGACGATCGAGCCCGGCCACCCGTGCGTCAGCACCAGCGGCAAGGCGTCCGCCTCGGGCGACTTCACGTGCAGGAAGTGGATCCGCTGACCGTCGATCTCGGTGGTGAACTGCGGATACGCGTTGAGCTCCGCCTCCGCGGCCCGCCAGTCGTACTTGGTCCGCCAGTAGTCGACCAACTCGGCCAACCAGGAGACCGGTACGCCGGTGTCCCAGTCGTCACCGGGCAGCGGTGCGGGGAGGCGGGTGGCGGCCAGCCTGGCCGCCAGGTCGTCGAGGGCGCTCTGCGGGATGTCGATGCTGTAGGGCTTGATCATGTCTCGATTCTTTCACCTGGTTAGGACAGCTTCGGTCCTAACCAAGTGAAAGAATCGAGTCATGCTGGAAACCTCCGCGAGACTCCTCAAACTGCTGTCGCTCCTGCAGTCGCCGCGAGACTGGAGCGGCGCCGCGCTCGCCGCCGAGCTCGGCGTCGGGGTCCGCACGGTCCGCCGGGATGTCGAGAAGCTGCGCAACCTCGGCTACCCGGTCGACGCCCTGCCAGGAGTAGCCGGCTACCGGCTCGGGGCCGGAGCCGCGCTGCCGCCGCTGCTCCTGGACGACGAGGAGGCGGTGGCCGTCGCGATCGGCTTGCGCGCGGCCGCGACCGGCTCCGTGGCCGGGATCGAGGAGTCGTCCGTCCGGGCGCTGACCAAGCTCGAGCAGGTCCTGCCGTCCCGGCTGCGGCACCGGATCAAGCTCCTCCAGGCGGTCGCCGTCACCCCGTCCGGTAGCCCGCCGGTCGATCCGGACGTCCTCCTCACAACAGCCGCGGCGTCGCGCGATCACCAGCGCCTGCGCTTCGACTACCGCAACCACGACGGTACGGCGACAACCCGTACGACGGAGCCGCATCGGCTCGTGCACACGGGCCGGCGCTGGTACCTGGTCGCGTGGGACCTGGACCGCTCCGACTGGCGCACGTTCCGGCTCGACCGGCTGGAGCCGCGGATCCCGACCGGGCCGCGCTTCACTCCGCGCGAGGTGCCGGACCTGGGCACCACCGCTCGTGGCATCGCCTCCGGTGGCTACCGGTACCAGGCCCGCTTCCTCGTCCAGGCGCCGGCCGAGCAGGTGGCGGATCGGTTCGCGCCCAGCGTCGCGACGGTGACTCCGGTCGACGCGACGACGACTCTCGTCGAGGCAGGCGCCAACTCCCTCGACGAGTTGGCTCTTCATCTCGGCCTGCTCGGACACCCGTTCGAGGTCCAGTCGCCACCCGAGCTGATCGAGCACGTCCAAGGCCTGGCGACGCGCTTGGCCGCCTCGGTCGCGCCGCTATGAGCAGTAGCGCGAACAATCTGCTCATCTCGCGGGGCTGGAGTCTCCCGCGGAGGTGAACGCCCTGATCGACGATTTTCTCGCCGACCAGGGCGGTTACTGACGATCAGTGGTTGCTGACGACGGCCCCGGTCTTCGGGTCCAGGATCAGCTTCTTGTTACTCGGGTGCTGCCGGAAGTCGAACATGCCGGTCAGGCTGCCGGCACGCTGGTCGAACGAGTGGTCGCCGATCCGGCCGGTCCGCCAGTTGTCCTCGATGAACTTCAGGACCGAGCTCTGGTCGGTCAGCGAGTGGTCGACGTGGTTGCTCTTCGCGTACGGCGAGATCACCAGCAGCGGAAGGCGCGGGCCGTAGCCGCAGCGGTCGGCGTACCCGCCGGACACCGGGGCCTTGCCACACGTTGCCGCCTGGTCGAGCGCCGCGTCCTTGGAGCCGTTCACGGTCGGCGACTTCTGGTGGTCGTACCAGCCGTCGGAGTCGTCGTAGGCCAGGACGACCGCGGTCGACGCCCACTCCTTGGACTTCTGCAGCTGGTTGATCTCCTTGACCACAAAGGCCTGCTCGTCCAGCGGGTCGGAGTAGCCGGCGTGGCCGTCCTGGTACTCACCGGCCTTCAGGAAGCTGACCGCCGGCAGGTTGTTCGCCGCGACGGCCGCGTCGAAGTCCGACGTGTCGTACTGATGGTTGGCCTGGTCGGTGTATCCGATGGCCTTCACCGAGCTCGGCGGCAGGTGCTTCGGGTTCGCCGTCGACTTGTAGTACTCGAACGGCTCGTGGTGCGGGCTGTAGTCCAGCGCCGCGATGCCGCCGACGTTGGCGTGCTGCGCGCCGCAGACGGCCTTGCCGTTGGCGGAACCGGTCGGCTTGAAGCCGCCCTGGAACCAGCCCCAGGTGACATGGCGCTGGTTGAGCAGGTCGCCGATGTTCTGGCCGTGCATCACGGCCAGGTTGTTCGCCGACTTGCCGTTGCCGTTGGAGCAGTCGTCGTAGTACGGGTCGGGGTCGTTGGTGATGGTGCCGATCCCGTCCTTGTCCGGCGACTGCACTGCGTAGGCGTCAGTGGTGGGCTGGCCGGTCTTCGGGTCGACGGCCTGCCCGCCGTGGGTCTGCCCGGAGATCAGGTTCAGCGCGCCCGGGGTCGACGGGCCGTACACCGTGTCGAACGAGTTGTCGCTCAGCGCGTAGTGCTGGGCGTAGTTCCACATCGCGGTGACGGTGTTGCCGTCGTAGTAGTCCATCACCAGGCCCGGCTCGCCGAACAGCACGGGCTGGCCGGTGCACTTGTCCGTCTCGGTGTTCTCGACGAACTTGTCCATCTTGCCGCCGTTGACGGCCTTCTGCTCCGGGCCGTAGCCGTGGTTCTGGTCGCAGGTCAGCGCCTGCGAGGGCGCCAGCCGCTTCGGGTCGTAGGCGTTCGGGTTGTTGGTCAGCAACTGCTTCGACAGGCCGTTCACCTTGGGCGTGTGCCGATCCGCCGTGAACGGCGTGCCGTTCTCGTTGGTGGCCTTCGGGTACGTGCCGAAGTAGTGGTCGAACGAGATGTTCTCGCCGAAGATCACCACCACATGCTGGATCGGCGTGGTCGGGCGGACCACCTTGTACGAATAGGCGGCGTTGGCCACCTGATGGGTGTCGCCGCCGCTACAGCCGGCCAGCAACAAACCCGTCGCGGCCACAGCGGCCGTGGCTGCGACACGGAGTCTTGCACGCATGCCTTCTCCTTCTGAGTGACTCATGCAAGCAACGACCGCCCAAGGTGGTCGTTGCCGTCCCGTACACCGGGAAGCGCAAAGAAGTAGCCGCCGCCGACCGGCCGGATGTAGTCGACGAGGGGCTCGTCGATCAGCCGGGTCTGCACGGCCTCGAACTGCCGGGCGATGTCCTGCTGGTAGGCGCAGAACAACAGCCCCAGGTCCAGGTCCCCGACCGAGTCGGTGCCCTTGTCGTAGTTGTAGCCGCGGCGCAGGAACTGGCTGGCCGCGGTCTCCGCGGTGCGCGGGTTCGCGACGCGGATGTGGCTGGTCAGCGGGATCGCCCCGCCGGTCGGGTCGGCCGGGTAGTCGGGGAGATCGGTCTCGCTGTTGCCGTCCAGCGGTGCGCCGGAGTCCCGCCGCCGTCCGAACATGTTCTCCTGCTCGCCGACCGACACCCGGTCCCAGAACTCGACCAGCATCCGGATCTGGCGCAGCACCTGGTAGCTGCCGCCCGCGGTCCACGCCGGCTCGCTGTTGCCTGTGTCCTTGCCCACCCACACGAGCTTGTCGTGGTCGGCCGACGCCGGCTTGACGATGCCGTCCTTGAAGCCCATCAGGTTGCGCTGGGCGCCGGACGGCCGCGGCGGGTTCTGGAAGCCGTCGACGCGCCAGCGCAGCTGCATCGCGCCGCGGGTGTGCCGGGCGATGTCGCGCAGTGCGTGCAGCACGGTGTCGGTCTCCGACGCGCAGAGCTGCAGGCTCAGATCCCCGTGGCACTGGCTGTCGTCCAGGCTGTCGTTGGGGAACTCCTTCATCGCCGTCAGCTTCGCCGGCTTGCGGTCCTTGATGCCGTACCGGTCGTCGAACAGCGACGCGCCGACGCCGACCGTGACCGTGAGGTCGTCGCCGGGCATGTCCGGGCCGAGTACGCCGGAGTCGGCCGGCGGGGCGGTGATGCCCAGCGGTGGCAGCGCGCCACCAGCGGTCAGCAGCCGGGCCCGGTCGGTCAGCGTCTTGAACAGCTCGGTGAGCTCGCCCTTGTCCGCCGCGATCACGTCGAACGACGCGAAGATGGCCTGCTTCTGTGGGTCGGTGGTGATGCCGGCCTGGTGCACGCCGTGGAACGCCACGGACGTCGACGTCGCCGCGTCGGCGGACACCGAGAGCCCGGTCACCGCCGCCGCGCCCGCGCCGGCCAGCGCCCCGCGCAGGAAGGACCGACGCCCGACGCCACTCATGAGCTCCTCCGGACTTCGCAGATGGCGGCGACGGGGGCGAGCAGTTCCAGCAGTTGGCCGACCGCGCCGTTGAGCTGTTCCCGGGTGGTCCGGTCCAACTGGTCGACCGGGGTGTTCTGATGCGCGGTCAGCAACGCGCGCACCCGGCCTTCCCACTTCTGCACCTGGGCCAGGTCGGGGTAACGCGGCTTGAGCACCGGGTTGAGGATGGCGAGCACCTTCGCCGTGCCATCCAGGTTGGCCAGCGCGGTCTTCTGCGACGTACCGCTGCCCTGGTCGTTCTCGCCGGTCAGCTCGAACTGGAGGGCGTTCTCCATGACCTCGTGGGCGCGCAGCCCGAGATCGTTCGGGTCCACCTGGTCGTTGGGCAGGTCATGCTGCAAACCGTGCACGTCGACGGCCAGCTGGTCCGCAATCGGCTTCAGCCCGGCGACGGAAGCGTTGTGCCACAGGCCCTTCTCCAGCGGATGGAAGCCGGCATCGGATCCGTCGATCTTGTCGGCGAAGTCGCCGAACGCGTCGTAGGCCGCGCCGAGCGAGTTGTACGCCAGGTGCGCGGGCAGCCAGTCGGCCCGGGCGGCATCCAGGTTGCCCGCGTCCACATCGCGGCGCAGCTTGTCCGTCTTCGCGGCCAGGTCGGCGACGCCGGCAGCGACCCCGGCCTCATACTGCTTCACCAGCGGCAACATGTCGTTCTTGGTGACGGCGACCGCGGCCGGGCCACCCTTCGCGTCGCCCGCAACAGTGACACTCGGGCCGGTGATGGCCTCGGTGTCCTCGATCAGGCAGCGGATCGCGTACCGGCCGGCGCCGAGCTGCACGTCCATCGGCGCACTCGTGTTCGGGCCCAGGCCCTCCACCTCGCCGTACACCTTGTTGCTGGTGACCTCGACGAGGTCGACCTCGGCGGCCGCGTCGCCGGTGTTGTGCACGATGATCGTCTGCCGACCGGTCGTCGGGTCGGTCCAGCCCTGGCCGCACTGGCTGCGGGACACGGTGATCTGGGGCGGGCCACTGGCCGCGTCGGCGGCGCCGGCCCAGGGCCGCCACACCGCAACCGCCACCAACGCGCCAACACCGACCAGTGCGATCGCCGCCGGCAGCGGACGGGGAGTGCGCACGACTGGTCGCTCCTGATGATCGGCGATTTACATTCGTGGGTGATGTTAATTGGGCTGTGACGGAACTCAAGCACTGTTGGCCCACTCGTCACGCACTGTTCGCCTTAGCGGCGGGACGGGACCGGGGTGCGGGTCAGGTCGGCGGCTACGACGATCTCGCCGGAGAACTCGGCGGCGGCTTCTTCGTGGAAGCGTTCAGGTTCGAGGTAGCGCTGGGAGAAGTGGGTGAGGACGAGTTTGCGGACGCCGCATTCCTGGGCGACGCGGGCCGCCTGGCGGGCGGTCAGATGACCGAAGCGGCGGGCCAACTCGGACTCCGGCGACAGGTAGGTGGACTCGATCACGAGCAGGTCGGCGCCGGCTGCCAGGCGGAGCACGTTCTCGCACAGCCGGGTATCCATGACGAAGGCGAACCGCTGACCTGGACGAGGTTCGCTGACGTCCTCGATCCGCACCGTCCGGCCGTCGGTCTCGAGCGAGCCGGCCTGCTGGAGCCGACCGATGGCCGGACCAACGATGCCGAGGGCAGCGAGTTTGTCCGGCAGCATCCGGCGACCGTCGGGCTCGATCACCTGGTAGCCGAAGGACTCGATCGGGTGTTCCAGCCGACGTGCCCACAGCTGACCGAAGGAGCCGACGGAGAGCAGACCGTCCTCCTCGACCGGCTCCTCGACCAACTCGGCTCGCTCGAAGAAGGACGCGGCGTACCGCAGGCGGGTGAAGTATTTCTGACCCGACGCCGGATAGTGCGCCCAGACGGGATGCGGTACGTCGTCCAGCGACAGGCGCTGCACGATCCCAGGTACTCCGAGGCAGTGGTCGCCGTGGAAGTGCGTCACGCACAGCCGGGTGATCGCCCCGGCCGCGACCCCGGCGTACAGCATCTGCCGTTGCGTGCCCTCACCCGGATCGAACAGGAAACCCTCGGTGTCCCACCGCAGGAAGTACCCGTTCTGCGTGCGTTCACGAGACGGCACCTGACTACCGGTGCCCAGCACAACGAGTTCGCGCACAGACCTCAGGCTAATGCAGGCGCCTGCGGACGACGCGTCTACGGGAGCGCGGCGACCAAGGCTGCTAGGAACTGCTCCACATGTTCGTGCCCCCAGATCAGTGGCGGGCGGATCTTGAGCACACTCCCGCCGGGACCGGTCGTCCCGACAAGCACGCCCTGGACGCGTAGTCGCTCCGCGAGCTCCGCCGCCGTCAGCGGCAGGTCCGCAGGAATCGCGACGCCGGCCATCAGCCCCTGGCCGCGGACCCGCGCGGCTGGGTGCAGCTTCGCCACGAGCGGCGCCAGCCCGACCGCGAGCTCGCTGCCGATCCGGCCGGATCGTTCGACCAGGCCGGCCTGCTCGATCACGTCGAGCACGGTCAGCGCGGCGACGCACGACACCGGGTTGCCCGCGAACGTACTGAAGAACTCGTCGACCGCGGCGAACTGCTCCGCGATCTCGCGGCGCGTGATCAGCGCGGCGATCGGATGACCGTTGCCCATCGGCTTGCCGAGCGTGACGAAGTCCGGCGTCAGCCCGAAATCGCTGAACCGCCACAGATTGCGTCCGCCGCGTCCGAAGCCGGCCTGTACTTCGTCCGCGAGGAAGAGACCGCCGAGCGCGTGGGTCTCGTCCTGCAGTCCGCGCATGAACTGTCCGGTGGGCGTGAGGATGCCGGCACTGCTGAACACCGAGTCGACCGCGAGCAGCGTCACGTCGTGGCCGGCTCGACGCAGGTCGTCGTACGCGAGCCGGACCCGCCGGCTGGCCTCCACTCCGCTTGGCTGCTGACCGTCCGCATCCAGCCGTGGGGCCTCGAAGGTCGCGACGTGGGCTGGACGCTGCTCGGGTGGGTAGGTGTTGGTCGACCAAGCGGCGGTTGCCTCGCTGACCCCGTGGTACGCGAGATCCGCGACGACGACACCGGAGCGGCCCGTGACGACCCGCGCCATCCGCCAGGCCAGGTCGTTGGCCTCGCTACCGGAGTTGACGAACACGCAGGTGTCCAGGCCGGCGGGCATGGTGGCCGTGAGTCGCTCGGCCAGTTCGACCGCATGCGGATGCAGGTACCGCGAGTTGATGTTGAGCGTCGCGGCCTGTCGGGAGATCGCCTGGACCACCGCGGGATGCGCGTGCCCGACAACGGGAACGTTGTTATAGGCATCGAGATAGCGACGGCCGTCGGCGGTGTGGACCCAGGCCCCGGCAGCCCGCACGACCTGCAACGGTTCGCGATAGAACAGGGGCGAGAGTTGGCCACCCATCGCGGCCGATCGCCGATCGCCGATGGTCGGATCCGGGAGCTGGGACGACGCGACTCGCGACGTCCCGCACAGGCGGTGGAAGCGAGCCGCCAGCTCGGCCGGGTCGAGACCGGCCAGCAGGTCGAGCCCGTGCCAACTGCCCGCCACCAGACTGGTGAGGTACTCCTCGTTGTCCGGATACAGCGGCGCCCGCCAGGCCGACATGAGCACACTCGCGGCGAGCCGGGCGAGCACGAGCTCACCGACCAGCTCCACCTCGTCGGGCTCCAACGGCAGCACTCGCTGGTACGCGTCCAGGAACGCGCCGGCCGCGGGCCACGGGTCGGCGGACTCTCGCAGCAACGAGGTCAGGCTGATCGCGAGGTCGCACACCCGGGCGGTGTGGTGCATGTCGCCGAAGTCGATCACCCCCGAGATGCGCCCGGCCTCGATCAGGACGTTGCTCAAGGTCAGGTCACCATGTGCCACGAACGCGGGCAGCCGGCGGGTCGCCGCCGCCAACCGCTCGAAGCGATCGAGCAGCTCCTCCATCGGTTCCCGGCGGGCCGGGTCGGGCAACTGCTGCGCGAACGGCCGCAACGCGGTGACGAGCCGTGGATCCCAGTCCAGCCGGCGATCCGCCGCCCGGTGGATGAATCCCTGCATCGCCCGCGTCAGTCGCGCGCACACCGCACCGAAGTCGGCCGCGAAGTCGTCGGGCAGCGCCGTGAGATCACCGACCGCGCCCGGCATCACGGTCATCACCCGCACCTGGTGCACCCGGCCGTCCGCAGCCCGCAGGGTCACCGTCCGCGCGCCGTCGACCGCGTCCACGATGCGCGGAATCGGCAGCTCCGGGTCGACCTCGGCGACATGCCGCATCGCCGCGCTCTCCATCGCGATCTGCGCCGGATCGTCGCCGGAGTTCGACACCTTGACGACGAACTGGCGACCGTCGGCGGTCGCCAGGAAGTTCAGGTCGCGCTCGCTGCGCAGGGCCTCGAGCTCGGCGGCGATCCCGTAGCGGGTGCGCAGGAAGTCCGTGGCCGTGGCCAGGTCGACCGCCGGTGGCTCCTCGACCAGGCTGGCCGTCTGTCCGGTGATCAGGTTCATCGCGACCTCTCCGCACGGGTGACCCGGAAGGACTTGTCATGACCAGGGTGAACGACATCGGCCAGCTCGGCGACCCGCTCGATCGATGCGCGGGCCCGACCCGAGTCGAAAGCCCGGCCCAGCGACTCACCGGAGAGCAGCACCCCGGCAGCGGGAACAGCGTCCCCGGTCAGGACAGCGGTCCCCTCATCGGTGTCGACAGCAAGGCCGATCGACCCCGGCGTGTGGCCCGGCAACTCGACCACACGCACCCCGGACGCGAGTTGCTCACCCTCGCTCGCCTCCTGGACGTCGAGTCCGTCGAGGACGGCCGACGTCCAAGGCGGCGTACCCAGGTCGCGGCGCGACGGTGCTTTGAGGTAGCGCAGTTCGTGAGGATGCATGACCACTCGCTGGAACAGGTCGACGTTCTGCAGGTGGTCCCAGTGTCCGTGCGACACCACGACAGTGGCGATGTCGCCCGGGCTCAGGCCCCGCTCGCAGAGCGCGGCCAGCAACGCCTTGCGGCGACCGACGTGGCCGCAGTCGAACACGATCCGGCCGTCGTCGCTCTCGATCAGGTAGACGGCACAGAAGGCGGGATTGCCCTGATCGGTCGGCATCAGGTAGCCGTTGAGCAGCGTGTGCACCGAGGGTGTGGCCATGATCTGCCTCGCTGGGGTGGAGCAGCAGCGCCCCGCGGCGGTGATGAGCACGCGATGCACGGGGCGCTGCTGGTTTCAGGGGAGGACGAGCGGACCGGCATCGATCAGCAGTGACGGTACGACGACGCTCTCCATGAAGGTCTGGTCACACCGCTCCCGCACGGAGCCGACGCCCAGAATGGCGTTCATCACCTCGTCCATCCGGAACGTGAACCGCAGTTGCGGATGCCAGGCGACGAGCTTGCCGTCCTCGGCCCAGTACGTCGCGTCACGGGTGGTCCCAGTGACGAGCGTCTCTTTCGGATGCAGCACCCGCAGGTAGTCGAGCCGATTCACCACCAGACCGCTCCCGCACTCGGCGAGCAACTCGTCCTCGGTGGACTCGCCGGCCTCCAGCAACAGGTGCGACGGAACCGGATCGCCACCGAACCGCCAACCATCCGGTACGGCGTGACCGGTCGGCACCCCGCCCGTGACGCCGGCCCGGCGCTGGTCGGAGACGACACCGGTCAGCACGCCGTGCTCGATCAACGTGGTCCGACGCCGAACGTTGCCCTCAGCATCGAATCCGCTGGGCAGTCCGTCCGCGTCGCAGCCGTCGTCGACCAGCGTGATCAGCTCGCTCGCGACCTGCTCGCCGAGCCGGCCGGCCACCGCGGACCGCCCGGTCGCATAGGCGTTCGCGCCGAGGACCGCGTACCCGTAGGTGGCGATCAGGGCGTTGGCCGCCTGCGGCTTCAGCAGCACCCGGCAGGTGCCGTGGTGCGCCTCGCCCATCGGCAGCGGCGTCAGCGCCTCGCGGAGCCGGCCCGGGATCTCCTCGATCGGGATCTGGTCGGCGTCGCGGTGCATGAACCTGACACTGGCCGACCGGCCGTCCTGCTTCGCGATCGCCTGGATCGATGCCTTGGTCAACGTCTCGGACCGGAACAGCCCGGTGGAGTCCGCGACCACCCGGTCCAGCACGTCGTACCGGATCGCGCCGCCGAGCTTCATGTCCGGGGCGAGGCCGTCGCGGACGGTGGTGAACCAATGGTGGCGGACCGCGGGGTCGGACTCGAGCACCGAGCCGGACGCGGGGATCACGGGCGTCTCGGCGGAGTGGTCAGCCGGGACGGCGCTGCTCACCGGGCCGTCGGGCAGCTCGGCGAGGGCCGCGCTCAGCCGGTCGGCGAGGACGCGAACCGCCTCTGGGTCGAGGGTCTCCAGCGAACCGGCGACCGCACGGCCGTCGCGGTTGATCCGGACCCGGACCCGCATCCGGCGCTCACTGTGCTGGGCGGTGATCTCGGACTCGGCGTACCGCAACAGGTCGGCGTTCTCGCCGAGGATGTCGAGCCGGGTGCCGTCGCCGAGGATCTCCAGCGCCTGCTGGACCTCTGCCTGATCGATACTCATCGTCCCACCTGCACATTCTGGAAACGTCCGGGCACGGTGCCGTGGCCGACGTGGGCCACCTGCAGGGGCTCGCCCTTGTTGCAGGACGGGACGCCGTGCAGCTTCCACTCGTCCGGTCCGCCGAGGGCGTCGAGGCTGCCCCAGAAGGTCGGGGTGTCACTCTGGTAGGTGCAGTTCTTCAGCATCCGGCCGACCTTGCCGTCGCGGATCTCCCAGCCGATCTCGGTCTGGAAGCGGAAGTTCATCCGCTGGTCGTCGATCGAGAAGCCGCGGTTGGTGTCCACCAGGATGCCGCGCCTGGTGCCGGCGATCATCTCGGCCAGCGACGACTCGCCCGGCTCGAGGCAGATGTTGGTCATCCGGACCAGCGGCAGCCGCTGCCAGCCGTCCGCCCGGGAGGCGCCGCTCGGCTCGTCACCGAGGGCGGCCGCGGACTCGCGTCCGGACATGTAGCCGAGGAAGATGCCGTCCTTCACCAGCTGGGTGCGCTGCGCCGGCACGCCTTCGTCGTCGTACGCGAAGGAGCCGAGCCCGCCGGGGATGGTCGCATCCGCGTAGGCCGAGACGATCGGCGTACCCCAGCGGAAGGTGCCGCGCCGCTCCGGGGTGGCGTAGGTGCCACCGGCCAGGCTGGCCTCGGTGCCGAGCGCGCGGTCGGCCTCCATCGGGTGGCCCGCGCACTCGTGCAGGACCATCGCCAGTTGGTTGCTACCAGCAACAAGGGTGGTGATTTCGTCCGGACACTGCGGCGCGGTCAGCAACGCGACCGCCTCCGACGCGACCCGGGCCGCGTTCTCCGGCAGGCCGAGCGACAGCACGTGCTCGAAACCGGCCGTGGCGAAGTCGCCGCGCTGGCCGCGGATCTGCCGCGGCACACCCTGCGGGAAGGATCGGCGCTGGACGTCGTTCCCGTCGCCGGCGTTGACCATCAGGCCACCGCCGCTCTCGGTCAGCGTCTGCTCGATCAGCGCGCCCTCGGTGTTGGCGAACACCTTCTCGTCGCGGTAGAAGTCCACCGACGCCTCGATCTGCTGGACCAGCGGTCCCGCGGTTGTCGCCTCCTTCACGGTGGCCGACAGCAGGTCCAGCTTGGTGGACAGCGGGACGGTGAACGGGTCCATCTCCATCGGCGACGACCAGTTGTCGCGCGTTGTCACAGGCTGTCCGAGCGCGACGTGACCACCGCCGCCCGCGGCGCGGGCCTGACCGACCGCCTGGGCGATGACCGCGTCGATGCCGTCCGGGTCCAGCCGGTGGGTGGCCGCGAAACCCCAGTGGCCACCGATCACGACCCGCAGTCCGAGTCCCAGGGAGTCGTCGTAGTTCACCTCCCCCGGGCCGTCGAGCTCGACCAGAACCTGCTCGTGGGTCCGGCGGACCACGCGGATATCGCCGTACTGAACGTCGGACGGCAGGAGCGCGAGCACGGTTTCGGCGGTATCTCGCATCTGGATCCTCCGATGTCGTGGGGGTGAAAGGTGCTTCTTCCGGCACTGTAGCAGATACTACGAGATTCTGAGAAGACGTGGTGTTTGCTACAGAGCGGCAGAAAAGAGAACGGCCCCGCACAGCTGGGTGCGGGGCCGTTCCGTCAAGCAGGACAGGGAAATCCGGGCGTCACCGCCGCTTCGGGCGGACGTCGATGGCGAGGCTGATGCTGAACGCCACCACCACCAGCGCGCCGCCGAGCAGGGTCAGTCCGGTGTCGCCGAACAGCCCGATCGTCATCGCGGCGAACAGCACCAGCAGCGCGAGGACGACCGCGACGGCGATCTTCCAGTCGTCGCCGATGATGAAGTCGTACCAGAACTGCCCGAAGGCCTTGAGGAACTTCACTTCTTCACCTCCACAGGAACGCCGGCGGCGGCCGGCGCCGCGGCGACCGGCTTGCGCAGCACGGCGATGAAGATCCGGCTGAGCAGCAACCAGGCCGCCAGCAGGACCAGGATCATCAGGTCGTGACCGGGCCAGTTCAGGCTCTCCCGGCCGTCGCGGAAGATGCCGATGCCCTCGACCGCCCAGTAGGTCCCGAAGGATGCCAACAGCAGGCCGACGCCGTACTTGAGCAGATTCTCGTTGATCATCGACAGTGGCCGGCGCAGCGCGACGGCGATACCGAGCACGATCACCACGGCGGCGATCGCGCCGAGGCTGGCGGCCGGGATGTTGTTCGCGTTCAGGCCGAAGGTCAGCACGATGAAGACGACCTCCATGCCCTCCAGGAAGACGCCCTTGAAGGAGACCATGAAGGCGAACATGTCCAGGCCCTGCTTGGTCTCACCGGCCGCCTTGGCCGCCTCGACCTCCTCGCGGTAGATCGCGTCCTCGTCGTGCACCGCCTTGCGCCCGGACGATCTCAGGATCGCCTTGCGCAACCACTGCAGGCCGAAGATCAGCAGCAGACCGCCGATCGCGAGCTGCAGCGCCGACTCCGGCAGCCAGTTCGCCAGCGCGTAGCCGGCCGCCAGCGTGACCACCGCGAGCGCACCGAGCGCCGCGAAGGTGCCGACCAGCGCCGACCGCCAGTTCCGGGTGTAGCCCATCGCCATCACGATCGTCGTGGCTTCCACCATCTCCACGAAACACGCGACGAACGTCGCGATGATGAGTCCCCACGTTGCCGCGTCCATCTCTCACTTCCTCACGTCAGATGAAACATATGCTGCACGAAACGATAGTTACATAGATCTCCGGGTGTCAATGACGGGTGCACACCCGCTGAGACGGCCGGATGCGGGCATGCCGAGGCACCCGAGACGATCAGGGAGTCGCCTCGGGTGCCACGGCCGGGGAGGGGGTCAGGCCAGCGCGGCCGCCAGCGTGCTCGACGAGATGTTGCCGCCACACGACACGACCACGACGCGTTGTCCTTCCAGTTCGGTCCGCCGGGCCCGCGCGGCCGCGAACGCCATCGCGGCGGACCCTTCGATCAGCTGGTGCTCGGTGTCGATCACCATCCGTAGCGCGGCGCTGATCGCGTCCTCGCTGACCAGGACCCAGTCGTCGACCAGCTCGCGACACAGGTCGAAGGTGATGCTGCCCGGTTCGACGCTGCCCGCCGTACCGTCGGACAAGGTCTCCTGCGCGTCGATCTGGATGATCTCGCCGGCCCGCACCGACGCGGCCATCGCGTCGTCGCGCACCGGTGAGGCGCCGTACACGCGAATCCCCGGCAGGTGCTGTTTGAGCACCGACGCGACCCCGCTGATCAGCCCACCGCCACCGACCGCGACGATCACCGCATCGAGCCGCCGGTCACCGAGCTGCTCGAGGATCTCCACCCCGACCGTGCCCTGCCCGGCGATGATGTCCGGGTCGTTGTACGGCGGCACGTAGGTCAGGTCGTGCTCGGCGGCGTACGCGCGGGCCTTCGGCTCCAGTACGCCGGAATCGTTGCCCTCGGCCCGTAGTTCGAGGCCGAGCCGGCGCAGTGCCGCGACCTTGCTCGGCGACGCGTTCTCCGGCAGGTAGACGATGCCGTGACCACCGAGCGTGGCCAAGGCGTTGCCGACGCCCAGACCGTGGTTGCCGGTCGAGGCGGTCACGACGCCGCGCTCCCGTTGCTCGTCGGTCAGCGTGAGGATCTTCGCCATCGAGCCGCGCGCCTTGAACGAGCCGGTGCGCTGCAGGTGCTCGGACTTCACCAGCACCTCCGCGCCGAGTTCCTCGCTGAACACGTCGTACTTCACCAACGGGGTGAGGACGAGGTGCTCGCGCAGCTGTGGCGCGACCTGCTCCGAGCGGGCGGCACTCGCCGCCGGGGTGATCTGTTCGATCTGTGTCATGCGCGCCCCTTCATCGGGTTCATCCGGTCGCCACCGCCAGGTTGGCACGGTCCAGCAGGCCGGCCCGCAGCGGGATGCACATCGGCTTGCCACTGACCGGATGCGGGACGACCTTCGACTCCACCCCGAACACGTCCCGGATGATGTCGCAGGTGAACACGTCTTCCGGTGTGCCCTCGGTGACCAGCGTCCCGGACTTCATCACGAACACGTGGTCGGCGTACTCGGCCGCCATGTTGAAGTCGTGCAGCACCATCGCGACCGTCTTGCCCTGCTCCTGGTTGAGCTGGTGCAACAGGTCGAGCACCTCGAGCTGGTAGGCGACATCCAGGTACGTCGTGGGTTCGTCGAGCAGGATCAGATCGGTGCCCTGGGCCAGGCAGAGCGCGATCCACACCCGCTGGCGCTGGCCACCGGACAACTGGTCGACGTGCTGGTGCCGCAACTCCGCCGTACTGGTCACCTTCATCGCCCACTCGACGGCCTCCTTGTCGGCCGCGCTCGGGGTCTTCAGCGACGTACGGTGCGGATGCCGGCCGAACCAGACCAGGTCCTCCACCGAGATCGACTCCGGCGTGACCAGGACCTGTGGCAGGATTGCCAGCAGCCGGGCCACGTCTTTGGTGGGCGTGTCCTGGATCGACTTCCCGTCCAGGATCACGCTGCCCTTGGCCGGTGGCAGCAACCGGGCCAACGCACGCAGCGCGGTGCTCTTGCCCGAGCCGTTCGGACCGATCAGCACGCTGACCTTGCCGTCCGGGATGGTCAGCGTCAGGTCCCTGGCGATGACGGTGCGGTCATAGGCCAGTTCGACAGCTTCTGCCTGCAGACGCATGGCTCTCCTACTTTCCGGTCTTCACGAGCAGGTACAGGAAGTACGGGCCCCCGACCACGGCTGTCACCAGGCCGGCGGGGATCTCCAGCGGCGGCGCGAGTCCGCGCCCGATCATGTCGGCGATCAGCATCAGCAGTACGCCGAAGAGCGCGGCGGCCGGGATCGACGCCATGTGCTTGCCGCCGAACACCCGGCGTGCCATGTGCGGGGCGATCAGGCCGACGAAGCCGATCGTGCCGGAGACTGCCACCGCCGCGGCCGCCAGTGCGACGGCGAAGAACAGCAGCAGCCGGCGGGTCTTCTCGACCGGTTCGCCGAGTCCCGCGGCCAGGTCGTCGCCCAGTCCGAGGACGTCGAGCTTGCGGCTCCACACCACGATCAACGGGACCAGCACGAGGACCCACGGCAGGATCTCCAGCACCGAGGTCATCGACCGGCCGAACAGGCTACCCGTCAGCCAGATCAGTGAGGCGCTGACGTCCAGCGGGTTGCGCACCAGCAGGAACCGGATGCCAGCTTCGAACGCCGCACTGACCGCGATGCCGACCAGCGCGATGCGCACCGGCGTGGCCCCGCGGCGGTAAGCCAGCAGGTAGACGAGCCCAGCCGCCGCCACACCACCCAGGAAGGCGGCGGGTACGACGGCCACCACGGGCAGACCGGGGATCGCGAGCAGCATCAACATCCCCGCGAAGCCCGCGCCCTTGGTGACACCGATGATGTCCGGCGCCGCCAGCGGGTTGCGGATCACGCCTTGCATGACCGCGCCCGACACCGCCAGCGCGGTGCCGACCAGCCAGCACAGCAGGACTCGCGGCAACTGGAAGTCGACCACGATCTGCGACGCCTGCGTCGAGGTGTCACCGACCAGCGCCCGCAGAACGTCGCCCAGGGACACCTCGGTGGCCCCCACGCTGAGACCGTAGAAGCTCAGCAGAATCGCAAGCGCTCCCAGTGATCCCATGAGGATGGCAGGATGCCGCCTCGCCAGCGATGTGCGCCGGATGCCCTGCGCAACAATCGTCGTACTACTCATCGTCGTCCTCGCTTCGCTCCGGGCGCCGATGAGGCACAAGTGGACTGTATTGAATGATGAACTCGCTTCGCTCGTTCATGACGTCACCTTCTGTCGGCGGGCGAGGTAGACGAAGATCGGCGCACCGATCAGAGCCGTGACGACTCCGGCCGGCACCTCGAACGGCGGTTTGACGTACCGGGAGACAGTGTCCGCGTAGAGCACGAGGGCGCCACCGCCCAGGGCGCACAGTGGGAGCAGCACCACGTAGCTGGATCCCACCAGCCGCCGGACGATGTGCGGCACGATCAGCCCGATGAACGCGACCGGACCGGCCACGGCCACGGCTGCACCGCAGAGCACAACCACCAGGACCGACCCGAACAGCCGGGTGCGTTCGACATTCTGGCCCAATCCGCGGGCCATATCGTCACCGAGCGCGAGGAGGTTCAGCGGCCGGGCCATCGCGAACGCACCGGCCAGGCCGATCACCAGCCACGGAAACAGGTCCCGGATATCGTTCCACCCGGCGTAGTTGACACCGCCGACCAGCCAGAACAGCACACTGTCGGTCGAGTTCTCGTCGAAGATGATCAGCACCTGGGTCAGCGAGATGAGCAGGCTGCTCGCCGTGACGCCGGCCAGTGCGAGGCGGACCGGACTGACCCGGCCACGCCCCGATCCGGCCAGCAACATCACCGAGACGCCGGCGGCTGCCGCGCCGCCGAAGGCCAGCAGGATCGTCGGCGCACCGGACAGCGACGGAACCACGGTGACCGCCAGGACGACGACCAGAACCGCACCCGCGTTGACGCCCATGATCTCGGGAGCGGCCAGCGGGTTCGCCGCGACCGCCTGCATCAGCGCACCGGCCACCGCCAGGGCGGCGCCGACGCAGAGCGCCAGCACCACCCTGGGCAGCCGGATCGAGTGCACGATCAACTCGTCGGTGGTCCGGGCGTGGAACATCGCGCCCGGCAACTTGCTCAGATCGATGTGCTGACTGCCGATCGACAGGCTCCAGGCGGCCCCGACGACGAGCAGCACCAGCATCGCCGCAGTCACCCAGGTGACGCGCTGCCGGTTGGTGGTGACCCGCGGACGCCGGTGGGCGGCGTCCGCGGTGTCAGCCGGTGGGGGCAGGGTGCCCGTGGAGAGCGACATGTCACTTCCCGTAGAGGTTCTCGATCGCCTGCTGGGCGATCAGCTCGGAGGCCAGCAACCCGCGCGACCTCGACCAGATGTTCTGGTCGACCTTGTACGTCGCGTTGTTCTTCACCGCGGGCACCTCTTTCCACAGCGGACTCTTGGCCCAGGTCTCGGCCAGCGTCTTGTCGGTCCAGCCGGCGATGAACATCGAGTCGGGCTTGGTGGCGACCAGCGTCTCCAGGGTGAGCGAGACCGAGGCGTCACCGCCCTCGTCGGACAGCGGCGAGTCGATGCCGAGGAGCTTCAGCACGCCGGCGGTGTAGGACTTCGGCGGGAAGCCGGTGAAGCCCTTGTCCGACGTGACCACGAACGTCGCCTTGCGCTTGTCGTCGGCCGGCACCTTGGCCTTCAGTTCGGCCATCACCTTCTCGTGCTCGGCCAGCCGGGTCTTCATCTGGTCGCACTTGTTCAGTGCGATCGCCGTCGACATCTCGCTGTCGACCACCTGCTGGTAGTTGCCGTTCAGGCTGGGAAAGGCGACCGTCGGGGCGATCTTGGACAGCTGGTCGTAGATCGCCTTGTGCCGGCCGGTCTCGGCCAGGATCAGGTCCGGCTTCAGCGCGGTGATCACCTGGATGTTCGGCGTGGCCCGCAGGCCGACCGACTTGTACTCACCCATCTTGCTGCGGATCCCGGGAATGATCCGGTCGGGCTTGTCGTCGTCGGCGACGCCGACCGGGGACATCCCGACCGAGACCAGCGCGTCGACGAAGGAGTACTCCAGCGCCACCACCCGGGTCGGGTTGCCGGTGATCGTGGTGGTGCCGAGGTCGTGCTTGATCGTGCGCGTCGGCTTGCCGCACTGTTCCAGGTTGACGTCCGAGCTGACGCCCTGGGCGGCAGCAGCACGATCGGCGTTCGGGGCGGCACCAGTGGCCGGGGAGGCGGACGAGCCGCAGCCGGCCAAGGCGACCGCGGCGAGGGTCAGGGCGAGCGCGGCGACGGAGCACCGCATTCTCGTGGCGGAGACAGACATGGCATTCGCTCCTCGAGTCGAAGATGCCTTGCAGGGGTAGTGGGGATCACCTGGCGGCGGCGAGGGAGTGCGCCGGGCCGGGGACGTGCGGACGGTCCTCGGAACCGGGACCGTCGTACAAGTTCCAGGGGGCCTGCTGGTAGCTGTTGCCACACGGGAGGCCGGGGGTGAGCCGATACGTGCCGGTGGTCAGATCGACCAGGCTGGACACGATCGTGGAATAGCGGTCGAGCTCGTGCCGGCGCGGATCGACGTGCTGGCAGACGGCGTTGGGGTGGCCGAAGTGGTCGCTCATCGTGGTCCGCACGATGGTCTCGACCGCTTCCTCGGTGGTGCCGTCGACGCGGACCCGGGACAGGCCCTCCTCGACGCGCGGTGTCCGGTAGAGCGAGTCCACCGAGAAGGGCTTGTAGGACTGTTCGATCTGCGGCGGGACGAAGGACTGGAAGTGGTTGCCGTGCACCAGCAACCCCTCGGTCGGGTACATCCAGCCGTGCCGGCCGGGAGTGGTCTCGACATCGATGGCGAAACCGTCGGCATGGGTGAGCAACAGGTTGCTGGACAGGCTCTGCCGGACGCTGAAGATCGCGTCCAGCGCGTCGTGCATGTCCCAGCTCTCGAGCACCTTGCGGCGGACGAAGGTACCGGGAACCCCCAGTCCGGTACCGAATCCGGCGCCGAGACCGTTGGCGTTCAACGCGATCCCGGCGGAGTTGGCGCCGTGCCGGCCGACCTGGCCGGCCTCGACGTGGCAGATGATGGTGGGCTTGCCCGGCTGGGCGATGCGCAGCACGACGACGGTGTCGGCGATCGCGTCCCAGAGGTCCCAGTTCTGGCCGGCCCAGACCCGGCCGAGCGCGTTGGCCTGCTGGAGCATCGCGAACGAGGTGCAGCCCTCGTCCTCGGACCGGCGATCCGTGAACGGATTGCCCTTGGTCAGCTCGCCGCGGCTGTTCAGCGCGAGGATCGTCTCGAAGCTGTGGCCGGAACCCTCCGCGATCCCGCGGAGCTCCTCGACGATGTCTGGCAGGTAGCCCTCGATCACCGGCACCCAGGCGGGGGCGCGGTCGAGGATCTCCGGCCAGGACAGGCCGGTCTTCCGGGCCGTCGACTCGGCGTAGAAGGCCACTGACCGGGCGATCGGCGCCCGCGCGGCCTCGCCGTACTGGCGGCCCCGCTCGCGCGGGTCGGCCGCGGTGAGGTCGATGCTGAGGAGCTCGGTCACGGGAATCTCCAGTGAAATCGGAGGGAAATCCAGGGTTCGTTGTGTTTGCTACGAAGTTTCAGACGACGGTAGTGACTGCTACAGTGACTGTCAACGAGTCAGCCGATCGTTTACCTGCCGGTGATCTTGACCAAGCGGATGACATGATCGGCGGATACGGGTAGTAGTCCTGCGAGGCGAAGGAGCCGTCGTGACTGTTGCGGAACCCAAGCCACCCAGCCTGCAGGAGCGGGTCGCCGCCCGGATCGGGACGCTCACCGCGACCGAGCGCAGGGTGGCCGAGTACCTGTCCACCCATCCTCAGGAGGCAGCCTTCTCCTCCGCCGAGGAGCTCGGCCGGGCCACCGGGACCAGCGACGCCAGCGTCGTCCGCACCGCGAAGGCTCTCGGCTTCGACGGCCTGCCCGGCCTGAAGCGTTCGCTGCAGGGCCATCTGCAGAGCCTGCTGACTCCCGCGAACCGGTTGAGCGCCAGCCTGGAGACGGTCGGCGACGGCCCGGAGGCCGTGCTGAGCGCGACCCTGCGCGACCACATCGAGCGCCTGACCCAGGCCGAGCGGTCCATCGACGCCGCCGAGTTCCGGCGGGCGGTCGAGCTGATCGACAACGCCCGGGAGACGGTGATCTGCGGATTCGCCGGCCTCGACGGGGTCTCGGAGTACATCGCCACCCATCTGACCCGGATCGGGCACCGGGCCCGGGCCGCGTCGGACACCGGCTACCGGCTGGCGGACCGGCTGCTGCTGATCACCGCCGAGGACGTGGTGATCGTGATCGGGCACAACCGGATCACCCGCGAGACCCGCGTGATCCTGGATCACTGCACCGCGACCGGCGTACCGGTGATCCTGCTGACGGACACGCTCGGCGAGGCGTTGCGCGACGAGGTCGCCGTCGTGCTGTCCGCACCGATGAGCCGTCCGGGTACGTTCACCAGCCAGGCGACCGTACTGATCCTGCTGGAGGCGCTGACGATCGCCGTGGCCGCCGGCGACCGCGAGCAGTCGCTCGACCACACCGAACGGATGAACCAGCTGCGCGAGGACCTGAACGGCTACTCGCTCGCGGATGAAGGACTGCTGACCCTGCCCAAGGCGAAGCGCACCGCGCAACGCCGGACATAGTCTCCGGTCAGACGGTTCCCTCGGTCCGTTCGTACACATCGGCCTCGAACTCCTCCAGCAGCCGCTCGCAGTCGGCTACCTTGGATCTCGCCAAATCCTTGCCGTTGGCACCCATCCAGTCCCGGTGCTCCACCTTGGCCAGCCAGCGGCGGAGCTTCTCCAGGTCCTGACGGATCTCCTCGGCTTCCTCGAAGGTGTAGTTCTCGCGGAAGCGCTCGAACTCGATCTCCTTGACGAACTTGGTGTCGCACTCCTCGACGATCTCGGCGTACTCCTTGGCGGACTGACTCCGGAAGCCCTCGACGAACTGGTCACGGGCGTCGTCGTCGACGTCGGTGAGGGTGAGGAAGACACTCGAGCCACCGAGTTCGGCGACCCGCTCCCGTACCTTCTCCATGCCGGTCCGCAGGTTGTCGCGATCCGGCAGCACGCACACGGCCTGCTGGACATAGAACCCGCCGAGCCGCTTCAGCTCCCGCCAGACCGCCACCCGCGCCCGCGACGAGTCGCTCGGCACCTTGTAGATCAGTAGCAGCCAGGCCTCGGTCTCAGTGGTCTTCACCGCAGCCTTCGTCCGTCGGGTCGTCGCCATGCCGCACAGGCTATCTGCCGTTGCCCACCACGACGCGGAGTCGATCGACCAAGTGCGGCATCACCTCCCGCCAGTCCGCGACCAGACCGACGTCGCACTGCGCGAAGATCTCCGCCGCCGGGTCGGTGTTGATGGCCAGTACGGTCCCGGCCCGGCTCGCGCCGGCCAGGTGGTTCAAGTTGCCGGACAGGCCGACCGCGAGGTACATCCGCGGCGCGATGCTGCGTCCGGTGATGCCGACCTGGCGCCCGTGCGGCAACCAGCCCTCGTCGGTCACCTTGCGGGTGGCGGCCAGTTCGGCGCCCAGGAGCACGCGCATCGGCTCGAGTTCGGCGTACGTCTCGGGCTGTACGCCGCGGCCGATGCCGATCACCACCTCGGCCCGGTCCAGCGCATCGCCGTCGTTTCCGGTACGACGCTCGGCCCGGTGGATCGCCGGATCCGCAGGGACCTGCAGCAGGTGGTCGGTGAGTTCGCGGTCGGCACGCGGTTCGCGCAGAGGCAAGAGACCGGTCCGGAGCGTGGCGATCTGTGGTGAGCCGTGGCTGACGATCTCCGCGAGCGTTCCACCGCCTGACGGTTTCAGTCCGGCGAGGCGCGGCGTCGTACCAGGCGTGACGCTCAGGCTGACCAGGTCCGACATCAGCCCGGCCCCTGAGGCGACGGCGAGGCGGGCCAGCACCTCGCGATCCCATGGCAAGGCCGCGCCGAGCACGGCCCACGGCGACCGTTCGCCGATCCACTCGGCCAACACAGCGGCCACCGGACGCGGCTCGTCGGCACTCAACGTCACCACACTGTCGGCGCCCCACCGCGCGAGATCGTCGTCGCTCTGCACTGCTCGTACTGCGGTCACCGCACCGCCGACCTGGACCGCTAGCGCGGCGGCGGCTCCCAGTAGCGCCCGAGTGCCGGCCACTGGTCCTGGACCGACCAGCGCAACCACCTCGGTCCCCAGGGGATGTGGAGTGGGCACGACTTCCGCCGCTTGCGCCGTCGGCGTTTCGAAGCAGCCTCGGGCGAGCAGTTCGGTGACAGCCCGGCTGGCCTGGGTCTGGGGGCGACCGCGGAAGATGATCGGGTCTCGGGTCAACGGCGCCGGGTGAACCTGGGCGACCTTGGTCGGGCTGCCAGGCAGACCCCAGCGACCGGGGGCGAGGTCGGCAGTGGTGACGCGACGGACCGCGCTGGCGGGTGGCCACGACTCGGCCGGAGCCTTGGCCGGCGGGCAGGAGCGTTCGGCGACGGCCACGACGGCGGGCAGGTCGACGACTACCTGCTCGGTGCCGGTGTCGTACTGAACCGTGGTCAGCAGCTTTCGGCCGGTCTCGTCCGGCTCCAGCGAGAGAACCGGCCCGGTGAACGGGACACCGAGGAGCTCGGCGAGCATGGCGCCGACCGCGCCCGTGCTGCCGTCGACCGAGCTGGCGCCGACCAGGATCAGGTCCGGGCGATCGTCGAGCAGTCCGATCGTCGACGCGAGCGCGCGGGCGGTGACGAGGCAGTCCGAGCCGGCCAGGGCGGGATCCGTCAGGTGGAGGGCGTCGTCGACACCCCAGGCCAGCGCTTCTCGCAGTACGTCGGCAGCCGCGGGCGGACCCATGGTGATCGCCGTACTGCGACCGCCGGACTCCCCCGCCAGCCGGACCGCCTGAGCCACGGCCCGGCGGCACCACGGATTCATCTCGGCGATCGCGCCGGCCCGTTCGAGCCGGCCGTCCGCGTCGAGGCGTCCGCTGTGATCACCCTTGGGCACCTGCTTCACCAGGGCCGTGACGACGAGATTCATGACAAACCGGTCCCGACGGCCAGGCCGATCACGTAGGTGACACCGGCCGACAGCCCACCGAGGAGCAGCTGTCGTCCGCCGCCGTACCAGAACGGGCGGGCGGTGATCTTGCCGACGATGCCGCCGGTGACGACCAGACCGACCGCGCTGAGCAGCAACGCCGGCAACACGCTCGCGGCGCCGAAGATGAACGGGATCAGCGGGATCAGCGCACCGATCGCGAACGCGGCGAACGACGAACCGGCCGCGACCCACGGGGACGGCAGGTCGTTGCGGTCGACCCCGAGTTCCTCGCGGACATGGACGTCGAGCGCGACGTCCGGATTGGCGGTCAGCTCGCGGGCGACCTGGGCGGCGAGCTCGGGACGCAGGCCCTTCGCCTCGTACATCCGGGCCAGCTCGCGTTGCTCTTCCTCGGGGTGGATCCGCAGCTCGCGCCGCTCGACCTCGATCTCGGACTTCATCAACTCGGTCTGGGACGAGACCGAGGTGAACTCTCCCGAGGCCATCGAGCAGGCGCCGGCGACCAGGCCGGCCAGCCCGGTCATGATCACGACCTTGCCGGTCGCGCCGCCGCCGACCACACCGGCGACCAGGGCGAAGTTCGACACCAGGCCGTCCATCACGCCGAAGGTGGCAGGCCGCAGCCAGCCGCCGGTGACGTCGCGGTGCGAGTGGTGGATCTCGGGACTGTGCTGTTCCGCAGCTTCCGCTGTCATTCAGGGACTTCCTTCCGGAGTGAGGTGAGCGTAACCTTGGTTAATTTGCATCACCTGTTACATCAGCCTACTCGTTACTTTCTTGGCGCGGCAACGGCGCCGCGGTCCCCGGCGGAGAGGTGCGCCACGGTCACGCCGGTCGCGGTCATCGTCCGCGTCACCTCGCGTCCGCCGTACACCCAGTAGATGGTCAGTTCGCCGTCGCCGCGGTTGATGAACTGGTGCGGTACGCCGGCCGGGACCCAGGTCGCGTCACCCGCCTCCAGGTCGACCCGCTCGCCGTCGATCACCGCGGTCGCCTGGCCGGAGAACACCAGCACCGACTCCTCGACGTTGTGCGAGTGCAACGGGATTTCGGTGCCGACGGCAAACACCGTCGTACCGGTGGTGACCCGGTTCGGTCCACAGTTCCAGGCGCCGACATAAGGAACGGTGCGTACGCCGCTGCCCCGGTCGAACACCTCGACCTCGCCGGGCCGGATCACCAAGCGCGGCGCCGGCTCGGCCGACCAGACGGTCTTGGTGTTCATGAACTCGCGCATCCCGTGCACGCCCAGCTCGCGGCCGTACCCGGATCGCTTGATCCCGCCGAAGGGCAGCCGCGGATCCGAGGCGACCATCGCGTTGACGAACACCGCCCCCGCGTCCAGCCGCCGGGTCAGCTCACGGGCGCGCTCCGGCCGCGTCCACAACGACGCCGCCAGTCCGAACTCGGTCTGGTTCGCCAGCCGGATCGCCTCGTCCGCGTCGCGCACCCGCGTGATCGCCGCGACCGGTCCGAACGTCTCCTCGTCGAACGCCGCCATCCCCGGCAGCACGTGGTCGAGCACGGTCGGCTGGTAGTAGAACCCGGGCCGGTCGACCACGTCGCCGCCACGGACGAGGGTCGCGCCGGCTTCAACCGTACGGCGAACCTGCGCGTGCAACGTGTCACGCAGATTGGCCCGGGCCAGCGGGCCGATCGTGGTGGCGCCGTCGACCGGATCACCGAGGACGAGCCGGTCGACCGCCGTACCGAAACGGGCGACGAAATCGTCGGCGACGGACTCCTCGACGATGAACCGCTTCGCGTTGACGCAGCTCTGTCCGGCGTTGAGGAACCGCGCGGTGACGGCGGTCCGTGCAGCCGCGTCCAGGTCGGCGTCGGCGAGGACGATGAACGGGTCCGAGCCACCGAGTTCGAGGACCTGCTTCTTCAGCGCCCGTCCGGCCTGCGCGGCGATGACGCTACCGACCTCGGTGGAGCCGGTGAAGGTGACGGCCGCGATCCGGTCGTCCTCGATCAGACCGGCGACCTGCTCGGTCTCGACCAGGACGACCCCGATCAATCCGGCCGGCATCCCGGCGTCCCGCAGGACGGATTCGATCGCCAGCGCACACCGCGGGACCGAGTTGGCGTGCTTGAGGATCGCCCCGTTGCCCGCGGCCAGGGCCGGCGCGGCGAACCGGAAGAACTGCCAGAACGGGTAGTTCCACGGCATCACCGCGAGGACGACGCCGAGCGGCTCGAACTCGACCCGGCTGTCGGGCGTGACCGTCTCCGCGGCCAGGAAGCCCTCCGCACGTGAGGCGTAGTACTCACACGTGATCGCGCACTTCTCGATCTCGGCGACCGCCTCGGTCAGCGGCTTGCCCATCTCGCTGGTGATCAGCGCGGCGAGTTCGGGCTTCCGGCTCCGCAGCGTTTCGGCCAGGGAGGTGAGCAGGTCGGTCCGCTCGGACACCTCGGTCCACCGCCAGTTGCTTTGGGCAACCACTGCGGCGGTCAGCAGCGCGTCGACGCGGTCCGCGTCGTACGCGTCGAAGGTGACGAGTTCTTCCCCGCTGGCGGGGTTGAACGAGGCGATCACGAGGGTTGCCCTTCGCTCAGGCGGTGCAGCACGTAGGGCAGCACACCGCCGTGGTGGTAGTAGTCGACTTCGCGAGGTGTGTCGAGGCGGATCTTCAGCCGGTAGGTCCGGCCCGCGGAGCACGCGGTCGCAAAGCCGTCCATGCCGAGCCGGAGGTCGATGGGCTCTGTTCCGGTGAGGTCGTCGCCCTCTCCGGGCAGGAACTCCAGCGGCAGGATGCCGAGGCCGACCAGGTTCGATCGATGGATCCGCTCGAACGACTGCGCGAGTACCGCCCGTACTCCGAGCAGCGCCGGGCCCTTGGCCGCCCAGTCGCGCGACGACCCGGCGCCGTATTCCTTGCCGGCGACAACGACGATCGGTACGCCGGCCGCGCGATAGGCCTCGGCCGCGTCGTAGATCGAGGTCAGGACGCCGTCCGGGCCGGGCGTGACCGGGCCTTCGACGCCGTCCGCAAGCTCGTTGCGCAGCCGCAGGTTGGCGAAGGCGCCGCGGACCATCACTTGATGGTTGCCGCGTCGCGACGCATACGTGTTCAGCTGGTCCGTCCCGGCGTCGCGCAGATAGCGACCGGCCACGCTGTCCGGGGGAATCGCGCCCGCGGGCGAGAGGTGGTCCGTGGTGACCGAGTCACCGAGCCGCACCAACGCGCGAGCGCCGACCAAGTCACCCGGTGTGGGCTGCACGTCGAAGTACGGCGGCCGGCGAAGGTACGTCGAGTCCTCCCAGGCGAAGGTCTCACCCGCCGGCGCAGCAAGTTGCTGCCAGCGGTCGTCGCCGGCGAACAGATCGTCATACGCGCGATCGAATAACTCGGGCTTGAGCGTGCGGCCGATCACCGCTTCGATCTCGGCCGGCTCAGGCCAAAGGTCCTCCAGGTAGACCGGCGGTCCCTCTGAGCTGAGCGGCTCGGAGAGCAGGTCGATGTCCATCCGGCCGGCGAGGGCGTAGGCGATCACGAGCGGCGGCGACGCGAGGTAGTTCAGCCGGACGTCGGCCTGGATCCTGCCCTCGAAGTTCCGGTTCCCCGACAGCACGGCCGCGACGGTGAGGTCCTGCGTCCGGACCGCCTCGGCGACCTCGTCGATCAACGCGCCCGACGCCCCGATGCAGGTCATACAGCCGAACCCCGCCAGGTGGAAGCCGAGCTTCTCCAGGTACGGCGTGAGTCCGGCGTCGCCGAGATAGTCCATCACCACGCGCGACCCGGGAGACAGTGTCGTCTTCACCCACGGCTTGCTGGCCAAACCGCGCTCAACGGCGTTGCGGGCGAGCAGGCCGGCGGCGACCATCACCGCGGGGTTCGACGTGTTCGTGCAGGACGTGATGGCCGCGACGACGACCGCACCGTGCCCGACCGTGGTCGTGGTGCGTGGGCCGGCCGGCAGTTCACGCTCGACTGCCTGCTTGGCGGTGGACAGTTGCGTGCGTTGCTGCGGCCGACGAGGTCCGGCGATGGAGGGGACCACTGTGGTCAGGTCGATGTCCAGACACTCGTCGTACGTCAGGTCGACAGACGGGTCGTGCCACAGGCCCTGCTCTCGGGCGTAGGACTCGACCAGCGCGACCTTCTCCGGCGTACGTCCGGTGAAGAGCAGGTATTCGAGCGTGCGCTCGTCGATCGGGAAGTACGCCGCGGTCGAGCCGAACTCAGGGCTCATGTTCGCGATCGTCGCCCGGTCCGGCACCGGCAGGTCCGCCAGCGCGGGGCCGGTGAACTCGACCAGCTTGCCGACCACGCCGTGCGCCCGCAGCGTCTCGGTGATCGTCAGCACCAGGTCGGTCGCGGTCGTCCCGACCGGCAGCGCACCGGTCAGGCGTACGCCGACCACCGGCGGCAGCATCATCGACACCGACTGCCCGAGCATCGCCGCCTCGGCCTCGATCCCGCCGATCCCCCACCCGAGCACACCCAGGCCGTTGACCATCGTGGTGTGCGAGTCGGTGCCCAGGCAGAGATCTGGGAACACCCAGCCGTCGCGCTCCTCGACCACCCGGGCCAGGTGCTCCAGGTTGATCTGGTGCATGATCCCGGACCCCGGCGGCACCACCTCGAGCTGCCGGAACGTGCGCTGTCCCCAGCGCAGGAAGCGGTACCGCTCGGCGTTGCGCTCGTACTCCAGCTCGACGTTGCGCCGCAACGCGTCCGGCCGGCCGAACACGTCCGCGATCACCGAGTGGTCGACCACCAGCTCCGCCGGGATCACCGGGTCGACCAGTCCGGGGTCCTTGCCGCGGGCAACCATTGCGTCCCGCATCGCGGCCAGGTCGGCCAGCACGGGTACGCCGTTCGTGTCGTGCAGGAAGATCCGCGACGGGTAGACCTCCAGCTCGCCGGTCGCGCCCGGTTTCCAGTCGCGCAGTATGTCGCTCGCCGTGCCGTGCCGCAGTGCGTTCTCCAGAAGGATCCGGAGCGTCCGCGGCAAGTGATCGGGCGCGATGCCTCGCAGTGACTGGATGTTCATGCGAGCCCGTTGATCGACTCGACGACGGCCGCGGTGAACTCCGCCGTACCGGCCGTGCCGCCGAGGTCCGCCGTACGGATGCCTTGGGCAACCGCCGCCCGGAGACCGCGATCGATCAGCTCGGCGGCCGGCTGGTTGCCGAGCCAGTCGAGCAGCATCGCGCCGGAGGAGATCATCGCCGTCGGGTTGGCCAGGCCGCGGCCGGCGATGTCCGGGGCCGAGCCGTGCGCCGCCTGCGCCATCGCCCGCTCATGCGAGGCGTTGATGGACGGCGCGATCCCGAGCGAGCCGGCCAGTTCGCCGGTCAGGTCGGACAGGATGTCGCCGAACATGTTCTCCGTGACCAGTACGTCGAAGTCCGCCCCGTGCCGGACCAGATGGACGGTCATCGCGTCGATGTGGAAGTCGTCGACCGCGACGTCGGGGTACTCGGCGGCGATCTCCCGGCAGATCTCCAGGAAGAAGCCGGTCGTGGTCCGGAGCACGTTGGCCTTGTGGACGATGGTCAGACGCTTGCGGCGCTGGACCGCGAGCTCGAAGGCCTGCCGCGCGATCCGCTCGATCGCGGGACGGGTGAAGATGCCCATCGCGATCGCCACGTCCGCGGTCGGCATGAACTCACCGGTGCCGCGATAGGTACTGCGATCGGCGTAGAAGCCCTCGGTGTTCTCCCGGACCACGACCAGGTCGAGCCCGGGCAGCAGCGCGGGCGTCCCGTCGAAGGCCTTCGCCGGGCGGATGTTGGCGAACAGATCGAAATGCTTGCGGAGGAACCCGCTCGGGTTGAGCTGCGCGCGATGCTCCGCGGGGTACGACGCACTGTCGTGCGGGCCGAGGAGCCAGCCGTCGAGCTTGTCGAGCGTCTCGACCGTGACGTCCGGGAGGGCGCTGCCGTGCGTCTCGATCGCCGCGGCGCCGACCGGGAGCGGCACCCACTCGACGGCCGGCGCACCGACGGCGCCGAGAGCGGAATCGAGCACCTGGACGGCGGCGGGCACGATCTCGGGCCCGATGCCGTCACCCAGCAGCACACCCAACCGGAAGTTGTCAGCCATAGTGAGGAGTGTGAGTCGTTATAACGACTCGCGTCAAGTGTTTGGCAGATCTCGTCTCAAGGCATGATCTCAAGGTAGTCTGAGCCAGCCGGTCGTTATAACTAGCTGGAGGATCCCGTGACCAAGGCCGAGATCGCCTACGAACTCGTCCGCGACCAGGTGCTGCGCGGCGGGCTGGGACCCGGTGCGGTCATCCCGCAGGCCGACCTGGCCCGCGAGCTCGGCATCAGCACGACACCCCTGCGCGAGGCGTTGCGCCGGCTGATGACCGAGGGCCTGGTCGAGCTGGACGCGCACCGGGACGCGCGCGTCACCCGGCTGACCGCGGAGGAGGCGCGCGATCTGGTCGAGATCCGTCGTTCGCTCGACCCGTTGGCCGCCGGCCTGGCGGCGGAACGGCGGACCCGGGAGGATCTCGCGCTGATCCGGGAGACGGCTGACGGGCTGCGGCCGCTGCGGACCGACCCCGGGTCGGCCGAGCTGCTCACGCACCGGCGGTTCCACGTCGCGATCTACTCGGCCTCGCACAACGAGCTCCTCGTCCAGACCCTGGACGGGCTGTGGGACAAAGCCGACCGGTACCGCAGGCTTGCTCTCGAGGACGGCCGGACCGAGGACGATCTGGACCGCACCCACACCGAGCACCTCGCACTGGTCGACGCGATCGCGGCCGGAGACTCCGGCACCGCCGCCGCGGTCATGCTCGCCCATGTGAACGCCAGTCTCGGTGCGCGCGCGGTCTCGCGCCTCACGTCCGCCGCCGCGCAACCCGTCGCCCGGTCACTCCGGGGCATCCGAGGAGGGCGAACGTGAGCGAGGCCTTGTGGACCGGTTTCCAGCATCAGGAGGTCGATGCGGACGGCTGGACGACGTTCTGGCGACTCGATCCGCGGGGTCACGACTTCGGCCTGACCGACTGGACCGGATCCCCGGATCGACCAGGTCATCGTCTCTGGGAGCGCGCCGCGACCCCCGCCGGTGTGCGCGGAGCCTGGCGTACGTCGGCCTCCTCGGTCGGACTGGAGATCCGGGCGGCGCGCGGCATCGCCAGCACGATCGGGCCCGTGGACATCCTGGTCGACGGTGAACTGCACGAGCGCTGCGCAGTCCGCGAGGGTGAGCAGCGTCTGACCGTTGACCTGCCGGGCCGCGCGGTCGAGGTGGAGCTCTGGCTACCGCAAGTCGGCATGGTCGAGATCCGCGGGCTCGCGTTCGACGGTGACTCCGAGCCGCTGGCGCCGACCGGGCCACGCTGGGTCACTTACGGCAGCTCGATCACCCAGTGCGGCGGCGCCTACGGTCCGTCCGAGACCTGGCCGGCGCTGGTCGCCCGGCAGCACGGCTGGAACTGTGTCTCGCTCGGCTTCGCCGGCGAGTGCCACCTCGACCCGGTCGCCGCCCACACGATCCGCGACCTCCCGGCCCGTCTGATCTCGTTATGCCTCGGCATCAACATCTACGGCGGCGAAACCTTCAGTGGCCGCACCTTGCCCGGCCAGATCGAGGCCTTCATCTCGACAGTCCGCGCCGGCCACCCCAAGACCCCGATCGTGGTGATCACGCCCCTGTTCGCGCCCAACCGCGAGGGCAAACCGAACGCGGTCGGTCTCACGCTGGACGACGTACGCGACTGTGTGGAGCTCGGCGCGCGCAGGGATCCGGGGGTCCACCTCATCGACGGCCGTGAGGTCCTCACGATGGACGAAGCGCGAGCCCTCTACGCGGACGACGTACACCCCGGCCCCGACGGCTACCGCCTGATCGGCGAGCGTCTGGCGACCCTACTCGGTCCCCACCTCCGATAGCCCACCGCCCACCCCACTCAAGCCCTTACCCATTTCCCCCACACCGAGGGCACGGGAGCCCCATTCAGGCTCTTGTGCTGGATGTGTGGGTGGTTTCGGAGCGCGTTGGGTGGTGCTCCTGGTCGGTTCCCGCTCCGCCCTCACCCGCCGTGGGGGGCGGTGGAGACACCGGCCCCGGGGTGCGCCCCCGGTCTGTTCGGGTGGAGGGTTTTCTGCCGGTTTGGGGAGGGTTTTCCTCGGCGAGATCAGGGGGTGGTCGCAACGCGGTGTAGGTCGTCGATGAGGAGGGTAGCGAACATTTCGCGGGGGGTGTGGTAG